>MHGQ01000040.1 GCA_001805645.1 Omnitrophica WOR_2 bacterium RIFCSPHIGHO2_02_FULL_50_17 | reverse complement strand
CCGGAATCATAGCCTCAATATTCTCTTCTGCCAATACCGGAACGCCGCAGGAAATGTTCCCTACCAACGGCACACCGACCGTCTGCGCACGGACTGACTCATCGGCAATGCCGTTGACAAGCTGCAAGTTGCCGTCTCGTTTGCGGCGCAGAGCGCCTTTTTCAATCAAATTTTCGTAGATAACTGCGGCGGAGCGTGGTGATCGGTAACCTAAGGAAGCCATTAGTTCGCGGATGGATGGAATTCTTCCCCTATGCATGAGGGAATTACGAATCTCTCGAAGAGCCTCTAGTTCTTTGTTTGATATTTCTTGAGTCTTCATACATTCATCAGTATACACTTCGAATGTTTTATGTCAACAATTTTTCTAAATTTCAAGAAATCCTTTCATTTTTTCCAAGCTATCCCCCGTTGGCATCTTGCCCCCAATCTCCCAATTGAGAACGGCAGTATCCCAAACACCGAATAACGTTGCCAATTCTTTTGCCGTCATCCCCTTATCCATCCGCCTCTTGCGAAAGCACAACTTTCAATTTGCAGGGAGCTCATTTGCCTGCAGGATTTCATATCCCGTGGCTTTCTACTCACGCTGAGGCGAGACAAGCGTCCCCGGCAAAAAACATGCGGGGTGAGTGCCCCGCGGCAAAGGTTCTTCATTCCCCCGTCGCCTGGAGGAACTGCGCCTCCTGAATCAAATGCCGCAACACTGCCGACTCTGGATGAATCCTTAATCCATCCTCCCATACCGCGATAGCCTCCGAGAAACGGCCGGCATTGGCCAAAACCTTTCCCATCTCCTGGTATGACGGGAGGTAACGAGGATTCCGTCGGACGGCTTTGGCAAAATACCTCAGCGCCAACTGATCCTGCCGCTGGGAAGCCAAGAGGCTGCCCAGGGATACAAGCGCTTTTTCATCACGGACAAGACGAAGGAATCGTTCCGCCATCCGCCGGGCCTGAGGCCTTTTGCCCTCGTTCAAATAGATCCGCGTCAATGATCCCAGGACATCCACATGATCAGGATCCATTCTTTCGGCCTCCTCATACAAATGAAGGGCCCGCTCTTTGTCTGCGCGCCTTTCATAGACCAGCGCAAGGTTCAACCGCGGTTCCAGGAGGATTCCATTGAGACGCAGGGCCTCCTGAAAAAACACTTCAGCCCCGGCGAGGTCACCACCCTTCATAACCACCACCCCCAAATTATTAAAAACGGTCGAAGAGTGAGGGTGCCACGCCAGGGCCATTTCATAATATCGGCGGGCTGCACTCAAATCTTCCTGGGCCGAGGCCATGTCCCCCAAATTCGCATAAATCTGCCAATCGCTTTTCTGTCCCGCCAAGGCCTGCTGAAACCACCCCCTCGCCTTTGCAAAATCGCCGCCCCTCAGATAACTGGACGCCAGATAAAACCGGGCGCTGCGATATCCCGGGGCCTCCCTCATCCAATAACGACAATAAGCCTTCTCGTCACCCCAGAGGGTATTATAAAATTGCGAGGCTGACCACAGGGCCAACACACACACCGCCAATGCCACCGTGCCGACGACGGCGTGTATTTTCCGGCGGATGATTCGCCGCATCAACAGAGCCATACCGGCAAAAAGCCCTAAGGAAGAGAAAAACAGCCAGTGGGGTTCAATGATAAACCCTGCCGATGGAGTGAAGATACATCCCCCCATCACGGGAACAAGACCCAGGAGAAACCAAACCCATGCCCCCAGCGCATCCCCCTTTCCTTTGCGCCATAGGCCATACGTCACGATCGCCATCAGAAGAATCCCCATAGCCAGCCACCCCCCCGCCCCCTCCCGCACCAAGGGAGTGGCCCAAATCAGCACAATCCCATCCAGTGTCAAAAACTTTTCCAGATACCATAACACGAGTTTAACAAATGTTGCCCCATACACCATGCCGCTTAGATTCTCATACATAAAAATTTTATCCCATAACACACTCTTCAGTCCGGCGTGTTCCCAGCGAAAAATCAGGTAGAGGACAAGCAACATCAAAAACGGCAGAACCCTCCGCCAAGCCTCTACGGGCCGCAGGCGCATTTGCCAAATCATCACAGCCATCAAATAAACAGGCAGCATCACGGCGGCCTCATGGCATAGAAGAGACACGCCAAACAAAAGGACGCTGACTCCTTGAAGCCCCCAGCGCCTTGTGCCCCTACAACTTTTAAGAAAAACCATCACACTGCCCATCTGGGCCAAAAGCCCGACAGCCAAAACGCTGGCCGTAATATAATTGGCCAACATCCCATTGAGGGGATGGATGATGAAAAAAACGGCTGTCCAGAACCCAACCTCACGGTCACGGACCAAACGGCTGACCATCGCCTCAATCCCCAGGCTGACGAGATAAAACAACGCCAAATTGACCATATGATAACCGGAAGGATCCTCCCGGAAAATTCGATATTCCAAAAGCGGCAGGATAAACGAGAGGGGCCGGTATTCGGCGCCCCAAATGCCGTCCCGCCCTCCCAAGGACGAATCCTGATCAGGAACGAGGTAGGAAAAAATGTGGCCGATATCTTGCCGGCGGGGATTCTCCAGAAAGAGTCCATAATCGTCAATCATAAATGAATGAGACAGGACTCCCCCGTATGTCCAAAAGACAAGAAGCCCCAGAAGAACGGAAACCGTCCTCCCCGGCAATCGTTGCTCGCCCAACACCGACAGACCTCCCCCCATCATATCCAACGACCTCTATTCATTAAGTGCGTTAGTCAAGACTTTCACCGTCACCTAATTTAAACTCGGCCACACCCGAATTTCATTTTACATAGATTGGAAGAAATTGCAGTAAACTTTTTATTCCTTTGCCATTCCCTTGTTTTAATTGTTGCGGGATAAATGGACGCATGTTATATTGAGTCGTTTTACAATTGTCCTAAAGTCTACCATCGGGGCTTGTCCCCCTTGCGAGAATCTTCCTTTTAAATACTCCTTGATGTCAGAGAGAAGAAAAAATACCGAAGGGTTTAAGAATCATCCGTATCCTCTTATCTTTCCTCTGGCGTACGTTCTTATTATTACGGGTATCGCCTTTAGTCCTGTTCTTAACAACGACTTTACAAACTGGGATGATCAAAAGCATGTTTATGAGAACCCTTCGGTCCGCTCGGGGGACGGCCCCCCCCTGCGGGAAATATTCACAACCAGCACCAGCAAAATCTATGTCCCCCTAACGATTCTCTCCTTCTCCATCGAACACCGTTTCTTTGGATTCAATCCTTTCGTGTACCATCTTACCAATTTACTGATCCACTTAGCCGTCACAGCGTTGGTTTTCCGTTTTGCCTTACGGCTGCAATTAACAGCGCGTGTTGCAGCCCTTGCCGCCTTATTGTTCGGTATTCACCCCATGCACGTGGAATCGGTTGCCTGGATTACGGAGCGTAAAGATGTCCTCTATGCCTTTTTCTATATGCTGGCATTAAACAGTTACCTGACCTATCTTCAGCGGGGGAAGGGTTCTTCATACCTGTTAACAATTTTGTTTGGCTTATTAAGCCTGTTGGCCAAACCCATGGCCCTGAGTCTGCCTCTGATTCTGTTTGTGTGCGATTGGCTGCATGATCGTAAACTGACTTGGGGAGTCTTGTTCGAAAAACTCCCCTACGGCGTCATGATGACTCCTATCATATTGATAACGTATCTGCAGCATATCCGTGTCCCAGGTCAAAATTTTGCGGAGGCCTTCCTGATATGGACATGGACATCGACTTTCTATATCCAAAAATTTTTATTGCCTTTCCTCTTTGTTCCTCTCTATCAGCTGCCCAGGCCGATCGCCCTTTCCAACCCCTCCTATGCCCTGGCATGTGTCGTCTTGCTGCTAATGATCTATGGCATCGTCCGTTTGAGAAGAAACCGGTGGTTTATCTTCGCCTTCTTATACTATTTCGCATCCGCCTTTTTTCTATGGAGGTATGACAACGCCGCGGATATCACCATCGTCGCTGACCGATTTATGTATCTGCCAAGTCTCGGGATATGTATATCTTTAGGTATCCTGGGCGATAAAATAGCAGGAGATTCCATAAGAAGAAAAACCGCTCTTATCGGCAATATAATCTTCTTGGGCTTGGCGGTCATTATGGCGAGTCTGGCCCTCAAAACATATTTCCAAGCCAAAATTTGGAAGGATAGCATTACCTTATGGAATTATGTAATCAAATATTCCCCCGCCCTCACGATAGCCTATGTTAACAGAGGCGATGCGTATACGACGACAGGTGAGGTGGAATTGGCCGACGCCGATTATCGCGAAGCCGGAGAAATCAAGCTGGAACGTGCCCGAAGGCATTGCCAAAAAGCAAGGGATCTTCACGACCGGAAAGAATATGATTCCGCTTTGTGGCATTATAACAATGCCCTTCTCCATAACCCCCGATCTGCTCAGGCTCATATCGGCAAAGGAGACATCTATCAAATACGCCGCCAATTTGAGGATGCGTTATCTGAATATAATAAGGCCATGGATATTCGTCCGGATGACAGCGAATTATATCTAGTCAGAGGCCATGTCTACGGCTTGACACATCGATATGACCGTGCCGTAGCCGATTTTACCAGGACATTGGAGATCAATCCGCGCCGGGCCCAGGCCTATTACTTCAGGGCGGTGGCGTATAGCCAGAACAATCAAGGTCCTCTGGCATTGCAGGATTTTAACCAAGCTCTTGAGATCGACCCCCGATACGCGGATGTCTATTTCGACCGGGGGAATTTCTATCTTAAAGAACATCAGTACGCGCCGGCTGTCGACGATTACACACGGGCGCTGGCTCTGCGACCGCAGGCCTTGGAGATTTACTATAACAGGGCCGTGGCTTATCGGCATCTGGAAAAATATGCACTGGCTTTGGCGGATTATAACAGAGTCCTGGAAATGGACCCCAGGCATATCGGCGCACACCTGAAGAAATCAGAAATTTATTATCAGACGAATGAATTGGACAAAGCGCGTGAGGGTTATACACGGACGATACAAATCAACTCCTTCACCGCGGAAGCCTACCTTCAACGCTCGAAGGTCTGCAAGAAGCAGGGGAATTTCAAAGGGGCTTTCCTGGATGCGCTTGTGACGCGCCACCTTGGCGGGGAGATTGAGGAGGATTATATTGAGGAGTTAAAAAATTTGATAAAACAGGCCGATTCCGCGGCTGGGCGGCTATAAACACTATATCTTCCCGTCCTTACTTCTTCCCCGTATTCTCTCTTCGATTTTATTGAGCAGATCCTGAAAGGAATACGGTTTGATGATATAATCGTCGCAGCCTTTATGAAAGGCGTCCATCCAGGGTTCTTTTAATCCCGTCTGCATAATAACGGCCACCCCTTCCCCGCAATTCACACCTCTTAATTCTTCCTCCTGCCGGATTAATTTGAGGATCTCGCAGCCGTTCATATCCGGCAAACCGATGTCCAGAAGAATCACGTCGAACGGATCGTCATAGAAGAACTGGATAAATGCCCCCACCGCCTCTTTGCCGTTCATGGCGCATTTTGTCCGGTAAGAAGCGCCCCTCAGCCTGGACTCCAAAGATTTCAACACCTCCGGATCGTCGTCGACAATCAATATCGATTTTTCAATCCTTGTCTTATGGTCCGCTGGATCGATTTTCATTATATATTTATTCTCCCACCCATTTAAGCTCAAGATCCTGCGTCCCGTCGCTCAAGACCACCCTGTCCTTTTGGATATCAACAACGACATAACCGTCCACACTATCGCCTCTGTGCGCAATACGGCCGTTAATAATGGCCGTTGGATCCCCTTCATCCCAGGCAATGCCGCTCAAAGAAGGGCCGCCCCGCACCGAGGAAGCCACAACCTGCTTAAAAAACGGATCCCTCCTCAGCTCCAAGGCGCGTGTCTCTTCTTTTAACTTGGCAATCGTCGTTGGCGCCTGTGCCCCTGGAGGAGAAATAGGCTGGACCTGCGGAAACTTGGGGAGGGCTTTAAAAGATGATTTTGCAGGCCGCTTCCCAAAGCCGCGCACAACAAAAAACACCAGCACAACGACCAAAACCGTCGTCACCCCAATTTGAATTTTGTCTTTTTTGTTTAACGCCATTTAAGCCAGCAGATACAATTGTATTTCTAACGAAATACTCAATTCCGACGTACCCGATTTCCCTGGATAAATATTTATTTTCTCAAATGTGATAAATGCCGGCAAGGATTCCCTCAAAAGTCCAATATATTCGACTAACCCCTGATAGCTTCCTCTTAATTCAAGAGAAAGGGGGACCTCGTAACAACTCTTGCCCTCTGTCGTCACCGGCTGTCTGCATAACCTCTTCACTTGCGATCTAATGGTAATAATCTCCATATTCACCCTGGAGGCGAGATCAAAAAGACTGGTTAACGCCGTCTCTTCCCTGGAGGGGAATTTTGAGATCAATTGCTGGTAGCGCCCTTCCAACAGCCTGATCCCCTCCCCCATTTCCTTGCCGTCTGTGATCATCGCCTCTATCTCCCTAATCTGCCGCTCAATACCATCCAGGTCTTTCTTGAGCCGATCGATCCACTCTTGGGTGGGCACATACATGCCCCCCCAAACGGCCAAAAATACCACAAGGACAGCCATACTGACGATGATGATTCTTTTCTGGGATCGGCTGATTCTCTTGAGCTTTTTCATATTAATGAAAGACATCGCACTTAATCTCAAATTTATAATCCACGCCGCTTCTCTGGGAGGAAACAAAACTCGCTTCTGTAAAAAATAAAGAGCTCTCCAGTTTCTGTAGAAAATTCGATAAAGCCGCCTCGGCGGCCTCCCCTCCTGCCAAGACCGTTCCTTTTAACATAAGCCGATGTTCGTGCGGATTAAATTCCAATATATCTAAAACGATTTCATCCGGGATTGCCGCGCTTATGGTCTTTAAGAGACCCTCTACAGGGACTCTATTGCCTTCAATGGCAGTCACCAAGCCCTCTTTTTCCTTAACCTTCTGGATCAAATTTTTGACATCCTCCATGGTCTTCAGATGAATCTGCGCGCTCCTGATCCTGTTCTGATAATTATGGACTTGAAATTGCATGACAAACAAAGAAAAAAGCAGGATAGCCCCCATAACAATGGAGACGAACCGCAGGAAAGCCTTTTCCACAACCTCCAATTTTTTGGCCTTGATATCAAAGGGAAGCAAATTGATGGCACGCAGGCCCCCCAACGCCGCCCCTATCGCATTAATGATCTTGTTTCGATCCTCCCTCTCAATCTCTTTTTCTTCCAATACCGCCGTATCCACATAAGAGGGGAGCGACAAATACGACACATTCATAGAAAATTCCTTGCTCAAGTATTTGTCCAGATTCTTCAGATTCGAACTATCCCCTGTAATATAAAGCAAAGAGGGACGCTCCTTCTCAAAATTCATAGCAAAATAATCCAGCGAAAACTTGATTTCTCTGACCAAGGTCTCCAAAAGAGGCCGCATGAGAGACATGAGATGGCTGGCATGAACGTTCCCTCGAACGGTCTCCGTGACATTTTCGGGGATGCCAACGGTTCGCGTGATCTCTTCTGCCTCCTCGTACGTAAATTGTGTCACGCCCCCGTCTGAGACCAAAACCTTTGTCAAAGACTGCATTAACTTTTCCCATGATATTGGCAGCCGCCGGACAAAATTCAGCTTATTATCCATATAGATGCCGAAGGTGGATTCCGTATGTCCCACATCCAATATCGCAACCGCCTTAGGAGTTTCAGGCAGCTTTTCGAGGATATGCGTGTAGTTAAACGCCCCCGTCGTCACGCATAAAGGATCAAGCTGGCATTTCTGGATCATAGAGAGATAGCGGTTCACAACCTCATCGTTCGCAACAATAAATATTGTCCTTACTCCCTTGACGCCGTCTTCGCCCGCAAACTCTTCCAATGCCCGCCAGTCTATCGAGGCCTTCTCCAAGTCAAAGAGCACATCATCTTTCAGCTGCCACTTGGCCGCCTTGAGAATTTCTTCTTCGGACATCACCGGAAGGATAAGGTCCTTGACAAATATCGAATCCGCATCCGAGATACTGATAATCACATCCCTGTCGACAATGGCATTTTGCTTAAGGAATCCTTCTATAAAATGAAAAACGGCCTCTTCTTTATTCTCTTTGTCGGAAGAAGGCAACTTTTGAACATCATAGGCCAGAAGCCTTAACTTATCCGCCAGTGGCTCCACATAAAGGACTTCTGTTATCGTCGGGTCAAAATTCACCACGAGAAACCTCTCCAGCTTCTTTTTAAAAAGCCGGGAAAAAGATAAGAACTCTTTCTTGATTCTCTCTGTGATGGGAAGAGGACGGCGCGGACGGGCACGCGCAAAAAATTTTTTAAGCCAAAGGAAACGGGCCGGTTTGACCCTTTCCCCCGCGGCTGGACTGCCCCGAACAGGCTTAGGCGCAAGAGGTATCTCTGCTTTTTTTGAGGCACGGAGAGCCGTCTTGGGAGATTTCTTGAAAGGGGGCTTTATGCCCTTGGATTTGTGAACCTTGGGTTTTTTCGGTTTCATGTTACTGGTATTTCTTGACGGCTATGGAGGTGCTCGCCTCCGACTGTCCTTGCCAGTTGTCATAGGAACCGCTTCCCGTTTTGGCAATAAGCGTGATACTGATCCGGCGGACATCCGCCGGGACAGCCGTCACGGCCTCATTGGCGTCATAATACGTAAATAACTTATTGTTTTTACCGCTGATACTGATGGCCGACGGAGCCGCGTAATAAGGGACCAGGGCCTCGGCCCCGCCGTTTACGGAACGATAAAGTTTATTCGTTACGGTATCCAGGCGGCAGATAACGCTCTGACTATCCTCATCGATAAAAGTTACCTGATAATCTTGAATGGCAGTTATGGACTTGCTAAAACGCAAGCCCCCGGCCTGATTATCGCCGTCGATGAGGATATCCAGGGCATCCGAGGCCAGCATGTCCATGTTCAATTTGTTCGGTATAAATACCGAATTCTTGATTAAATAAAACATGAGGGGCGTCCCTGAAAGTGAAAGAATCCCCAAGATGGTAATCACCATAATCAGCTCAACAAGGGTGAATGCCCTCTTATGACCATGGACTATAGACCATAGACTATAGACTCCGGTCTTTAATCTTTGGCCCTCGGTCGTTGTCCATCGGACATTATATGCCATAAGCGACATTCTTCGCAAGATAAGTTACCGAACGGGTGATGACATTCGTCTCGCCGGCCTTTTTGACTTCCACTTGAATCTTTTTTAAACTCTCGACGCTTGCCCCGTCGCCCTGGACATAGGTAACCGTCCTGGTCAGGTCGTAGGCGTAGCCTTCATAATTGGAAAAACTGGCCGTTGCAATATTGGCATACGTCATATTGTTGACTTTTTCCATCTCATGGCAGGCCAGGTTTTCCGCCATGACATCCCTTTCCGAGAGAAAAACGCTTTCTATATGAGCACCTATCAATAAAGACAAAGGGATGGAAACGATGCTGACGATAATCATCGTCATCACCAATTCGATGAGGGTGAAGCCTCTAGGGTGTGATTTCAACATTAATTTCGCCGTAATCAACCACCTTCCCGGTTAATGCATTATACCGTGCCTCGAAGGTCCTATACACATTTGACCCCGTCGTTTTACCGGTCGATTTCACGGTAAAGTTAAAATTATTCGAGGCCGGGAAAAATGCCACATCCTGCGTGGAGCCGTCCGTCATGACGAACTGGACATTGACCGTAGCGCCCGCCATACTGCCGTCAAAACGCAGATAATCGAGAGAATAATACGTCGGCAGCGTATCCAAGGTAAAATTAGGACTGAGATTCGCGTCCGCAGGCGAGGATAAACTTCCAGACCAGACAAAGGTGCCGTCAATGACGATTTCTACCAGATTCCGGGCGTTCTGCCAACTGACAATCATACGGTCGATGGTAACCGTCCGGGAATTCGTCGCGTTCTGAATAAAGACATTGATCAATTTTGTCGCGTCAATACAGGCATCTTGCTGAGCCGAACAATCATCTCTGCAATTTTGCCGTGCCGTATCGCAGTCCTGCCGGCAGGCCGTACGTATAGCATCGCATAATGCCCGTTCCGCATTTCGGATAGTATCGCAATTGGCGCGGCATGTTGCTCCCGATGGTCCGCCGGGACAGGCGTTCCTGCAGGCCTGCCAGTTGGCGTCGGCCTGGGCCCGGCAGGCGTCCCGGTCCGCATCGCACTGGGCCCGGCAGGCATCCCTCGTCGCATTGCAGGTATCCGTACAGGCCTGTCCGAGGGCCTGACACTCGCCTTGCGTCAATGCCCCGCCCAGATAGGACTGGGAGGTATCGACCATCAGCATATCCGCATCGGTGCCGCCCACTATGAAATAATTCTCCGTATCCACATTCGTCTGTCCCAGACTAAAATAACCGTTGGCAACTGTGTCGTTGTAGCGGAAATTATACAAGGCATTATGAGCGCCGGCCTGGGCAAGGTAAAGAGATTGGGTGCGGCGCGATTTGGCGCGGTTTTGAGAAAATCTCTGAACGATAAAGGTCGTGGTACTTAAAACAGAAACGGAGGCAAAAACAATGAGGATGACAGAGGTAACAAGGGTAACGCCTCTTTTATGAAAGGACATCCTTATGGTCGGCTTCTCTCAATATAAAACTTTATTTAAGTTTGGCGCTTTTTTGACCCTGATTCCTCCCCATCGACGGGGGAGGGAAGGTGGGGGTGACAATTTAATCTTCACCCTCCCCTCATCCCCTCCCGTCGGGGGAGGGGAATTCCAATTCCAAGAAAAAACTTGCCAAACTCAAGTTAATTAAATTGACCATTCGCATTATTATACGTATAAGTGGTACTTGACGGATTAAACTGATATGTATCAATGCTTGCACCATTAGCTGACTTTTGCCAATCCGTTGTAACAACACCGCCTTGTGCCAAGACATCATCAAAACAAGCAGCGGTACCAGCTCCACAAGTTGCCACCCCAAGACCGTCTAAATCAGTTGGCCAGGCATGATTGGTATTGGCACTCTCACCGGCCATATAGGTCTGGATTCCAGCGCGAATACCACCCACCACACCCTCTCGCGCAGCTCGGTTGGCATCCGTCGATAGATTAAAAAATCTCGGGATGGCCACCGCTGCTAAAATGCCCAGGATGACAATGACCATGATGAGCTCAATCAACGTAAAACCCGACGTCTTTTTCCTAAGTTTCATCTTTCTCCTCCCTTTTCCCATTGTAGGGTTAATATTTATTGGGGTTTCTATTAAAAAAGCCCGTTCCTTAAAAGCAGGAACAGGCTAAGCTCTTAAGATTATCGGCAGCTGGCTGTCCCGCCTCTTGTCTTACAAGAGGCGGGACCCTGATAGCTTTGTGCCCTGCCTTTACAGGCAGTTTACCCTTTTCAATAATCTCTCTATTTCGTATTTTGTGCTGAATTAAATATAACATGATACCCTAAAATTGTCAATGTAAAGTCTTGTAACCGCTCTGGACGCTTATTTTCTTTTATTATAATTAAATATAATACGATTGCAATAAATGGATAAACTTTTTTTACTTAAAGAGATCCATCAAACTCCACATCGGCAAAAAAACGCCCAGGGCCATGAAGAGGACCCCGACCCCTAAGACAAAAATCAAAATCGGCTCAATTAAAGAAACAAAGTTGTCGATAGTATACCCTATTTCCGAATCATAATAATCAGCGATATGCAGCAGCAGGTCATCCAGCTTGCCTGTCTCTTCGCCGGCAGCCACCATCTGCGTGACCACCGCCGGGAAAAGACCGCTTTCCCTCATGGGCCCGAGCATGCCGCTTCCCTCATTCACGCTTTTTTTAATCGCCTCGATGGCCCCGGCCACAATCGCATTGCCGACCGTCTCCGAGACAAGATCCAAAATTTGAAGGATAGGGACACCGCTGCTCATCAAGGTGGCTGTAATACGGCAAAATCGCGCCATAATCAGCTTAAGCAGTAACGGCCCGAAAATAGGCAGTTTCAGCTTGATGTTATCCCACCAGAATGTTCCTCTCTGGGTATGAATCATTTTTTTGATCAGAAAAATAGCGCCCCAGACGAAGGCAATGAGCAGCCACCAGAGACGGCTAACCAGAAAATTGACGCCCAAGAGAATCCGTGTGGGCAAGGGCAAGGCCGTCGTAAACTGGCTATAGAGGGCTTCAAACCGGGGAATGACCAAAGTCACCAATACCAGAAATCCGATAATCATCCCCGTGACAATAATCACAGGGTACTTCATGGCGGATTTAACCTGCGAACGCACTTTTTCATCATGCTCGCCCAAGACAGCCAGCCGCTCCAGTATCTCGGGCAACCGGCCCGAGGCTTCACCGGAGCGAACCATACTAATATATAAGCCGCTGAAAATATGGGGGTACCTTTCCATGGCAGAAGACAGGGGCGAACCGGCTTCAACATCACGCGCGACATGCCCAATCGTCTCCTTTAAGGTTTTGTTCGTCATTTGTTCCCCGAGGGCATTAAGGCTGGACAAAATGGGAAGACCGGCCTTCTGTAAAGTAAAAAGCAGCCGCGTAAACATATTCAAATCGGAATATTTAACTCCCTTAAATCTACTGAAAAATCTCCTGATTTGTTGCTCTGCTTTTACCGGGGCAATGGTAAGAGGGATATACCCCATCTCTTCCAGTTTGCCGGCTACGGTTTTATCTGAATCCGCAGCCATAATACCCTCCACAGGCTTCCCCGCTTTATCCCTTGCCTTGTATTGATACGTGCCCAAAGAGAATCTCCTTATTCCATTTCCGTCACGCGCAGCACTTCCTCAAGAGTCGTCAACCCTTTCTGCGCTTTCATCAAGCCGTCCTGGCGCAAGGACGCCATCCCCGATTCCACAGCTTTTTTCTTAATTTCATCAGCGGAGCGGCGTTCCTCCACCATGCCTCTTATCTCATCATGAACAACGAGCAGTTCAAATATTCCCATGCGGCCGGAATAACCGCTTTCTTTGCATTTTTTGCATCCCTTCCCCCGTCCACGGAAACATTTTGCCCCCGGCTTCAAGCCGACGCTTTTTACGACATCCTTGGAAGGCTGATATTCCTCTTTGCATTTATCGCAAATGAGGCGGACCAGCCGCTGGGCGAGAATCCCCACGATGGAACTCGAAATCAAAAAAGGCTCAACGCCCATATCTATCAACCGTGTCAAGGCCGAAGTGGCATCGTTGGTATGCAGTGTCGAAAAAACCAAATGGCCCGTGAGCGCCGCCTGAATGGCTACATCCGCCGTTTCCTTGTCCCGGATTTCGCCGACCATGATGATATCCGGATCCTGCCTTAAGATGCCTCTTAAGCCCGTCGCAAAGGTGATCCCTGCCAGCGGATTGATTTGTGTCTGCCGGATTAAAGGAATCTCATATTCCACCGGATCCTCGATGGTAATGATGTTTTTTTCTATGGAATTGATAATTGTAAGCGCGGAATACAGGGTCGTCGTCTTACCGCTTCCCGTAGGACCGGTGACGAGGATAATCCCGTTGGGATGCCGGATAAGCTCCTGGAAACTGACCAGATCCCTGCCGGACAACCCTGCGTCTTCAAGCCCCAGCAAAAGCGAAGATTTATCCAGCAAACGCATGACCACATTCTCCCCGTGAACCGTCGGGAATGTGGAGACGCGGATATCCAAGTTTTTATTCTCGATCTTTAACCGAATCCGCCCATCCTGCGGTTTTCGACCCTCAGCGATATCCAGCCGGGACAATATCTTAATCCTTGAGATCACGGCGCTTTGCAGTTTTTTCGGCAAAAGAATCGTCTCCCTTAATATCCCATCGACGCGGCAGCGAACCCTGACGCTCTCTTCCTCAGGTTCGACATGGATATCAGACACCCTCTCCCGGACGGCCTGAAGGATAATATTATTGACCAATTTGATAATGGGGGCCTCATCCATTTGACCGCCGATTTCGGAGGAGACGCCTTCCGCCAGGCGCCCCTCATCAATAGATTTGATGATATCTTCAACGGATTTGCTGGCCCCATAACAGGTATCCATAATCCTCTGGATGCCCTTCTCCGATACCAAAACAGGCTCAATGAAATCAAGCTGGCTTACCCGGCGGATCTGATCGATGGCCATAATATCCTGCGGGTCCAGCATCCCGACAGTCAGGGCATTGCCAATCTTAAAAAGCGGCACGGCGTTATATTTCTTGGCAATCTTCTCCGGCACCAATTTAATAATCTCTTTATCAACGACATAATCCGATAAATCCATATAAGGAAGACCCAGGGCATCCGCCTGGATTTTCACAATATCTTCAATCAAAATAAAACCCAGCTTTTCCAGGGCACGGTCGATGCTCAGACCTGTACGGCCGGCCTCTTCCTTGGCCTTTTCCAGCATCTCAGCAGTGATGACCCCCTGCTTCAGCAAAAGATCAATCACCTCGCGCTGCCGTCGTGCTATATGCTTGGTATCCATGCAGGCCCCTCCCGTCTTATATAAGAATTTCTCAAGATGTCTCGCCTAAAAGCTCTTTAATTTTTCCCAGCAGTTTCTTGGGATCAAAAGGTTTAGTTATATAAGCATTGGCGCCGACCTCATAGCCAAGCTTTTCATCTTCCTGTTGAGCCCGCGCGGTAAACATAATAATAGGGATGGCGCTGTATTTTTTATCAAATTTTAGCAGACGGCATACTTTATAACCATCCAATTTAGGCAGCATGAGGTCCAATATCACAAGATCAGGCGCTTCCTTCCGGGCGATGTTCAACCCCTCCTGGCCGTCCTGCGCCGTCAAGACCTTATAATGGCAGGCCTCAAGCTGCAATTTGACCGCATAGAGCATGTCCTGCTCATCGTCTATAACGAGAATACATTTTTTATTCATAATACAGCTCCAATTCCTGCAAAAGAAGTTTCCTGTCTCTGTCCTTAAGAGGCAGAAACTCCAAGCCCAGTTTATATTTATCCGTCAGGTCTTGAGGAAAACGATCCATGAGACTCATCCAAGTCACCCGCCCTTTCGCCAGAATGACCTTTTTCTTCTTAAGAAGAAAAAAATTGACCGCAATCTTCGCATCCGTCTTGAAAGAGCGCCGGCTGATGAAACACAATCCCCCTTGCGAGATGTCCAGACTCTGGCATGACTCCCGCGCCTCCTTGGGGGAGACCACCTCAACACTTGTTTTATACTGAATCCTCCTATACCGCCTCATCTCAGCGCCGATATAAATTTCTTTGATATTCAGGTTGGCCGAAAACAGGGGACCTGCCTGCAAAGAGGACTGCGGAGGATAAGACAATATCCCGAGGGCAATGAAAACATTCTCTATCTTATGAGTAATGAAATAGGATTTTATCTTCTCGCTTAAAAGATCGCAAAAGCCGTCGACCTTTTCCTGGGCGGTCGCCGGGAAGATGAGGCTGTATTTGCCGCTGTGCATATCGGCAATAAATAACTGGCGTTTCCCGTTTCCTGCGCCGAAAAATTCCTTAAAAGAAGCATCGATAATCCCTTTGATGTCCCCCGCCATCTTATGGGGGGCAACGGTAATGCGCTCCTTAAATTTCTCATAATTAACAATCAAAAGGTTGATCAAATGGACCGGTATCTTCTGGCGCAGGAATGCATTAACGCTCTCCTTAAGACGGCCGGTTAAAAGGTCGGCGGTATAAAATCGCGGCAAGGTAAAATAGAATCGGCTTCCTACCCCTAGCTGGGATTCCGCCCAGATCTCCCCGCCGTGGCGGTCTACCAGCTCCTTGGCGATGGCAAGCCCCAGTCCCACCCCTTTTTTAGCCGCATCCTGCCTCGTTGAGACCTGCGTAAATTTATTAAAAATCTTAGGGATATCCGATTCGGCAATACCGATCCCCGTATCAAATACCCCTATCCGAATTTTCGCCTCCAAAACCTTCACTTCTACCCGAATCTTTCCATTGGGATCGGTAAATTTGATGGCGTTGTTAATAAGATTCGAAATGACCTGATAAACCCTCTCGGCATCGACAAAGATATTGACCTCTTCCTTGGGAAAATGATATTTTAGAATAATTCCCTTCTCTTGGGCCGACTCTTTAAAATAATCCTCGGAATCGCCCAGCAACTCATGGAGACTGACAAGGGAATAATGCAGCTTCAGTTTCCCTCTCTCGATCCTGGAGACATCCAGCAATTTATCAATCATGTCCTTCAAACGCTCCACATTATGCCGCATTTTGACCAGGACCTCTCGCTGCTTGTCATTAAGAGGCCCTAGGGTTTCCTCATAGAGGAGCATAAGCAATTGCTTGATGATAGAAAGCGGCGTCCTTAACTCGTGGGAGACTGCCGAGACAAATTCGGTCTTATGCCTGTCCAAACCTTTTAATACCTCCCGTTTCTGCCGGGTCTGCAATCTTTCTTCGCTCTGCCGCTCATCGCGGATACGTCTGGTCATATCGGGGATATTCTCCATCAGATCCTGTCCTCGAGGTTTTATAGTTCTACGCCAATGCCGTATTCGTAAACCAGGCGGCCGCCGTTGTAAGCCGTTAACGCCACCAAACCGGCAAGGAGAAGAAGAAAAATCATGAAGGCGAGCCTAAAATATTTCGCGAAACGTTTGTAGACAACCCTTAAAAGCGGCAGCGAAGCGAAGGCTGTCCACATCACCCCTAAGGCCAGATTACGGTGCAGGTCCGCCACCGGATGCTTAATATGTTCGTGTTCAACCTCCTCCAGTCCCGTATAAACGGCCAGAGGAGCCATGACGGCGGCTAAGACATAGATATAAATGGCTGCTTGATGGAAACTCTCTTTGCGCAAAATCAAGGCCGCCGTCTCCAGGATGACGGCGCTGACGAACAAGGCAATGGGGAAATGAACGACAAGGGGATGCAGGCGAAAATAGATAGGCTCCATAGAACCCTCCGATTGGTTAACTCGTTTTCTATCCCAGAACTTTTCGGATTTCCCCCAAGAGCTCTTCAAAGGCAAACGGTTTGCTGATCGCCTTATAAAGACGGCCGCCGACATTGATTTGAGGCTGAGCAAGCTCCTCTTCCTTGGAAATAATGCCGGACAAAAAAAGGACAGGAATATCTTTGGTCAAGGGATCCTCGGCAAGCTGGCGCACGGCCTCAGACCCCTCCATATCGGGCAGGACAATGTCCATCAGAATCAAATGGGGCCGCGCCTTTCGCGTTCTCTCCATCGCCTCCCGGCCCGTCGATGCCCTGATGACCTCGAAATTCTCCGCCGAGAGCCTTTTCTCAAGAAGGTCCACCACATCCTTTTCATCATCCACAACCAGAATCTTTTCCTCTGCCACGATGCCCCTCCTTCTTTTAACCTGCATGAAAACTCTTCAAAACTCTCATATAGTTGGCCCGTTCAAAGACCTGGGGATTTTCGCAGGATTTCTGACTCATGCTGCCTTTCATCTGCCGGACAGATTCATACCCTTCCCTTTCCATCCATTCCTGCATCTGTTTCAAGATAACAGCGGCATATTCTATCCCCTCGTCAAACAAGACAGAGCACAGCATCGTCGCATCGGCGCCGGCCATAAGCATCTTCAACGCATCCTGGGCACAATGAATACCGCTCGTGGCCGCCAGGCTGATCTGCAATTTCCCGTAGAGAATCGCAATCCATCGAAGCGGCAGACGCATCTCATAGGAGGTGCTTAACAACAGATTGGGCACCACTTCCAAATTTTCGAGATCGATATCCGGCTGATAGAATCGGTTGAATAGGACGAGGGCATCGGCGCCGGCCTCTTCCAGGCGTTTGGCCATATGAGCCATGCTGCTGAAATACGGCCCGATTTTGACAGCCACAGGGATCGTGACGATAGATTTGACCGCCTTTAAAATCTCCACATAAGTGTTCTCAACCTCGCTGCCGGTCTTGTCCATATCCGTCGCAATAAAATAAATATTTAACTCCAGGGCGTCCGCCCCGGCCTCCTGAATCTGTTTGGCATAATCGGTCCAGCCGCCCACGGTATGGCCGTTTAAACTGGCGATAACCGGGATATCCACCGCGCTTTTCGCCGCGCGGATATGTTCGAGGTATTCTTCGGGACCGAAGGTATAGGTGGACTGCTCCGGCGTAAAGGTAAGCGACTCGGCAAAACTATCCGTCCCCTGAAGGGAAAACTCATGGACATTAAAGGCCTCCAACGCAATCTGTTCCTCAAAAATCGACCCATTCACGACGGCCGCGATGCCGGCGTCTTCCATTCTCTTGTAATTATCAAGGTGGTGGGACAAAGGAGAGGCGGCCGCGACCAAAGGATTTTTCAGTTTCAATCCCATATATTGTGTGGTCAGGTCCATCCCTTGCCGATCCCCTCCTATTGAGGCTGGTTGCTCTGCGCAGGCGGTGGTGGTGACGCCATCTTCTCGTAAATCGCCCAGCGCTCATAGATATCTTTTTGGGCGAGGTTGAGAAGCTCCTTAGCCCTTTGGGGCTGCGTCTTGGCTAATATCTGGAAACGATTCTGCCGGTATGTATAGTCTTTGAACGGCACCTGCGGCGCCGAAGAATCCAGGACGAAGGGATTTTTCCCCTCTTTGGCAAGGTCCGGATTGAAGCGGAACAACGGCCAGTATCCGGTCAGCACAGCGGCTTTCTGATCCTGCACAGACTCGGTCATATTGATCCCGTGGGCGATGCAGGAACTGTAGGCGATAATAAGGGAAGGCCCTTCGTAATGTTCCGCCTCAATAAAGGCACGCAGGGTATGCTCATCCTTGGCCCCCAAGGCCACATTGGCCACATACACATGGCCGTAGGTCATGGCCATACGCGCCAAATCCTTCTTGGGGAAAGCCTTCCCCGACGTGGCAAATTTGGCCACGGCCGCCCGGGGAGTGGCCTTCGAGGACTGTCCGCCCGTATTAGAGTACACCTCCGTATCTAAAACGAGGATATTCACATCATAGCCCGAGGCCAGCACATGATCCAATCCGCCGAAACCGATATCATAGGCCCAGCCGTCGCCGCCGATAATCCACACGCTCTTTTTGACAAGCATATCCGCCACACTCAAGAGTTGTTTGGCCTCTTTTGTCTCCTGCCCTTTTAATTTCTCTTTCAAGACAGCCACCCGCTTACGCTGTTCAAAGATATCGGCCTCATCTTTCTGTGGAGTCGCAATCAAGGCCTGCACAAGCTCGGTCCCAACGATGGCTTCCATTTTTTTCAAAAGTTCGCAGGCAAATTCTTTTTGTTTATTGATGGTGAGACGGAATCCCAGCCCAAACTCCGCATTGTCCTCAAACAGGGAATTCGACCATGCCGGCCCGCGGCCATCCTTGTTCTTGGTCCAGGGGGTCGTGGGCAGGTTCCCGCCGTAAATGGAGGAACACCCCGTCGCATTCGCCACAACAGCGCGGTCGCCAAAAAGCTGTGTCATAATTTTAATATATGGGGTCTCGCCGCAGCCCGCACAGGCGCCGGAAAACTCAAAGAGCGGCTCAAGGCTCTGGATCCCGCGGATGGTCGTGTGTTTAACCTTCTGCCGGTCTATCTCCGGCAAGTTAAGAAAGAATTCCCAATTCTTGCGCTCCTGTTCTTTAATCGGCGGCTGAGGCATCATATTGATGGCCTTGAACCGTGTCTCTGACTTGTTCTTGACAGGGCAGACATCGACACAAATGGCGCACCCTGTACAATCCTCAGGGGCTACCTGAATTGTGTATTTCAATCCTGCCAATTCCCTGTCTTTGGCATCCACGGCCTTAAAAGCGGCCGGCGCTTGCTTAAGACATTCGGGATCATAGACCTTCGTGCGGATGACTGTATGAGGACAGACCGCCACGCACTTGCCGCACTGGATGCAGATATTCTCATCCCATACGGGAATCTCCTGGGTAATGTTGCGTTTCTCCCACTGGGTCGTCCCCACAGGATACGTGCCGTCCGCCGGCAGGGCGCTGACGGGGATCTGATCGCCGCACTGGGCCAGCATCCTGGCGGTTACGTTCTTAACAAAATCAGGGGCATCCTCGGAAACGACCGGCGGCCTCTCTACAGAACTTGTCACATGATCCGGCACCTGGACTTTATGCAGATGTTCCAGGGCATGGTCAACCGCATAGAAATTCTTCTGAACGACCTCCTCGCCGGCCTTGCCGTAAGATCTTCGAATGGAATCCTTAATGGCTTCAACAGCCTCCTCCCGTGGAAGCACGCCGGAGATGGCAAAAAAACACGTCTGCATGATGGTGTTGATGCGCACGCCCATCCCTGTCTCATGGGCCGCCTGATACGCATCAATCACATAAAACTGGACCCTTTTCTTAATAATCTGCGCCTGAACATCCCGAGTGAGTTTATCCCAGACTTCCTGCGGCCCAAAGGGACTGTTCAATAAAAATATGCCCCCCTCATCGAGCTTTTCTAAGACGTCGTATTTCTCTATAAATCCAAACGAATGGCATCCGACAAAGTTCGCCCGGCTGACCAGATAGGTAGAATGAATAACTTTGGGGCCAAACCTCAAATGGGAGACAGTTACAGATCCGGCCTTCTTGGAATCATACACAAAATACCCTTGCGCATAATGGGGGGTGTGTTCGCCGATAATCTTAATCGAGCTTTTATTGGCGCTCACTGTCCCGTCGGAGCCCAGCCCGTAAAAAATGGCCCGCACCCCGGCCTCGCTCTCAATGGTGAAACTCTCATCATAGTCCAGGCTGGTTTTGGACAAATCGTCGTTAATCCCGATCGTGAAATGATTCTTAGGCTCTTTTTTCTTCATCTCGTCAAAAATGCCTTTAATCATCGCCGGCGTAAATTCCTTGGAGGATAACCCATAACGGCCGCCGATGATAGCCGGCAACGCCTTAAACCTCTTCTCAGAGGCGGTTTCAAAGACCGCATTAACGACATCCAGATATAAGGGCTCGCCGGCGCTGCCGGGTTCCTTGGTGCGGTCCAATACCGCCAGGACTTTTGTTGTCGCCGGAAGGGCTTGGATAAAATGCTTAACAGAAAACGGACGGTATAGCCGCACCTTCAGGACACCGACCTTTTCCCCCTTTTTCTCCAGCCTATCCACGGTATCTTGGCAGGCCTCGGCCCCGGAGCCCATAATCACGATAATCCGCTCCGCATCCTTGGGCCCATAGTAATCAAATAAATGATAGGAACGGCCCGTCAATGGGGCAAACTTATCCATAGTCTTCTGGACAATCTCCGGGCAGGCATTGTAATAAGGATTCACACTCTCTCTGGCCTGAAAGAAGACATCCGGATTCTGGGAGGTTCCGCGCACTACCGGGTGATCCGGCGACAAGGCGCGCGCCCGGTGCGCCAGCACCAAATCCTCATTGATCATAAACCGGATGTCATCTTCAGTGAGTTGTTCAACTTTAGCGATTTC
Source organism: Omnitrophica WOR_2 bacterium RIFCSPHIGHO2_02_FULL_50_17 (assembly GCA_001805645.1). Classification (GTDB taxonomy): domain Bacteria; phylum Omnitrophota; class Gorgyraeia; order Zapsychrales; family Zapsychraceae; genus O2-FULL-52-10. The sequence goes on along the minus strand of MHGQ01000040.1, from coordinate 3,638 downwards.
ATGGGAGGTGCGAAAACCGTCAAAAAAATGCAGGAAGGGGAGGCGCGATTCCAGGGTTGCGGCCTGGGCGATGAGGGCAAAATCCATGGCCTCCTGGACAGAGTTTGAGGCAAGAATCACAAACCCGGTAGCGCGGGCGGCCATGACATCGGATTGGTCCCCAAAAATCGATAAAGCCTGGGCGGCAATCGAGCGTGCCGCGACATGAAATACCGTGGGCGTCAATTCCCCGGCGATTTTATACATATTGGGAATCATCAGAAGCAGTCCCTGAGAGGCCGTAAAGGTAGTTGCTAACGCCCCTGTCTGCAAGGCGCCGTGAATGGTCCCTGCGGCGCCGCCTTCGCTTTGCATCTCCTGGACGACAGGCACTGTTCCCCAAATATTCGTCTCGCCGTGTGCCGCCCATTCATCCGCCTTTTCCCCCATGGGAGAAGAAGGGGTGATGGGATAAATCGCAATCACCTCATTGGTTTTATAGGCAATATAACTGGCGGCCTCATTGCCATCAATAGTCACCTGATTTCTCTTCATACGCCTTTCCTCATTCTGACCGATGATTTCTTGAATATTTCTTCCCTGTCTGGATTGGATGGATAATTCTGACATCGTTAGTATTGCATCACTCTTCTTAAAAACCCTTGATTCTGTAATGGTTCCACCACATTATAATGGGTTTATGAATTACGTCAAGCAACTTTGAGAAGAACATCCCATAGAACGGCCGCATCTCTTAAGATCGATTACAAAAAGGGGTAACCGTTATTGACAAGACCCCTTTATTGCCCTATCTTTAATAAGCAAGACCGCTCAATCCTATGACATCAAACCCTCAGCCCCCCAAAACTCATCTCTTTTCCAAAGAAACTTGGGTCTTTCTTACCCTCACCATCCTTTGCGTTTTTGCCCTTCTGCGGTTTGTCGATCTCACTCCACATGTGGACCAGGAATTTTTCTTCTCCAGCGAAGACCCCCATTACAGGGCCGATCACGAGATCTCCAATCTCTTTACCCGCAAGGACAGCCAGATTATCATCAGCGTCCGCGGAGACATCCACTCGACTGCCTACGAACAAAAGATCCGCCGTCTCAGCGAGCTTTTATTGAGCTTTGATGCCGTCAGCAGCGTTAAAAGCGTCAGCCACGGCCCGCGTAACGTCGAGGACGCCATCCGCAGCCCCTTTTGGAAACGCCTCTTGATTGCCGACAACGAAAGTTCCACCAACGTCATCGTCATTGTGGATGAAAATATCGGCCCCTATCTGGTTCCCAAAATCGAAGACCTGATCGCCGTCATGCAAAACGGGGATTTCCATATCGAGATTTCCGGATTCCCCTACGTGGTGGAGATGATCCGCCGCTATCTGGTCAGAGACCTGCATATCTTCAGCAGCCTGGCCGTCGTTCTGTTCGGGGTCGTCATTCTTTTTATCTTTCATTCCTGGCGCATCCTCTTAGGGATGATGTCCGCCTGCCTGCAGACCTGCGCGCTTACCTTTATGATCACGCACCTGCTGCACATTAAGATCGGCATCCTGACGGCCAACCTGGCCACCATTGTTTTCGTGATGACCATCTCGCACTGCGTCTTTCTGACCTTCAACTGGAAAAACCTGCACAAGAACGAAGCGGGCACATCCCAGTATTCCGCCGTCAAAAAGGCCATGCACATAACGCTTATGCCTTCTTTCTGGAGCATGGCCACCACACTGATGGGATTCTTCAGCCTTCTTTTCGTCCCGGCCAAACCCTTACGGGAGCTGGGTATGTCAGGCGCCATCGGGACCTTAGTCGCTTTTTTTGTGGCCTACAGCGTGTATCCACCCTTTCTGTGCCTCAAAGACCGCACACATCTGCGCTCCAGCCGATCGGTCAAACACTACCACCAGATGATATTTAAGGTGGTGGAAAAACGCTACCGCCTCATCATCACCCTCATCATCGCCTTTATCGTGATCACTCTCCCGAGCCTGAAATACCTGAACACGGACCCGAGTCTTATTTCCTACTTCTCGAAAAAAAGCGACATCACGAAGGGGCTGGAATATATCGACCGCAACGGCGGCAGCAGCCCCCTCATCTTGGTCCTAAAAACCGAATCGGGAGAGACCCTCAACACCAACAAGACCTATCGTCAATTATGGAAACTGCAAAAGGATTTGGAGGAGCACCCGGATGTGGGGACCATTATCTCTCTGCCGACCTTGATGTCGGAAGGCAAGCGTCTTCCCTTTTCCTTCTTTCTGGTATGGGACTGGTATCTGGATGTTCTGGAGGAACCCCAATACGACCGGATTGCCCGCAGCTTCATCTCGCGGGACAGGAAATACGGATTGTTTTTGCTGCGTATGAACGAGATGGGCCGCACGGGTCCCAGGCTTGAGGTGATCGAAGAGATTAAAAACACCGTCCGTAAACATCATTTTGTACCGCACCTCGTCGGCGGCATCTATGCCCTGCAGGGGCATCTTTCCAAACTGGTCGCCTCCAGTCTCATCTTCGGCTTATCTCAGCTTATCCTTCTTTTTGCCGGAGTGGCTCTTATTGTATCGCGCTCCGTGCGCATCTCATTGGCAATGACATTAAGCATCGGCCTTATCCCGTTGTGTATTTTAGGCGGCATAGGCCTTCTGGGGATTCCGTTGGATACGATCTCAGCGCCGGCGGCCAACATCGCCATTTCCATGGGAATTGATGCCATGATTCACATAACGAACAACTTTCGCCGCCTCGTGCGCGGACGCCATAAATGCAGGAATACGGGGAAAACTTGGGCGCGCGTGCGTAAAATCATGTGGGAGCCGGTGGTCACCTCCATATCCATTGTCTCCATCGGCTTTGCGATTTTCTTTTTCTCCTCATTTCCCCCTACCCAGCGCTTCGGGGGGGCCATCGTCTTTGGGACTATCACAACAGCCATGGTAGCCCTTTTTATCTTTCCTGCCCTGTCCCGGAAAGAGTCTTAGCCTCATACCTCCATGGCAAAGAGAATCGGTGCTAAATCGCCAAATCGCAGCTGTCGATACATGCCCTAATCTCTTTAATCTGACCCATCTTGAATTGAATCAACATATCGAACAGATCTTTGGATTTGGTAAAGGTGAGCACATCCCGCAGGTGGGTATAGAACGCCTCCAATTTTTCCTCGTAACTCAAGATAGTCTCCATGACCTCCTTGGGCGAAGAATCAGCCGCAATCTCAAAGTGAGGCATAATGTCTTCGCTTAAATAATCAGGAATATTCTTCACGTACTCGGCGTGGGCATACTCCTGCAGATTGATACTGCGCAGCATCTCAAGGGCGTTGACCTGTTTTTTCTGCAACAAATCCGCCGTCTGCCTCGAGCGCTCATCCTTAAGATACTCTTCCATCATATCATAAAAGACATAAAGCTTTTCTTCCCACCCGATAACAAGTTTTACAATCTCCTCTAAATTATAAAAAGCCATAATACAATCCTCCATTGTTCAGCCAATTATATTTTAAAATCTCACATCCCCCCTGCCTATGCGGTAAACTGCGATGAAACTTACGTAATATTACTATATTTTATCACAGCTGTCCCATTATAAGTTGAACATAGTCAATTGGTTAGCGTTTTGAGTATTTTGTTTATTGATATCAGTTTTCGTAAGTG
>MHGQ01000039.1 GCA_001805645.1 Omnitrophica WOR_2 bacterium RIFCSPHIGHO2_02_FULL_50_17 | reverse complement strand
GTCAGGCGTGTTTCCGGGCAGTCGATGGAAGTGCGTAATATTCCTGTCCCGCGGTTGATGCTGACCCCTCACTATGGGGAGCTTATTGTTGATGATTTTAATTTGAACACAAAAAGACTAAGCCGGTACGCGACCGAAGCTTCAATCCTCGAAGAGAGGATGCAGGGAAGTGAAGAAAAAGATTTATTCGGTAATATTCAACAAGGGGCGAGGGAAACAGAGCTGACAAAGGTTTCAAGCCTTGGTGAAGGCCGAAAGCAAAGTCCGGAGAATACCATTATTGCCGCGCTCACGGATTATCCTCTTGTCGATTATGAGAGTGAACAAAAGGAATTGCTGCTCAAACTTGCGGGCCAGGCGGTCGCGCATTACAAGTCGTTTGTCAGCGACGAAAGAGCCGTCAAAATGATGGTTGAAAATAACTTCCGCCAGATCGCAGTGGAAATATACGATCAGATATTGGAACATAAAAAATATGTGTCTGACGGCTATCTTGAATCCGGCATCCGTGAGCCGGAACCATATTTAGAACAGTACAATATTTCACTGAGTTTAGATGAGAAACCGGTGACTCTGGAATCACAGCTTGATCGCTTTCCAAGAGAAAAAGTATACACCGGGTTTAAGAAGGCGTGTCATTCCATGTATCGGTTCGATTCTTCATTCGAGGGGCGTTTGGCCTATCTTCTTGACAAGGATCGGTCTGTTGAAGACTGGCTGCGTCCGGCACCTGCTCAATTCGATGGGTTATTTTGGCGCGACGCGTCAGGTGATTCCCAAAATCGGTATGAGCCTGATTTTGTCGTTGAATTTAAGAATGAGATCGCGATGGTTGAGGTCAAACCGGGGGAAGAGGTCAATGACCCGGATGTGCAGGAGAAAAAGAAGACGGCTGAGAAGTATTGCGAACTGGTGTCGAAAAATATCGGCAACTATGGGATCGTCAAACCCTGGAGATACGTTATTGTCCCGACAGAAAAAATATGTCTTAGCGCTACCATTGCCGGGTTGTTGTCAGGATCTGGAAAACAGGAAACGAGTCTATACTCCAATCTTCGATTCAGCGATGTTATTCCGCAAGGTGAAGATGCTGAAGAATGGCTGCCGATCTATACGCTTGCCGCCGCTTGCGGAAAATTCGCGGGAGGCATGGAGATAAAAGAAAATCGATGGATTTATGCGGGGCGCAAATTCGATGATGAGCATTTTGTTGTCCGAGCCGTGGGCGACTCGATGATCCCCGCAATAAATGATGGTGATTATTGCATTTTTAAAGCCAATCCCGGTGGGCCATATTCAGGGCAGGGAAGAATATATCTTTTCCAATATCAAGGAGAACCCGATCCATTTACAGGAGGTTCATATACTATCAAAGGATATCAGAGTCATAAGGGTCCAATTGGGCTTAATACTCGAGTTGAACTGTTACCAAAAAATAAGGCGTATCCACCGGTAGTGTTTAAATCAGAAGACGGCGATATTGACCAAAAATTGCATTTTGTGGCGGAGTTTGTGAAAGTTATCAGTTCAAATTAAGCGCTTGGGCGGGGACGGCCGCCAAGAAAGGGACATCAGATATTTATTTGAATAAATTGTTTTTAGAAACCAGTCATGTCGCGGGGGTGGAGTGGTGAAGTTTGCTAAGCGAACCGATTGGCCGTTGTCGTCTAACCGCATCACGGTTGCGATGGAGGACTTGCGCCGGGACGGTGCCGCTGTCTTGGATCTTACCGAATCCAATCCGACGCGCTGCGGATTCGCTTTTCCAAATGAGATGATCCTTAAATCTTTGGGGAACGAGGATAATCTCCGTTATGAGCCTTTGCCGCAGGGATCGGTGAGGGCGCGGGAGGCCGTCGGGGGTTATTACATGGCCAAAGGATTTGATGTTTCAGTTGAAAATATCATTTTGACATCGAGCACGTCCGAGGCGTACTCTTATTTGTTCCGGCTGCTGGTCAACGCCGGGGAGCGTGTCCTTTTTCCGAGGCCGAGTTACCCGCTTTTTCAATTCTTGGGCGATCTCAATGATGTCCATCTGGATTTTTACACCCTGACCTATACGGATCGCTGGGGCATGGATTTTGATCAGATCCGAAGAAACATCCAAACGGACACCAGGGCGCTTGTCCTGGTCAATCCCAATAATCCGACGGGTTCGTTTGTCGCAAAAAAAGAAAAGGAATGGTTAAACGCCCTTTGCCGTGAGAGAAATCTCTCTATCATCTGCGACGAGGTCTTTGGGGATTTTCCCTTAGATCCGACGGCGCAGGGTGTCAGTTTGGTCAATAATGGCGATGTCCTGACTTTTGTTTTGGGGGGCTTGTCCAAGACACTGGGTCTGCCGCAGATGAAGCTTTCGTGGATTATCTTGAGCGGGCCGGCGGCATTGGTGAAGACGGCGCGGGAGCGGCTGGAGATCATTGCCGACACGTATCTTTCGGTGAGCGCCCCTGTCCAGAATTCTCTGGAGCGTTGGCTGCCCTTGAAGGATCAAATCCAGGGCGGGATGAGGGCGCGTCTGAAGCGCAATCTGCAGTTTTTGAAAGAAAAGGCGCGCGGCGGTCCTTGCCGGCTTTTTGAGCCTGAGGGCGGGTGGTACGCGGTCTTGAAAATCCCGCCGACGCTGAGCGAAGAGGAATGGGTTCTGAAATTTTTACGGAAGGATCGTGTCTTTGTTCATCCGGGATATTTCTTTGATTTTGACGACGAGGCCTTTATTGTGGTGAGCCTCCTGCCGCCGGAGGAAGTGTTTGAAGCCGGTATCAGCCGCGTTTTGAAAAGAATGTAACTACTCAGTTCTTCCTCCCCCTCGATGGGGGAGGTCCCCTAACCCCTCCCATCCGAGGGAGGGGAACTGAGTAATTACAAAAGAATAATCAATAGTAACAGCCGTTAAGCTGTTTAAAGGAGCATTATGGAAATCGGAATCGTCGGTTTGCCCAATGTCGGTAAATCGAGTCTTTTTAACGCCTTAACCGGCGCGGGAGCCGCGGCGGAAAATTTTCCATTCACCACCATCGAGCCGAATGTGGGTGTTGTCCCTCTGCCCGATGAGCGCCTGACCCGCCTGGCCGCTGAGTTTGACAGCCAGAAGGTCACCCCGGACGGCATCCGTTTTGTGGATATCGCGGGACTGGTCAAAGGGGCAAGCCAGGGCGAGGGCTTAGGGAACAAATTTCTTTCGCATATCCGCTCGGTCGATGCCATTGCCCACGTGATTCGCTGTTTTAGCGACGAGAATGTGGTCAATGTCTTAGGGAAAATCGACCCCCTGGAGGCCGCCGACATCATCGAGACCGAACTGTTGCTGGCGGATTTGCAGCAGGCGCAGAAGGCCTGTGAGAAATACAGCAAGCCGGCCAAGTCCGGCGATAAAGAGGCGCAGAAAAAAGTCGAGCTTTTGCAAGGGGCCATCGCGGGATTTGATCAAGGAAAATCGGCCCGGACGTTGAATCTGCCTATGGAGCTTGTCAACGAATTTCAGTTTTTGACGGCCAAACCGCTGTTGTATGTCGCCAATACCGATGAGGGCGAGCCGCCCAAAGAATTGCTTGCCCCTTTGAAGGAACGGGCCAAACAGGAAAATGCCCAAGTGATCGCGCTGTGCACCAAGCTGGAGGCCGAAATCCTGCAATTGCCGTCGGAAGAGCGGGCGTCTTATTATGAGGCGAGCGGGATTACGACCCCGGGCCTCGGCATCCTGGCGAAGGCAGGGCAAGAATTGCTGAGCTTGGTCTGTTTTTTTACCGCCGGGCCCAAAGAGACGCGTGCCTGGCTCGTCCCCAAAGGAACCAAGGCGGTCAAGGCCGCCGGCAAGATTCATTCGGATATTGAGCGGGGGTTTATCCGGGCTGAGGTGTATAAGTATGACGATTTGATCCGTCTGGGATCCTACAAGGCCGTCCAGGAAAAAGGGCTCTTGGCCCTGGAAGGGAAGGATTACGAAGTTAAAGACGGGGACGTGATTTATTTCCGGTTCAGTGTTTAGCGCAATGTTTAGCGGTTGTTTGTTATATTTTTTTTGATATGATATAGGATAAACGCAAGACCAGCTTCACTAAAAATTGAAGGGAAAGTGATGAGAGGAGAAGTAATGAACAAGCGCCCCGATTGGGATGAATATTTTTTGAAGCTTGCCATGCTGGCGTCCGAGCGGGCCACCTGCCCGCGGATGCACTGCGGTTGTGTTTTGGTGAGGAATAAAAACGTGGTCACGACGGGTTATAACGGTTCGATCCCCGGGGATGAACACTGTGAGGACGCGGGATGTCTGCTGGTGGATAATCATTGCGTGCGCACCGTCCATGCCGAGATGAACGCGCTTGTCCAGGCGGCGAAGCTGGGACATTCCGTGGAGGGGGCAACGGCCTATGTCACCAATATGCCGTGCACCACCTGCGCCAAGGCGCTCATTACCGCCGGAATTAAAAGGGTGGTGGTCTTCTCCGATTATCATGACACGCTGGCCACCGAGTTTTTCGCAAAAGGCGGGGTCAAAATCGATAAGCACGCGATGCCTTCGACGCAGATTGCTTATCACCTGAAAGACTATTCGTCCGCGCGTTGATAAGGACAGACAATATGCCGCAGATCAAAGTGCTGATGGCCGAGGATGAACCGGAAGTCTTAGAGATCATGTCCAAGAAGGTCTCGGCCTGTGGGTATACCGTCATAACCGCCCGCGACGGCCAGGAGGCCTGGGATAAGATTCAGCAGGAATCCCCGGATGTGATTGTCTTGGATCTTGTCATGCCCAGGCAAAACGGGTTTGAGGTATTAAGGCGGTTAAGAGAGCGCCCTTCCTCGGGCCGGTGGCAGCCGGTCATCATTGTTTCGGCCAAGAGAGAACTGGAGGATATGAAAGCGGGCTACGAGCTGGAGGCGGACCATTACATCACCAAGCCCTGTCAGGCGGAAGATATCCTAAAGTCCATCCGGCTTATGATTCATCTTATCCCTCAGCATAAGCAGGCCTCCTTAGAGGAGGGAGACAACGCTGCTTAATATTTTAAATCCCAACGTTTCAATCCCTATTAAACAATGTTTGACGTTGACTGAAGATAAAATATTCAGCCAACTGTGGATTGTGCCCCGTCCGCCTCAGGCGGACCCTATAGACCTTTAAGGAGAGCAGGCAGCCATGCAATTGACCATCAATGATATTGTTAGAATTTTCGCCGTCACCGAGCAGACAGTGAATAAGTGGATTGAGAAGAAGGATATGCCTTGTATCAAGGCGAACGAACAGTATCGTTTTAATTATATCGAACTGCTGGATTGGGCGCTGGAGAAGAGAGTTAAGCTGACCCCGGAGCTCTTAACGCTGGGGGAGACAGAGAATCATAACCCAAGCGTTTTATATCAAGCCTTGAAAGCCGGCAATATTTATTATGATATTTCTGGCAGCAATCGAGGAGAAGTTTTAAAGTCCATCGTTGACCTCCTGCCTCTTGCACAGAAGCTGAACAAGAAGTCTCTTTTGCAGATGTTAATAGCCAGGGAAAAAATGATGTCCACAGCCATCGGCAATGGCATTGCCATTCCCCACGTCCGTAATCCTGTTGTTTTGCATATGGATCATCCTTCCATCACTTTGTGTTTCTTGAAAAAGCCGGTAGATTTTAAGGCCTTGGACGGGAAGCCGGTTTTTATCCTCTTTACCCTCTTAAGTCCTTCCGTGAAGAAACATTTGGCTATTTTAAGCCGGTTAGCGTTTTGTCTGCAGAATACTCAATTGCAGGAATATTTGCATCTCAAAGCATCTCCCGAAGAAATTTTAGCTGAAATGAGAGTGCTTGAGTCCAAGATAACCCCTGCTGTGAATGCAGGGAAGGAAGAAAGGTAAAGCATGGATTTTTTTCTATCCAGCTTGTCTGTTTTATCTGTTTCCGCTTTTGGTATGGCATGGACGGGGCGGTCGAGAAAAATCAGCGGAAGCATTTTTCTCATCTCGCTCATGACAGGATCTGTCTTAGGCGTCCTATCCGCCCTTCGCGTTCTCATCAGCCGTGTATCCATAGATTACCGGTTGAATTTTAGAATGCCGTTGGGCGAATTTTATATCGGAATGGATCCCTTAAGCGCTTTCTTTTTATTGGCCATTACGGTCTTATTCCTGGGGGCCGGTACGTACGGTTATGGTTATTCGAGGGATGATGGGAAGAAGAATTTAGGCGTCCATTACAGCTTGTATCACATTTTGTTTATTTCTTTGATGCTTGTCGTCACAGCCAAGAACGCTGTTTTATTTTTGTTCGCCTGGGAGATGATGGCCTTATCTTCGTATTTTCTGATCACGTTCTATGACGAGAAAGAAACCGTCCGCAAAGCCGGATACCTTTATTTGATTGCCACCCACACCGGCACGTTCTGTCTGTGGGTCATGTTTCTTTTGATGGGGTGCCACGCCGGCTCGATGAATTTTGACCAAATGGCGCTCGCGTCATTCCCCTTGTCGTTAGCGGGGGCGCTTTTTATTTTAGGTGTTATCGGGTTTGGCGTGAAAGCGGGGTTTATCCCTTTGCATATCTGGCTGCCGCATGCCCATCCCGCGGCCCCGAGCCATATCTCGGCTGTCCTGTCGGGGGTCATGATTAAGATGGGCATTTACGGTTTGATGAGGATCATCCTGATCGTCAAGGGTTTCCCCGAATGGTGCGCGGTGGTCCTGCTTCTGGTCGGTATGATCTCGGGGGTGGGGGGTGTCCTCTACGCTTTGGGACAGCACGAGATCAAAAAATTGCTCGCGTATCACAGCATTGAGAATATCGGCATCATAACCCTGGGCCTCGGGATCGGTCTTTGGGGACAGATCTCTCACAATGAGTTCGCGGCTTTGATCGGATATGCCGGCGCGCTTTTGCATGTGTTCAATCACGCCGTTTTTAAAGGACTTTTATTCTTGAGCGCGGGGTCGCTCATCCGCTCGACGGGCACGGGAGAGATCGACCAGCTGGGAGGACTTCTAAAAAAGCTTCCGTGGACGGGGCATTTATTCTTGGTCGGTTCTTTATCGATTTGCGGTTTGCCGCTCTTTAACGGTTTTATCAGCGAGTGGCTCATTTATCGGGCGCTCTTCGAGGGAATATTCCACTTCAAAATGAGCGCCCTTGTCTTCAGCGGTTTAGCCGTTATTTCGCTTGCTTTGATAGGGGGCTTGGCCGCGGCGTGTTTTGCTAAGGCTTTCGGGACGATATTTCTTGGGAACAGCCGTTCGATAGATACCGCTTTTGTGAAGGAAAATTCTTGGTTCATGCGCGTTCCCATGGCCGCGCTGGGAGGGATCTGTTTGTGGGTTGGTCTTTTTCCCGGCCTCATGGTGTCTTTTTCTTTAGGAGCCGCCTCAGCGATGACGTTCTTAGAGATTTCCTCAATAACCGAGAGGACGATTATCGCTCCTCTTTTGACGGTGGTTTCGGTGTTGTCTGTTTTGATTGGGATAACAGCCCTGCTGATTTTATTCAAAAGGGTTTCGATGAAATTCCTGCCTGTTGAGCGCGCGCGGACTTGGGGCTGCGGGTATTCCATGCCGACGAGCCGCATGCAGTATACGGCCGCGTCGTTCGCGCGGCCTCTGCTGGAAATTTTTCGTAATGTCCTGGGTTACCGCGTCAAAGGGAACAGGCCGGAAGGATATTTCCCGAAAGAAGGAAAAATTTCCTCAGAGGTGACGGAAGCCGCCGAGGACTTTATCTTTCGTCCTGTCTTTCAGTTCATTGAATTTTTATCCGCGAGATTAAAAGTCATCCAATGCGGGTATACGCAGATGTATTTGCTTTATATTTTTATTTTTCTTTTGATATTGCTGGTTTGGAAGATGGCTTAGGGAGAGGAAAAGGTCAGTGGGAATCCGGATTTTATTGCACGTGAGTTTAGTTATGATTTTGTCGCCTTTGCTGCCGGGGCTTGTCGCGAAGACCAAGGCTTTCCTGACGGGGCGCCGGGGGCCGCCTTTGCTGCAGCCGTATTATGACATCGGGAAATTATTCAGGAAGGGGAACGTTTACAGCGACACCACGACGTGGATTTTTCAGGCCGCGCCTGTTGTTTG
>MHGQ01000038.1 GCA_001805645.1 Omnitrophica WOR_2 bacterium RIFCSPHIGHO2_02_FULL_50_17 | reverse complement strand
TATGGTTTGAAATGCGATAACGAGAACAAGGAATAGGAACATCAGATGTTTTAGCGTGGGGGCAAGTTGAAAATCGCCGCGGGATTTCCAGAAAATCACTTTAAGGATAACAAAGGTGGCTGCAGACAGGAAAATAAGAATATAGACACACAACATAATATTCCAACCGGCAATCTTTCCGACGGGACAGAAATTATAATGGGGGATATAAAATCCATTAAGGAATTGTACAATCAGATCTTGAGTGCCAATATGGGATCGGCGAGAGATCGCAAGAAAGAGCGCAACTGTCCAGGAGAGGATAACAAATACATACTTCATAAAATTGGTGAAAGAAGGCATGGGGTTTCTTAGAGAGACCCGCTAAACTTTTTTAAAACTTCATAAATAGGCCCTGCGGGCGTCAATGTGCTTTTAAAAAGGGTGATATGATCAATCGATTGCCGTCTTCCCGCAGGCCCAGAGAATCCTTTGACTGCCTCGGCCAGCTGGATCGCATTTTTAGAGCTTCGCAGCCGGCCGATGGTTATATGCGGCTTAAACTCCCTTTCTTCTTTTTTAAATCCTATACTTCCCAGCGCGGTTTCGACGGATTCAGCTAACTGCTTGATGCGGCCTTCCTTGTCATCGAGGCCGATCCAAAGGATGCGGGGGCGCCTGATATCGGGGAATATGCCTAATTGCGTCAATTGTGTCTGAATGGGCGGCAGGCCCTGAACCGACTCTTTTAATGCCCGGCCGATTGTCTCGATTGTGTCCAAGTCGACATCTCCTAGGAATTTAAGGGTTAAGTGGGCAATCTCAGGTCTGACCCATTTTATATCACAGCCTAAGACCTTGAGAGAATCCTCGATATCTTTGATTGTCTGTTTGACCTCATCACTCAGTTCTATGGCAATGAATGTGCGCAGCTTATTCATCTTTTAACGCCTTCTTTTGGGATCAATCTAAAAATTCATCCAAAAGGCGCAGTGTCTGTGTCGCGGCCCGGGATTTTATCCCTGCGCGATTTCCTTTAAAAAGATATTGCAGGCAAAGTGTTTCTAGTCTCGTGTGAATGGCGATATAGGTAATACCTACGGGTTTTGCCCGGGTGGCCCCTGTGGGGCCGGCAATGCCTGTGATGCCAACCCCGAAATCGGTTCGCTGAATCCTTTGTACGGCCTTGGCCATGGCTAAGGCCGTTTGTTCGCTGACGGCCCCATAGCGGCGGATGACTGTTTGGGGAACTCCAAGAAGCTTGATTTTAGCTGCGTTGCTGTAGGCAATGATGCCTAACTTCAAGAACTGTGAGCTTCCCGGAACGTTGGTTAAACGGTTGACCACGAGGCCCCCGGTGCAGGATTCGGCAATGGCCAGTGTTTTGCGATTCGCTATAAGTCGTTGAGCCACTTTTTGTTCCAAACGCATGAAGCTATTATAGGCGGGGACAAATTTCTTGACAAGCATTAATATTCGGAATATAGTAGCACCATTAATGTGGCAAAAAATGAGAGGGAGAGGGAATGTTTAACACCATTGAAGAAGTCTTGGTTGATCTTAAACAGGAGAAGATGATTATCGTCATGGACGATGAAAGCCGTGAAAACGAGGGGGACATTCTGTGCGCCGCCCAGTTTATCACCCCTGAAAAGATTAATTTCATGGCCAGAGAGGCCAGGGGCCTTATTTGTGTGCCGATGGAGGATAACCGTTTAAGAGAGCTGGAGCTCCATCCGATGAAGATAGACCTCAACCACAGGCACCAAAAATGCGATACGGCCTGGACGATTTCTGTGGATGCCGCCAAGGGAATCACAACCGGCATCTCCGCCTCTGACCGCGCCCAGACCGTCATCACCCTTATTGATCCCCAATCCAAGCCATCGGACTTAATTACGCCGGGTCATTTGTTCCCCTTAAGGGCCCTTAAGGGCGGGGTTCTGGTGCGCGCCGGCCATACGGAGGCCTCGGTTGATTTGACACGTCTGGCGGGGTTATACCCTTCAGGTGTGATCTGCGAGATCATGAACGAAGACGGGACCATGGCGCGGACCGCCAATCTGATTGAATTTTCCAGGAAACATCATTTGAAAATATGCACGATTGACAGCCTGATCGAGTACCGCCGAAAGTGTGAAAAACTCGTTGAACGCGTGGTGGAGACAAGATTGCCGACGGAATACGGCGAATTTACCGTAATGGCGTATCAATCGATGGTGGATGATTTTGTGCATATTGCCGTTGTCATGGGCAAGATTGACGAATCCGTCCCCGTCCTGGTGCGCGTCCAGTCGGAATGCCTGACAGGGGATGTCTTTCATTCGCTGCGCTGTGATTGCAATGCGCAGCTTCACGCCTCCCTTAAAACGATCAGCAAAAACGGGTCAGGGATTATCGTCTATATGCGTCAGGAGGGAAGAGGTATCGGCCTTGTCAACAAACTCAAAGCCTATAATCTGCAGGATCAGGGCATGGATACGGTGGAGGCCAACGAGGCCCTGGGGTTTTCTCCGGATCTGCGTCATTACGGATTGGGGGCTCAAATCCTGGTGGATCTAGGTGTCAAACAAATTCGGCTGTTAACGAATAATCCCCGCAAGATTGTCGGTCTGGAAGGTTACGGCCTGTTCGTCGCGGAGCGCGTTCCCCTGAAAATTCCCCATAATCCTATCAACAAAGATTATCTCAAAGCCAAGAAAGATAAATTAGGCCATATACTTTAAAATACTTTTGGATGTTGAGCCATGGTGAAGACGTTCAAGGGCAAGAGACAAAGGCGGAACAAGACAATAGGCATTGTGGCCTCCAAGTTCAATGACTTTATTACCAGGCGCCTTTTAAAAGGGTGCCTTAAGGAGCTGGCCCGCCGGGGTATCCCGACAGATAAAGTGACGGTAGTCTGGGTGCCGGGATCTTTTGAGATACCGGTTGCGGCCCTTGAGATAGCGAAAAAAAAAGAGGTTCAGGCGGTGATTTGTCTGGGAGCTGTGATTCGCGGAGAAACGTTTCATTTTGACCTCGTGGCCCGGGCCGCCGCCGACGGTATTGCCCAGGTCTCGCTTCTTTCGGGCAAGCCTGTGATTTTTGGCGTCCTGGCCACCGATACCGTGGATCAGGCTTACAAACGCTCTGAGGAGAAGGGAAATAACAAGGGAAGGGATGCGGCCGCCGCCGCCCTTGAGATGATTGAGGTCTTGAAAAAGATTTAAAGATAATCCGTTCATTGGAATTAAAGAAATTTTGATAAGGAATCAGAATAGATGCGCAGAAGGACTCTCGCCCGCGAATGTGCGTTAAAAATTCTCTATCAAGCCGAGATGCTGCGGCGTGTCATCTCGGTCGCCGCCCAGCAATTTTGGAGCGAATGCGCTGGAGGCGCCCTGCCTGCCGGCCCGCTTCGCAGCGAGGCGAGCAGGCAGGAGGAAGATATTCGGGCGTTTGCGAATCGTTTGATTGCGGGGGTCGAGGCTCATCTGGAGGCCATTGACGCCAAGATATCCCAGTATGCCACCAACTGGCAATTGAAACGCATGGCTGTGATTGACCGCAATATCCTGCGTCTGGGGACATACGAATTATTATACGCCGACGACATCCCTCCCAAAGTGACCATCAATGAGGCCGTAGAGCTGGCCAAGAAATACGGCGATTTAGAATCCGGCAAATTTGTCAACGGCATATTGGACAAGATCCATAAAACGGAGATTGTCCCTCCAGATAACCCCCCTTGCGGTGAGCAAGGCCGGATCCCATGAGACGGTTTGCCGATCTGCACATCCATACCCTTCACTCCGACAGCACGTTATCCCCTCAGGAAGTTGTCGAACAGGCCCGTCAAAACGGTTTAAGCTGTGTGGGGATTACGGATCATGATATCCTCGACGGGATTCCTCCCGCGTTTGAGGAGGCGAAGAAATACGATCTGGAGGTGGTTGCCGGGATCGAGCTCTCCTGCGAGATGAACGGCCGGGAGGTGCATATCCTGGGGTATTTATTCGACTGCGCTTATGAGCCGTTGAGGGACAGGTTGAAGGTGATACAGAATGTCAGGGCCGAACGGATGAAGATGATGATCGCCAAGCTTGAAAGTTTGGGGATTGAGGGCATTCGGTTTGAAGACGTGGCCGCCTTGGCCAATACCAAGGCCCTAGGGCGGCCCCACTTGGCCATGATACTTCAGAAAAAAGGAATTGTCGGCGATATCAAAGGGGCGTTTGACCGGTATTTGGCAGAAGGGGCCCCGGCCTATGCGCCTAAGTTTAAGCAGACACCCGGCGAGGCCATCCGTCTTATCCGCGAGGCAGGGGGCGTGGCTGTCCTGGCCCATCCCATGTTAATGAATAGAGACGAGATTATCCCTGGTCTTGTCCGGGAAGGCCTTCAAGGGCTTGAGGTGTATTATCCGAATTGTGCGGTTCATGTGATTCAATTTTATGAACATCTGGCGAAGAAACACGCGTTGTGTATGACCGGCGGATCGGATGCGCACGGGAGCCTCCGGGGATACACCTTCGTCGGGAAAGTCAAGATTCCTTATGAATTGGTCGAGAAATTGAAAGAAAGGGTTCATGGACCCTAATGTAATGTCAGACCGGTATTTCATGCAGACAGCCTTGAAGCTTGCCCTTAAGGGGAAGGGCAAGACCTCGCCCAACCCTATGGTGGGGGCTGTGCTCGTCAAAGGCAATCGTATTATTGCCGAGGGCTGGCACAGACGCTGCGGCGGTGACCACGCCGAGATTGCGGCTTTAAAGAAGGCCGGCGACCGCGCCCGCGGGGCCCGGCTCTATGTAACCCTCGAGCCTTGTTTTCATTACGGCCGCACACCGCCTTGTGTGGACCAGATTATCCGGCAGGGGATACGAGAGGTGATTATGGCCATGAAGGATCCCAATCCTTTGACTAACGGTAAATCTATCGCGAAACTGCGGCGCGCCGGCATTAAGACAAGGGTCGGGATATTGCAGGAAGAGGCCTTAGCGGTGAACGAGGCCTTTGGGAAATATATAACGGCGAAGAGGCCTTTTGTCGTTGCCAAGTGCGCGCAGACCTTAGACGGAAAGATCGCGACCGCCGCCGGTCATTCCCGATGGATCACATCCCTTAAGGCGCGCGATTATGCGCACGCCTTAAGGGATGAGTTTGATGCGATTTGCGTCGGCATTCATACGGTCCTCAAAGACAATCCCGGATTGAACGGCAAGAGTACAGCCAGAGAATTGAAGAAAGTCGTCTTAGATCCGTCGTTAAGGGTTTCCCCTTACGCAAGGTTATTTCGAAAGGTGAAGCCCATGAATTGTTTTCTCGCGGTAACGAAGAAGGCCTCTTGGCGAAAAATAAAATCCTTCCGGGCGCGGGGGGTCCATGTCCTTGTCTGTCCGCAAAGGGATGACCGCATGGATTTGAAATGGCTTTTGAAAGAACTTGCGAAACGGGGGATTGTTAGTATCCTAATGGAGGGCGGCGCGCAGACCATCGGCCAGGCCTTAAAACAGCGCGTTATTGACAAGTTTCACATTTATGTGGCGCCCAAGATCATGGGCGATCAAAACGCCCTCAGCGCGGTTGTCGGGATCAACACGGTCAATGTCAACAGGGCTGTTCGACTGAAAAATCTTGCGCTCCAGAAAATCGGCGAGGATATCCTCATTACAGGCTATGTTTAACGGGATCGTGGAGGAGACGGGGGTTGTCGAAAGGATAGATCACCGGAAGAATCTGTCGGTTCTCAAGGTGCGGGCACGGAAAGTTTTTAAAGGCGTCCGGAAGGGAGACAGCATCGCCGTCGACGGGGTATGTCTGACGGTGACGGATGCGGCATCCCCCGTCCTGACGTTTGATTTGATGCGTGAGACGCTTGTGAAGACATCGTTGGGGAAGCTGAAGCCCGCCGACAGGGTCAATCTGGAACGCGCCCTCAAAGTGGGGGGGCGTATCAGCGGGCATTTTGTCGCCGGACACGTCGACGCGGTGGGCCGTGTTGAAGCGAAGGTCAGCGCGGCGAATTATACAGAGCTTCGCGTCAGGCTGCCTAAGACGTTAAGAAGATATATTGCCCCCAAGGGTTCGGTTTGTTTAGATGGTGTCAGCCTCACTGTTGGCGAAGTCAAAAAAGATTATTTCTCCGTCTACTTGATCCCTCTGACCCTGCGGGTCACCACCTTAGGGTTGAAAAGAGAAGGGGATGGCGTGAATATTGAGGTGGATATTTTGGCAAGATATATTTTGAATGAGCGGTGTCAGCCATGAGTTCATTGAAAGGAAAAACAGCCATTGTGACGGGCGGGTCGCGCGGCATCGGCAAAGCCATTATCGAGGCGCTGGCGGAGTGCGGCTGCGACATCGCCTTTAATTACAGCAAAAGCCACGAAGCGGCCCTAGAATTGGAAAAAGCGGTCAAGGCTAAAGGCGTGCGGTGCAAGGCGTCCTGCGTTGACATCAAGGATTTTGAGGACGTTAAAGAATGGATCGCGCGGGTCAAGGAAGATTTCGGCCGCATTGATATCCTGATCAACAACGCCGGTATCGTCATCGACAAGCCGCTGATGATGATGTCCAAAGAGGACTGGGACCAGGTGCTTGATACCAACTTAAGCGGCATGTTCAACGCGGCCAAGGCGTGCATTGTCACCTTTATGAAACAAAAAAGCGGGGATATCGTCAATATCTCCTCGGTGAGCGGTATCATCGGCCTGCCCGGCCAGACAAACTATTCCGCTTCCAAGGGAGGCGTGAACGCCTTCACCAAGGCGCTGGCCAAGGAAGTAGCCAGCTACGGGATCCGGGTCAATGCGGTCGCCCCGGGGTTTATTGAAACGGATATCCTCGCGCATTTTACCGACGAGCAGAAAAAAGAGATTGCCGACCGCGTCCCTTTGCAAAGGATAGGCACGCCGCAGGACGTAGCCGACTGCGTGGTATTTTTGTTAAGCCAGGGCGCGCAGTATATGACCGGGCAGATCGTCCAGGTTGACGGCGGCCTGGCGATGAGATAGACAGAAATCTGGAGGGAATTCGATGCTGCTGCGATTAGATGATACTAACCCCAAAATGAAAGAGTTTTTAGGAGGCGTTACTGGCGGTGTCGGGCTGGGCGAGATTGAGCGTGGCACCAGCAGTAACGCCTCCGGATAATTTAAGCGGACGTTCTCGAACAAGGAAGTAAAGCGACATGAGATCACTCAAAGATTTTGAGGGGAAGACAATTCGTTGACGGGGGAGTCATGTTATGGCCCAAAAGATTGTGAAGTTATGGTATGCCCGGGAAGGGGATTATCTGAGTTTTTAGAGTTTTTAGGAGGCGTTACTGGCGGTGTCGGGCTGGGCGAGATTGAGCGTGGCACCAACAGTAACGCCTCTGGATATTAAGAAAAATATCGTAAAGAAATGACATTGGTTATCATCGTATTTATAATTTCGATTATATTGTGGCTTGGATATAGAGGACTATCTAAGAATCCTACCTATATTTTGTCTCGACTGGAGAAGCAAATCACTATATCAAGATCCAATATTTTTAATAAATTACGGAATAGAAAAAATGATTTCGAGAAAAAGCTCGAAGATTTTATTAAAAAAGATCGTGTTGTAGAAATAATTTATGGGAATAAAGAAGAAATTTTGGAACATATTAAAGGATGCGAAAACGAACTGCAGACTGAAGATGATTACATTCGACTTAATGAGAAATTCAGGCACGACATAAGCAAAAGAGTCCAGATTGCAATGGATTTCTATAATTGGATTGTTTGCTCCGAATATTTAGATGCAAATTTTAACGCATGGTGGTATTCAGGTGATGACCCAAAGGCTAGCGAAGAATTAAATCTCAGAGCTCAGGAGTTTAGAATTAGAAGGCAAGAAATCAAAAAGCGGTTTCAAGAATTGCTGAAAGAATAAAAAGAATCAGCAGACACACACCGTAACCCAAATTGATTAAGGTTCATGGATGTGTCTGGGGATTTACGCTGATTTGATTCTTTGGAGTTTGTTGTAGAATGCGACACGCTAATATCTTGATTTTCTTTTCGATGTTAACGATTTTTACTTGGGGATCGGCGGCGTATGCGGCTGAGGGAAACCCGCCTGTTGTCCACATAGCTTCTTGGTGGGATCAGGCGAGCTATGAAAAAAAGGTCAAGAGTTTTTAGGAGGCAGTTTTTAGGAGGCGTTACTGGCGGTGTCGGGCTGGGCGAGATTGAGCGTGGCACCAACAGTAACGCCTCTGGATATTAATAACAAAAACGGAGGCAGATGATGATTAAACCTCTTTTGATTCAGCGTTCCAAAGATGTCCTGGGAGGCACGCCCGTCTTTTCCGGGACAAGGGT
>MHGQ01000037.1 GCA_001805645.1 Omnitrophica WOR_2 bacterium RIFCSPHIGHO2_02_FULL_50_17 | reverse complement strand
GCGCTGTCCCATTGCGGTTGGATGCGCCCTTCGCTTCGTTCGGGCCCGGCACCATTGAGCAAGAGGGTTTTTGAATGAGGTGAAGGGCGTTTTTATTAATCGGATTCATTGATTGATAAGACATGGGAAGCGTAGTATAATTCAACTAATTCTGCTCATATACCCCCAGTTCTGTTGAGGCGGCGGTTGGGTGTCCGAGGATTTACAGGTTCGCCAAGCGCCTCCGAAGGCAATTTTTATGGATTTTACCGAAAAGAGAAAAGTCCCCCGTCGGAGAGTCAGCATCCCTGTTTTGTGCTGGGAGGCTGATGACGAAAAGCGCTCCGGCAAGGCCAAGGAGATCGCCAGCAGAGATTTAAGCGCGGACGGCATCGCCTTTTATTCCCCCCAGATTTATCCTATCGGCGCGGTCTTGTCCATTGACATATTTTTGCCGACGCAAAAAAAGCCTGTCTCCTGCAAATTGCGCGTTCTCTCGCTGGAGGCCCTGGCCCATAAAGAAGAATATGTGATCGGCGCCACCTTCTTTGACCTTAAAGCCGAAGACAGGATCGCCATCGCCTCTGCCGTGGAGAAGATGGATTTGTATTTGTTGCTGGATAGCGCCGTTAAGGGGGGGGCGACGGATATTCATCTGACGATTGGCCGGCCGCCGATGGTCCGTAAAGACGGCCGCATTTTGATGATGGCGGCCGATGTTATCGAGCCGGGGCAGGTGGAGGCCATGCTGTATCCTCTTTTGATAAACGAGCAGATCGCGTATTTTGAGGAAACCAAGGAATTGGATTTCGCCTTTTCTCCCGACGTTAATTCCCGCTTTCGGGTGAATATGCATAGGCAGAGGGGGTATGTGGAAGCGGTCTTGCGAAACATCCCGACGACCATCAAAGGCTTTCAAGATCTGGGGCTGCCAGCGCAGACCCTGGAGCAGCTTTGTCATGAGAAATCAGGGCTCGTTCTTATTGCAGGGACAACCGGCTCGGGCAAGACAACGACCATGATGGCAATGGTGGATTATATTAATCGTACGCAGGAGAGGGTTGTGGTGACGGTAGAGGACCCCATTGAATATACGCTGAAAAGCCAGAAGGGCATTATTAAACAAAGAGAGCTGGGCAGTGACACGCGCTCCTATGCCGAAGCCCTCAAGCGCGCCTTACGGCAGGATCCGGATGTTATTTGCGTGGGAGAGATTTTAAGCGCGGACTGCCTGATGGCGGCGATGCGCGCCGCGGAAACAGGGCACCTCGTGATCTCAACGGTCCATGCCCCCAGCACGGTCTCGGCCATCGAGCGGTCAGTCAATCTCTTCCCGCCCGAACACGCCCAGGGGCTTCGCCAACAGCTCTCGTCGTGTCTTTTGAGTATATTATTTCAGGTCTTATTGCCGAGAAGGCAGAGGGGGGGGCGTCTGCTCGCCTCGGAACTTCTGGTGAACAGCATAGCGATAAAGAATTTAATCCGGGAAGGGAAATATACGCTGATGGGCAATGTCCTGCAGACAGGGCGCTCTCAAGGGATGTACACCCTTAAGGACAACTTAAGAGAACTTTTCGAAAAAGGCCTTATCGAGCACGAGGTGATGGCCAGCTTCTTAAAGCAAGACTATCCTCAGCAAAATGTGTAACCCTGGCGATGAGATTTTTCGTCGCGGTCCCCCCTTTACACATTCCATAATTTTTTGAATGAAGAGATATTCTAAGCCAATTCTCCTCTTTTTTCTAATCACCGCAGGTCTTCTGCTGCGCTTGAAATGTTATCTGGAAAATCCTTCGCTGTGGCTGGATGAGGCCGCGCTCGTTTTGACCATTATTCGAAGGTCTTTTAAAGATATATTTCTCGGCTATGATTACAACCCAACATCCCCGACGGCCCCCATCGGGTTTTTAATGTTGGAAAAAGGGGCTATACAGCTTTTGGGCAACAATGAGCTTGTCCTGCGGGCATTCCCTTTTTTATGCTCGGCCGCGGCCGTATGTTCATTTTTTATGTTAGCCAAAAGATACACAAGCGCCTCGGGGGCGGTGTTGGCTTTGGCCCTCTTCGCCTTGGCCGGCCCTCTTATTCGTTATGCGGGCGAGGTGAAACCGTATTCTTGCGATGTCTTTGTCGCCGTTGTCCTTTTGTTGTTAGCCTATTATATGTCAAAAACGAAAATGAGCCCTTCGCGCATCATTTTTTTCGGTTTTGCCGGCGCGGCGGCTTTATGGTTTTCTTATGCCGCACTATTTGTTTTAGGGGGAGCCTTGGGGACCCTGATGATATTTGATTTGAGGCGAAGGAAATATGCAAGATGCGCCTCCTTTGGGTTGGTGGCGTATCTTTGGGTGCTAAGTTTCCTGGGGCTTTATTTTGTCGAATGGAACCAGCTAGGCCAGAATAAGAGTTTATACGAAATGTGGGCGGGGGCCTTTTTGCCCTGGACGGCAGGGGCAGGGGGAGTCCTGATTTGGCTGAAAAATTCTTTTTCCAGTCTTTTTAGCAGCACAATGGGATTTTCTTGGCCGTATTTAGCGGCGGGCTTGTTTCTTTTGGGCAGCGCCTCTTTGTTTTCAAAAGACAAGGAAAAATGTTTTTTGCTGATTTCGCCTCTTTTGGCTGTTGTGTTGGCCGCTGCGGTGCACAAATATCCTTTTTCCGGCCGGTTTTTGTTGTTTCTTGTGCCCTCATTGGCGATTTTGATTGCCGAAGGCATGGCGTTTGTTGGTGGGAAATTACCGATGTCCTCGGTTGCTTTGAGATTTGTGTTGATGGGATGTGTTTTCTTTTTTCCCTTAAAGGATGCGGCGGATATTTTTATCCGTTCGCATCCCCGCGAAGAGATGCGGCCCGTTATGCGGCATTTTAAAGAACATTATCAGCCGCATGATGCCGTTTATTTGAATAATTCAGCTCAGTATGCCTATGGGTATTATCGCGGGTATTATGGCTTAGACATCCAAACCTTTTTTGAGGGAATAATTGTTGAATACGCCGCCGGCGTCCCGGTCCCGCCCGCCTTTGATTTGGAGCGGCACGTTGCGTTCGGGCGGTATTTATATAATCGGGAGGGCTATGCTGTCGAATTCCGCTGGGGCGACACAATAAAGGATTTCTTGCAGGAAAACGCCTGGAATGAGATGCGTTATAACAAAAGGACATGGCTTATTTTTTCGCATTTTCCGGAGGGGTATGAGGGGGCAGTGTTGGATTATTTTAACAAAGAAGGCAAAATGCTGGATGACTTTCATGCCCCCGGGGCATCAATTTATTTGTATGATTTAAGTCGAAATATATAGACGAGAGGGAAGGATTATGCTGGACGTTGTATTTTATGAAATGTTTGAGGAAGAAAAAGAGGCGATTAAGAGGTTTTTGCCGAAAGATGTGAAGGCGCAGTTTATTGCCCAAACAGTGCAGGGGCAAAACAAATCTTTCCCGCCGGCGAAGGTGATCAGCATACGCACCCAATCGCGCATCCCCCCTTCTTGGGCGCCACATCTAAAAGGGATTTTGACGCGCAGCCAGGGATACGACCACCTTGCTTCTTATTGTCGGGAGTCAGGGATTCATATCCCCTGCGGATATTTGGGGGATTATTGCAGCCGGGCCGTGGCCGAACAGGCGGTCATTGCCATGATGGTACTTTTACGCAAATTAAAAAAACAGATCCGAGTTTTTGAAATTTTTTCGCGCGATCGCCTTACCGGCGCCGAGTGTCGGGGCCGCCATGCCTTGATTGTCGGCGTAGGGTGCATTGGAGCGCAGATCGTGGATATCGCCCAGGGGCTTCGTATGGAGGTGAAAGGCGTTGACATCGCACCCAAACTGAAGGATATAGAATATGTCTCGCTGAATGAAGGTATTCGTTGGGCCGATGTGGTGTTTTGTGCGTGCTGCCTGACCGAACAAACAAGAGGGATGCTTCATTACAGGGTTTTAAGAAAGGCAAGGAAGGGGCTGATCTTTATTAACATTGCCCGCGGGGAGATATCGCCCATAGAAGATTTGGAGCGGCTTTTATCCGAAGGGATTTTAGGAGGATTGAGCCTGGATGTGTATGAACAGGAAAGCGCGGTGGCCGACTATTTTAAGGGACATCGCCGATCCGCCAATGCTGTGATTAAAAAAATCCTAAAATTAAAAGACCGAGACGGCGTTTTGTTTACACCTCACAATGCCTTTAACACGCAGGAGGCCTTAGAGGCCAAGGCGCGGTTAAGCGCGCAGGCCGTCCAGTATTTTTTGCAAAAAGAAACATTCCCTTTGGCCGTGCCCAATTGTTAAAAGCCGTTGCATTTTTGTAAATGGCATTTAGAATAGAAAAGAAGCTCAAAGAGCGGATGTGTCTCAATGAAGACGTCAATGAAGACGGCTGTTATTCAGATGGAGGCAACGAGCGACAAGGCAAGAAATATTCAAAGGGCCGTCAGTCTTGTCCGGCAGGCCATTCGAGACGGGGCGGAGTTCATTCTGCTTCCCGAGGTCTTTGTTTATCGGGGAGATGTTCGTCGGGGAGAAGCCCTGCGGGGGATTGTTGAAAAAATTCCCGGCGAATCCACGGCGCCTTTGATGGCATTGGCCAAGAAACACAAGGCGTGTATTTTGGCCGGCTCTATTTACGAGAAGGCGAAGGAGGCCAGCAAGGCTTATAACACATCCGTTTTCATTAACGACCAAGGAGTTATCCAGGCTGTTTATCGCAAGATACACTTGTTTGAGGCCATTATCCGTAAAAGACGGATCAGAGAATCGGATCAATTTATTGCTGGCAAGAGAGCTGTTATGACACAAGCGAAAGGATTTAAAGTCGGCCTTTCGGTTTGCTATGATTTGCGGTTTCCCGAATTGTATCGGGGATATGCCCGTGGAGGAGCGGAGGTCCTGTGCGTACCCTCAGCGTTTACCCGCCAGACGGGCCAGGCGCATTGGGAGGTGCTTTTGAGGGCGAGGGCCATCGAGAATCTCTGTTATGTGCTGGCGCCGAATCAGACAGGCAAAGATGCGCGCGGTATTTTCTGTTACGGCACCAGCATGATCATTGATCCTTGGGGGAAGGTGCTGGTGCGGGCTTCCGCAGACCGAGAGGAGATTCTATATGCGTATTTGGACAAAGGGGAGGTCGGATCGCGAAGGCAGCAGCTGCCTTTTGCTGCGGGGAAGGAGAAAAGGCATGCGCAGAATTAACGGTTGGGACAGGCGATATAAGGCCGGGCAAAATACGATTGAATATCTGATTCTTGTGGCGATTATTATTGTGGTATCTCTTCTGTTTGCCCAGCAGGGCGGTGTTTTTCGACGGGCTCTTAATGCGACATACGACACGAGCATGAATTATATGTTAAATATGGCCCAGAGAATATTGGAATAGTTCTGCTCATATAACCCCGTCCGCCTAAGGCGGACGGGGATTCAAAATCGCATATTATAAGGGGGGACAAAGATGGCAGATAAAAGAATCAAAGTCGCTGTAACCGGTGCGGCCGGACACATCGGATATGCGCTATTATTTCGTCTTGCCTCCGGCGAGATATTCGGGGCGCAAACCGAGATGGACTTGAGTTTGTTGGAACTGGAAAGCGCCCTCCCTCCCCTTAAAGGCGTTGGCATGGAGCTGGAGGACTGCGCGTATCCGCTTTTAAGGTCGGTTGTGCAAACCGCCGATCCTGATATTGCTTTCAAAGATGCTGATTGGGCATTGCTGGTAGGCAGCGTGCCCCGCAAGGCCGGGATGGAAAGAAGAGATCTTTTAAAGATTAACGGCGCTATCTTTACGGTTCAGGGGAAATCCATCTCAGAGAATGCCAAGCCCACATGCAAGGTTTTGGTCATCGGCAACCCTTGCAATACCAATGCTTATATAGCGAAGGCCGCTGCTAAAAACATTCCGGCAAAGAATTTTTTTGCCATGACTATGCTTGATCAAAACAGGGCCTGTGCCCAATTGGCGCAAAAGGCGAAGGCGAATGTCTGCGAAGTTAAAAACTTGGTCATATGGGGCAATCATTCGACCACCCAGTATCCGGATTTTTATCATGCCACGATTGGCGGGAGACCAGCTGCACAGGCGATCGTTGATGAGATGTGGCTTAAGACAACGTTTATCGAAACGGTCCAGAAGCGCGGGGCAGAGGTGATTAAGGCGCGGGGGCTTTCTTCAGCAGGATCGGCGGCGAATGCGGCAGGGGATGCGGTAAAACGTTTGATAACGCCGACGCCTCAGGGGGAATTTTTTTCCATGGCGGTCTCCTCGGACGGAAGTTACGGCATAGGAGAAGGGCTGATGTTTAGCTATCCGATCCGCTCGGATGGAAAGAGCTGGGAAATTGTGCAAGGCATTGGACATAATGAATTCGCGCAAGCCAAGATCGACGCAACCTCTCAGGAGCTCCTGTCGGAGAAAGAGGCGGTTCAAGAATTCGTGGGGCGATAAGAATATCCGTTGCAGACGGAGAATGGATGCATATTTTTATAAAATTGCTTGTTTTTCACAGAGCGGCCAATTATACTTATACCTACAATAAGTCTTATATAAAATTGGGGAAATTTGTTCAAACGGAAGGGGTGCTTTGTTGAATGTGACGAGGATAAAAAGAATTGCCTTTTTTGTTTTGTCTTTATGGATGATGACCGCAGGCACGGGCTGTGATTTTATAAATACTCTCAAGGAATATTTTCAAGGGACTGAGGCGGGTACCCCTTCGCAGCCGCCAGTCGTTGAGAGGCAGGCCCCTGCCCCCAAGCAGGAGCCTGTGCCAACGCCCATCTCTGTGAAGGAAGTGCCTTTGCCGGAAAACGTTTTGGTGCGGGTGGGGAGATGGACGATGACATCAGAGGAGTTCCAGGATCGTTTGAATGCCCTGAAAGAGGTCGCGCCCGATTTTGATGTCACTGCTATAGAGGCCAAGAAATTGGTTTTGGAAGAATTGGTTCGTCAACAGCTTTTGGTGCAGGAGGCAGAGCAATCCGGTCTGGCGAATCAAAAAGATATTAAGGCCGCCGTTGAAGAATTTCAGCGCACGCTGATTGTCCAGGAGGCGGCAAAGCGCCTTGTGAATGGTATTCATGTCACGGATGAAGAGGCCAAGGCTTTTTACGAGGAACAAAAAGGTCTTTTGGTAGAGCCGCCGCAGTGGCGCGTCCGCGCCGTTATCGTAGATTCTCAGCTAAAGGCTAATGAGCTTATGGTTGAACTATTGAAGGGGGCGGATTTTGCCGAGATGGCCAAGCAACACTCTATGGGAAGCAGTGCTGCCCAGGGAGGAGATTTGGGGTTTATCACAGAGGCGCCCTTCCCCGAGATGGTCAGCGCCCTTTTGCCTCTAAACCCAGGAGATCTCAGCAGTGTTTTCCATGGCCCCGACGGATATTATATCGTTAAATTGGAAGAGAAAAAAGAAGGCAAGCCCATTGCTTTTGAGGAAATTAAAGAAGAGATTATTCAGGACCAGATGCTGCGTAAGCAGCAAAAAGCGATATTGGATCACATCGAGCAATTGAAGAAGATAACAACGGTTGAGATTAAAGAAGAACGCCTGCCGTAAATATAGCCGAGGGGAAAGATGAACATAGAAAATAAAAAGCAGATTGCCACCATCTTATTGGCTGTCGGATTAGGTTTGGTTGCCGTCTTTTTGACTAGTCAATACGTGCAGACCACCCTTCAACAACAGGCCAAGACTCTGGTCAAGGAGTATCAGCAGCAGAGCGCCCTGATGAAGAAAGAGATGGAAATTACCAAAAAAGAGCTTGAAAAGCTTTCCCAGCGGCAGGAGGCCTTGGTTAAGCAGGTTCAGGAGCAGCCGAAGGTTGTTGTCAGGGCAGAACCCGAGAAACCCAAGCAGGTAGTTGAGAAGACGGCATTTTCTGTTATTACGCCTCCTGGGAAAAGGGCCATAACCGTTCAGGTGGATACTTTGTCGGCTGTCGGAGGGCTGGTTAGCCCGGGGGATTTTGTCGATCTCATAGCTCATCTTAAAGTTCCCGAAGAAGGCGACTCAGGAAAGATTCGTGAGGTAACCACTATTTTATTCCAGGATATTCAGGTTTTGGCTGTTGGAGTAAATTTTACGCCCATGGGTGGGGTGGAATTCTACGCAAATCA
Organism: Omnitrophica WOR_2 bacterium RIFCSPHIGHO2_02_FULL_50_17; assembly: GCA_001805645.1. Taxonomy (GTDB): domain Bacteria; phylum Omnitrophota; class Gorgyraeia; order Zapsychrales; family Zapsychraceae; genus O2-FULL-52-10. The sequence continues at coordinate 19,253 of MHGQ01000037.1, read as the reverse complement.
ACAAAAAGCGCAGGCTTTAAATGTAACTTTTGCCGTTACTCCCGAAGAGGCGGGCCTATTAACATTTGCTTTGGGCAACGGCAGAATTCGACTGTCTTTGCGTTCGCCTACAGAAGAGGGCCGTCAACACCTGCAAGTGGCCTCATGGGATGCGCTATCGAATTATCTGTTGGACCAACAGGGAACAGAGCTGCAAGTCCCCAAGCCTTCCTCCCCAAAAGAAGAGGCGAAGAAAGAGCCTGAGGTGGAAGAAGAGCCTGCCCCGACGATTCAAATTTTCCGAGGCGGGAAGGAATTATAATTTTTAAGGCAAGGATAAAAGGAAGAAGGATGCGCAGAAGATTTAGTGCGGTTGTTATCTTATTGTTATCGATTCTTATGGCGGCGGGGCGTTCTTTCGGAGCCGACGCGCGGAACCTCGCATTTACCGAAGAAGTCTATATGGTTAAAGGAGAGCTGGTGACGCTAACGGTTGACGGATTAACACGGCTATCGGTTAGCAATCCAGAGGTGGCGGATATTGTCAATGCGGATGAGAAGGAAATTTTACTGGTAGGTCAGGGCGTTGGCCAAACAGCCCTTTTCATTTGGGATAATCAGGGCAAGCGGACCGCGATGGTCTATGTCTTCAGCCAGAACTTGGAATTGATCAAGGAGCGCTTGAAGCGGCTTCTTAAGACCGCTAACATTTATGAGGCGACTTCGGAGGTCAATGAAAGTGAGGGCAAGGTGGTTGTCTTGGGGGACATCCCGCAGCATAAAAAGGCGCGGTTTGACCAAATTATCAGCCCATTCGGCGAGGATGTGATAAATATGGGCAGGGAAGAAGAAGTCAATGACCTGATTCAGATTGATATTCAGGTCACAGAATTAAGCACAACCCTGTCTAAGCTTTTGGGAGTTGATTGGTATACGGGAACACAATCTCTATCCGGAAACAATCTTACAACAACGTCCAGCGGCACCTTTACGCCTGCCTATGGAGAGATTTTTCCAACGCTTGACGGATCCGTCGGGGATTATTTTAAAATTGGCCAGTTTCAACGGACAGTCAACAGCGCATTGATTGCCCAGGTCAATGCGCTTATTACGCAAGGCAAGGCCCGCGTCCTTTCCCAGCCCAAGCTGGTTGTCGTCAACGGCCAGAGTGCCAGCTTCTTGGTGGGGGGGGAAATTCCTATTCGGACAACAACGGCTACCATTTCCGGGACAACACAGACAACACAGGAGAATATTACATTTAAGCCGTACGGCATCAGCATGACAGTTACCCCAACGATAAAGAAAGAGAAAGTTGACATCGACCTCACCACGACGATCAGCGATGTCGATGCCGCCAATGCCGTCGGGGATGATGTCGCTTACAGCACCCGGACAGCCCAGACAAAACTTTATGTCGATAACGAACAAACCATTGTTTTGGCCGGATTAATTAAACAATATCGGAACGAATCCGTCCGCAAAATACCGTTCTTGGGAGATATCCCTGTTTTGGGGGCGCTGTTTCGAAGCCGATCCAATCCCACGGCAGATCAGGATCAGGAGATCGTTATTTCTCTAACGCCAACGATTCTGAGTAAAAATAGGAGCGGTCAGGACGCGGAGAGAGAAAAAGCACAGCAACAAGAAAAGACATCTCGGCGCCAATCGGCGCAGAGCGATTCCTATGGCGCAGCTGCTTCAACCGAGGACTTTTCCGCCTATCGGAAGCCCGCTTTTTCTTATCCCGGCATTCCGGGCGAGATGGCGGACTATGCGCACTCTGTTCAGCAAAAAATCGCCCGATCCGTTGTTTATCCCCGCGAGGCCGAAAAATACGGATGGGAAGGAACGGTTAAGCTGGGACTTCTTATTTTAAGCGATGGGACACTGGCGACTGCCCTGGTCAAAGAATCCTCCGGCCATGAGATTTTCGATGAATATGCCTTAAATGCGGCGAAAAATCTCGCACCCTACTCTACGTTTCCGTCAGGCGCGAATATTCAGGAATTAAATGTAACAATTCCTATCGTCTATAGCTTAAAAAACAATTGATAATGATGATAAGGGGTTATATGAAGGAATCACTCGGCATTATGCCGAGTGATTTAATTTTATGAGTTGTAAAACGATAACTGTTTTTAGCAGCAAGGGAGGGGTGGGGAAAACCCTGGTGGCGGTTAATCTGGCCACATCGTTGGCTCTGGCCAAGCATAAAGTGCTTCTTATCGATTTCGATTTTCAGGCCGGACAGGATATGGCGCGCATGCTCAATCTATCGCCGCATTCTGCCATCGTTGATATTTTTTCTGTCTTAGAGGCATCCGACGACCTCCAGATTATCAGCCAATATGCGGCAAAACACTCCAGCGGATTGGAGTTTCTGCCCGTTGTGGGCAATACCCGACAGATCGGGCACGTTGCCCCCGACAACATTAAGCCTTTTTTTAGGAAGGCGGTGGCCGCCTATGACTTTATTGTCGTCGATGGGGGGAAATCGTTTACCGAAACACTGATCACCGTTTTGGACTATTCGAACCTCATTTTTTTAGTTGCCACTCCCGATATTTTGGCGGTTTATCAGGTAAAATGGTGTCTGGATATCTTGCAGAGTCTCCAGTTTCCTTTAAAAATGGTAAAGCTTATTTTGAACCGCTCTGAGAGTCGGGGAAGCGTCGCCTGGCAGGAGGTGCGCTCGGCCCTTCCTTGCGAGATCTTCAGTCATATCCCATCTGACGGGAAGGTTGTCGGCATGGCTTTAAACCGCGGGGTCCCTTGCGTTGTGGACAGTCCTAAAAGCAGCGTTTCTGAGGCCTTTAATAAGATGGCTTATGTCTTAAGGAAAGAGAACCTTTATGTTCCGGCAACAGACCTTATTAAAATCAGAACCGCTGAAGGGTTGGCCAAGCCGGGAGAATTTTGGGAGAAGTTTGGCATCTCGCAGCAAATGATTCAGGCCTCAGCCGATCAGAGTTTTTCGAGAGCGGAAGATGAAATCGCGGCCCTCAAGGTCAAGGTTCACGAGAAGCTGGTAGAGCGGCTCAATCTCGATGGTGTGACAACGGAGGCCTTGGACGATCCGCTGGCCATGCGCGAATTGAAGAAAAATGCCGAAGAGGTGGTTGGCAATATTTTAATGGAGGAGGCCGGGGGCAAGCTGGCATCGCACGAAGAGCGCGTGCGCGTGGTTAAGGATATCGTCAATGAGGCGCTGGGCTTAGGGCCCTTGGAGGATTTTTTGGCCGATCCCGAAGTGACGGACATCATGGTCAACAGTAAAAACGAGATTTATGTTGAGAAAAGCGGCAAGCTTGTCTTGACGAATAAAAAGTTTGTGTCGGACTCCAAGATGCGCGCTATTATTGACCGTATTATTGCGCCTTTAGGCCGGCGTATTGATGAGTCAACGCCGATGGTGGACGCGCGTCTTCCCGACGGATCGCGCATCAATGCGATTATTCCGCCTCTCTCTTTAAGGGGACCGATGATCACGATTCGTAAATTCGCCCATGAGAAATTGGAGGTAGGAGACTTGCTCCACAAATATCACAGTTTATCGCAAGCCATGGCTGACTTTCTGCATGCCTGCGTTTTGGGCCGCAAAAATATGATCGTCTCCGGCGGGACGGGGGCAGGGAAAACGACGCTTCTGAATGTTCTTTCCGAATTTATTCCCGATGGGGAGCGGATTATCACCATTGAAGATGCTGCGGAGTTGAAGATAAAAAAGAGCCACTGGGGGAGGCTTGAATCCCGTCCGCCTAACGTAGAAGGGAAGGGCGCGGTCACCATCAGGGACCTTTTTATTAACTGTCTTCGTATGCGGCCTGACCGTATTATTATCGGGGAGTGCCGCGGGCCGGAGATATTGGACATGCTGCAGGCGATGAATACCGGACACGACGGGTCCATGACGACCCTCCATGCCAATTCCACGCGGGATGTCCTGACGCGCATGCATTCGATGATTTTGTTGAGCGGGATAGAGCTTCCTGTGCGCGCCATTAACGAGATGATTGCCTCAGCCATCCAGGTCGTCGTGCATATAAACCGGTTCTCTGACGGGTCGCGCAGGATTACGGGGATCACGGAAACTGTCGGGATCGACCAAAATTTTCAACTGCAATTGGCGGATGTGTTTATCTACAGGCAAAAAGGCATCAACAGCGATGGTCGGACCATGGGGGACTTTGAGGCAACAGGCTATGTCCCTCGATGCTATGAAGATCTTGTTGCCAAGGGGATGGATCTTAAAAAAGAAATGTTTGAAAAGACGGAGAGTTAAGACGGTTGCCTTTGCCGGCTCGAAGGGTGCAAGTTTGGTCGTTAGGAATTTAACGAAGAATATCGTCCTTGCCCGCCATGCGAATGTCGCTGACACCTTTCCTACGCGCATGACAGGCCTCTTGAATAAATCATCCCTTTGCGAAGACGATGCCCTTGTTATCACGCAGTGCCGGTCCATCCATATGTTTTTTATGCGCTTTGCGATTGACGTCATTTTCGTCGGTAAGGAAAACTGCGTCGTCGGCTTTGTCGAGAATATCAAGCCGTTTCGGTTAAGTCCGATTTTCTGGAAGGCTCATTATGCCGTTGAGTTAAGGAGCGGCACTATCGCAGCGACCAAAACGGCGGTGGGAGACCGGTTAGAATTGCACGCCTAATTTAAGCCCCGCTTCAACGGTATTGTTCTCAGGTTCTATATAGTTGCCGTAGGCGCCGTCGACAAAGGCGCGCACAACCTCGGAATCTGCAATATTCCAATATCGGACAAACGGCTCGAAGGTAAAGCTGGCTTTGTCCAGCGCCTTTGTTATCTTGAGGGATCCCCGCAAGCCATACCCCTGGTGCTGAGGATTTTCGATATCGCTGTTTTTGGTGCTGATAAACCGATTGCCGTCGCTTAAATGGCTTTTTTGCAGGCCATAAATGAGCCAGTCATATTCTCCATGAAGCATGAAAGACCACCCATCGTTAGGCTGACCGGAGAATTCAATTCCAAGGGGTAGATAATAATAATTTGATTCGCGTTGATAGCCATAGTACGTTGTGCTTCCAACGGTTGAGGTTCTCCCGCTTGTATTGTCATTTAAATAGCGGTATCCAAATCCAGAAAAGATCGTTATTCCCAGATTATAGGAGCCATCGATATATTCTTTGCCTAAAATTCCTCGAAGCTCGACCGCCCAGTCATCGATATTGTCAAGCGTTGCACCGTTGACGGCTTCATAGTCCACTTGACCCCAGCCATGCCTTCCTTCAATGCGGTAAAGATTAATTGCCTTCATACAAAACAGATCCTCTTTGCCCGGGCGATAGGTATAAAGACCATAAACGCCCCGCATCAGGCCGCTGTCTTTCATAACGTCCGGCTCTTCGTATCTAAATCGAAAGAACTCCCAGGCCATTTCTAATTGATGTTTTGGGGCTTTAATTCCTATTGTGTTTTCTCTGGCGTACTCCTCGGAAAAAGCGAATTCAGTTTTTTCTTCCTCCTCCAGATCCATCGCATAATATTCTCTTTCCGTTGCCCCCGATGGCGTCTCTTCAGGCCATGAGGAGGATGCGTTATTTATGGCCATGTCGGGGACGTTATCCGCAGAGCAAATATCTTCCCATACGATTTCGCCGGTGGAGGCAATTTGTTTCTTCATGCAATTCATTTGCTTTTGTATGATTAAATCGCGATCGGAGTCGGTGTAGGCCGCCGTCGATAAAGAGGGCAAGAAAAGAAGAATAATAAAAAAGGAAATCTTTAAAAATTGTTTATACATTTTTATTTTCAAGTGTATTAATTGTGAGTAGTATAAAATAGGTTTGATTGTGCCGCAACAATTATCTAATGTTTTTATCTTGCAATTTTTCCCCGGGATGGTTTTTTGGGACAATCTCGATAAGCCTGCTTTAATCTAGCCGCGGCATTTGCAGGTCTTTTTAATTTCGATGACTTATGGTATACTGAATTTAATGTCCAATCAGAATGCCGGTGCAATGGAAAAGTCATGGGTGTTGTTTATAAATTAAAAAATGAGGTGGTTGATTTTATCCTCCGAGAAAAGAGGGACGGTCCCTCCTTAAGCTGCCGTCAGCTTGCTATGGTAACAGGGGAAAAATTTTTCATTAAAGTGTCCAAATCTTCGATTAATACAATTATCAAAAATGCCTCTTTAAGCAGCGCGGTGGGAAGAAGGTCATCCTCGGAGGGTAGCGGCAAAAAATTTCATATCCCTGTCTTCAAGAAAACACAGATTTCCGAAGAGATGCGAAAGGCAGGACTTAAGGTCGACACCAAACTATCTCCAGAGGTTCCAGTTCATGGGGGGCAACCGAAGAAACAATATTCGTCGGCGGACGGGGTTTCGAAGCAACAACTTTTCCCTGCCAGTTTTCAGGACCATGTGTTTCAATTGCGGATGAAAAGAGAACAGGAGAGAGGGGCGCTCTATGAAGGAATGGGCTTTATTTTTCTTAAGGCCGCCCAGTGGGATTTGTTTGATGCTTCTATTCTTGGCAGTCTTTTTGGCCGCGCTCAGTGCGGGACGACCCCAAAGACATCTTTGCCCCTTCATTTCGATATGCTTTGCGATATATGGTTCTATTTAAAATTGTCCGGCGCCAAAGACATAAGTCAGATTGGACAATTTTGTCCTCATGGGGCATGGGTTTTCAACACGCTTAATTATCAGCCTCTCGATCCTTCCTTATTGGATGGGACAAAATTTGCGATGCCTCCGTTACATCTTTTAATGGAATACGTCAATGAAAAAGAATATCTCTTCGAGGAGATCGGCCGATTTCAAATCCATCTTGAGGATGGCACAATATTGACGATGGATCCTCAACTCGTAAGTTTATGGAGGGAAGATGTCCCTAGGGAGTTTTCATCGCCCATGAATAAGGCCATGGCGATGTTATCCCATTGTTTAATTAGCAATAACCGTCCGCTCATATTCCTGGGGCCATTAGGGGGGCAATTGGGCCGGGATATATATACCATGATGGCGGCAGCAGAGGGTTTTGCAGGTAAAATGATGACAAAGATTATTGCTTTTAATCATTACAATGATCAGATTGCCGAATTTACAGCGATTCCTAAAAAAAAGCGGTTTTTTATAGCCGGTATATGGCCAGGGCAAAAGGAGTTTCCTGCATTTACCCAAGAGGCCTTTTTAGGAGCCCCCAACCCATTTTATAACAGATGGTTAGATAAAGAAGGCTGTTTTATAGAATTAAACCCGGCGATATTCTCTTCGGCATTAGAGGAGGCATTTGGGAAAAATGTGCCCTTAAAGGCTGTTGCTGTCTTTGATAAAGAAGGCAGCGAGCCGCGGCTGGTTGTCTTGGCGAATCAAATAGACAGTAAGGCCGAGAGTCTCTTGGAGGCTTTTTTCCTGCGTTGGCCGAATTTAGATAAGGGAGCGGCAGGATCTATGTTGCATGGCAATGCAGCAGAAGAAGTTAAAGAATCTTATGAGCATGAGAAGGGGCAGATCTGCGAATGGGGGGATCGGCAAGATGCTTTCGATATCTACCGGGACTTTGGGGAGAGGCTCAATTCTTATTGCCAACGACATTTTTTTTCAAGGCAGCGAGAGGGGCGCGATCTGACTTCAATGATTTCAAAATATTATAATATTCCCGGCCATTGTATGGCGCAGGATAAGGTGGTGTCTGTTTACTTAAGAGTGCCGCCCTCCTATCCTTTTCTCGAGGACTTAAAAGCGGCTGTTCAACGTCTCAATGAAAGCGCTGTCACAGATCCTGTCGGACGCAACTTATTGATTAATATTATATAAAGAGCAAAAAATAAAGGAAGGATCCTTGACAGAGGGTAGCCGTATGTTATACTTGTTACGTCTCAACAAAGGTTTCGCCCGATCTTTGACTATCACACCGCATGGTGTTGATCCGGCAGCTTGCCCATTTCACGGGCATGCCGGTGCCTTCTCTAAAACATTCTCTTTTCTCTTAGAGAAGGCAATAGAGCCCTCGAGGAATTCTTTCTGCTTCTTAAATCAGCAGAAGAGGGTAAGATTGTCTGTTAAACACGTGAGGCTGTCGCGATGAGGCTCTTGGGAAAATTAACAGGAAGCATAAAGGGTCAAAGTCTATTAGAATATGCCATGGTCGCGATGGTTGTTTCGGCAGCGGTCATTGCCATGAGTACCTACGTGTTCCGTTCGGTACAGGCCACCCAACAGATGATTCAAGAAGAATTCCAACAAGAGTAACGGGAACAACATTCGAGCTGACGCAGCGCTCCTTTGTAAGCACAAGAAGGCAGAGCCCGCGTTACAATGAAGGAGGAACTGTAATGTTAAAACGAAATAAATGTGGATGCCCCAAGGGAAAGAAGAAAGGGCAAAGTACTGTGGAGTACATTGTTTTGGTGGCCGCTATCATTGCTGCCGTCATTGTTTTTGTGCCAGGCGGCTTTAACACAGCATTAAATGGGCTGTGGAGCATGGGGGCAACCAAAATGGTAAACTTCACGGGGCGTTTGAATGCGGCCTATCCTAATAAATAGTTAAACAGGAGTTTAGTCACGCAGGAGGAAAAGTTCTATGTTTAGAAAACTGATAAAAAATAAAAAAGCGCAAAATACCGCCGAGTACGCGATTCTTATCTCTCTGGTTGTGGCGGGAATTATTGCCATGCAAACTTATGCGCAGCGTGCCTTGCAGGCCAGGGTCCGCGATGCGGCGACCTATTTGAAAAATCAAACCAGCGACCTGGGAGGCTCATCGCAATACGAACCGTATTACCTGGACACATCGTATACGGTTGACCGCAATGAAATAGATGAAAAACTTCTCGACACTGATACGGTCAGCCAGGACACGTTTGATCAAAGGAAGCGTGGCGTGGGCGGTTATCAAGTGTCTAAGTACAACAATGCTACATTCAAAGAAGCCTTCTAACATAAGTTAGTGGAATCAGAAGATGGGATTTTCTTCTGACAAGAGGAACCAATTGAGGAGGATAAATCAATGTTCAGGTATTTAAATAAACAAAGAAAAAAGGGGCAGAGTACCCTCGAGTATGCGGTCCTGATTATCATCATCATCGGCGCCCTTCTCTCCATTCAGGTATACATCAAGCGCGGGATCCAGGGCCGTCTTAAGGGTGCCGCGGATGATATAGGAGACCAATTCTCCATAGGGAACACCAATATTGTTTTAACAACGAAAACCGCAAGTCAAACGAAGGAGACCTTCAACAGAGGGGTAACGAGATCCCAATTGTTGAAAGAGGAAGTAACGACAACCACGATGAATGCTTACATCATGAATGTTGAGCGGGAATTCTGGGGCAAGGGATAATCGCCGCCTCGGATGAATCGAGGGAGGAGTTCGGCATGGCTTGTTTAGGGGGGGCGTCCTCCTTGGGCAAGCCATGTTTTTTGTCCGCCCGCCGGCATCTGCCGGGCGGACAACATCTCTTATGTTAAGACGTTTAATGGACAATAAGGCTCAGGCCGTCATGGGGGAGTATGTCCTTACTTTTTTCCTGGTGGTGGGGGCGGTGACTGCCATGACGATTTATTTTAAGCGGACTGTTCAGGCGCGCATGTTCGGTGCCCGCAACATGATGCTTAATGTTGTGCTTAACCGGACACAAGGGTATTATACGGGTGATATCCTCATTGCCTATGAGCCGTATTATGCCAATACGGCCTCGACGGTGGTTCACAGCTCAGATACGACGACGAATTTGCTTCCCGGGGCAACCACAGGGGTCTTCCAAAAGACGACGGATGAGATTACGGCGGTGCAGACACAAAGCGAGACAGCTCCGCCGAAGGACGCGAATTAAAAGACGAGGGACGAAAGATGAGGGATGAAGGACGAAAGAGGAAAGGCCAGTCCTTCTTGGAATACGCGATGGTCATCGGCGTTATTGTTCTTATCATGTTTGCCATAGGGCCTATGATGAAGCGGGGGATTCAGTCTTTGATTAAAGCCGTGGCGGATGAGGTCGGCACCCAGCAGAATGCCGAACAGCGCTTTGACGAGAGAGGTCATTTGGAGGCCTCCTATGTCTCGACAAGGGCTTCCATCGACAAACAAATGCAGGATCTCAGCGGGATGACGGTTTATACCTATAACGATGTGACGGGAACAGAATCAGCAGCTTCGATTAATTTAGGATTTATAGAAGAGGATTGAATTTCCATGCTAAGAATGCAGAAAAAAGGACAGATAACACTGGAATACATTATAATTATTATTATTGTCATGGGCGCCCTTTTGGCCATCAGCAATTATTTTAAGCGCGGCCTGCAGGGCCGTTGGAAGGCGGCCCTGGATGACTTAGGCGATCAGTATGACCCCCGGGCAGCCAATTCATCCCTGCGCCATACTTTGGTCTCCAGCACCAATACCAGCATTTTCGTCATAAATAGGGACGGCGGGTACTGGACCATGCGCACCGACGAGAGTTTGTCCACGGAACGAAAACAGGGAACTGTGTCGGTGGGATCGTATTAACTTAAATCCGAGGCACAAAGCACGAAATTCGGATTTCGAATTTTATGATGTCAAAATTCAAAAAACATGTGCGTGCCCAGACAGCCATGGAGCTGGCTGTTTTCGGCGGTATCCTTATCTTTGTCGTGAGCGTCATTGTCCGCCAGGCCATGGGCGCCAGTTATGCGCAGAATCAGTATCTGAAGGCCATGCGTCAGGCCATGTCGACCTCCTTCAGGTATTCGGAAGGGCTATTGGGCACGGGAGACGACGCCTCTCATAATACGACCTCGATTCTGTTCATCGAGGACCGCCTCACGGCCGACTCCGCCAAATACGGCGCCATTGACCGCACGCCTTATATCGTCAGCGGCTCGGCGACCCATAGCCGGAATCTATTCATGCCTGTGCAGGCAGGCGTAGATCGTAATCTGCCCGTCTTTGACATGTTTATCAACGGCAAACATTTCCCGTTTCAATTAGCAAGGTTTAAATCAGTGAATTTGGCGCAGTCGTGCAGGGGCTTTGTCGGCACTTGTCCGGCGGAATGCAAAGGCGACTGTTCCGCAGGTTCAGTTCAATTTTTCCCCCCGAGTCCCAGGCCATGGGAGTCTAATTGTGTCCAGTACACGGCTTTATGCGAGGAGACATGCCTTACTTCTGGCTGCACGACATGCTGCAACCCTGGGGCCGGGGATTGTGCTGCCGGTTCAGGAGCCACATTTGAGGCAAGGATTGGCTGTGCTCAATTATATGGAATTATGTACAATCATGACGGGTTTGTGGAGTGGTGCGACGGCGTTGGGATCCCTTGTCCTTCTTGCCCGGGGCCGGGGTGCAATTTCTCTGCGGATGAACGGTTTGATTTGGACCGAGACGGGTTTTTTGGGGTGCTGGATGATCCGGACGAGCCGGACGGCGCTCAGCGGGAGACTTTTGCCTGGCAGTGGTATTCGGTTCTAGGGGTCGATGAAACCGAGGAATACCCGCCGTTTGTCTATGGTGAGATGAACAGCGGCTCTACAGACCTTATTGGCAGGGGCGAGGGGATAGTTATCGAGTCCATCGATTGTGAAGAAGACTGCGATGAGTCGCGCAATACTTCCGTAGATATGGACGGGGATTTAAAGCGGGAACATATTATGGCGGATACTAAAGTGGTCGATGGAACGACAGGGGTCATCCTGCGATTCACCTATGTCATGGATAGTCAGGACGGTGATTTGGATTTTAGCCGGGGAGATAGCGATGTTGGGCCCGAGCCGGGGTTGACCCGAACTGCGCGGATGTATGCGCGCGTGCGGGACGGGACATATCTTTTTATTGAAGAGGACAAGCTTTACGGCGACGGCCTGCAATACATCCGCACGACTCAAAAAAAGGATCGAATTGACCTTATTGAGAGGGAGATTCAGTTAAGCAACGACACGGACCGTTTCTGCGACAGCGGCGGCAATCCTACAGCGGCGGGTTGGAGTATTTCTATACCGAATCCGGTCGAGGCGTGCAATAATTGTTCTGTTGCAGGCAATATTAATCTAACATGTATGGATGAGGATCCGGCCGGAGATGGTTCGCGGCCACCTGTCATTTTTGTGCGCAGCCGCGTGGTAGACCGCCATGGCCGCAAGTGGATTACCGAGACCACCAGCGATCCGTACGTAGAATTTGCGGCGCCGGGCGGGCCGTAGGCAGGGAGGGACGAGGGACGAAGAATGGGAATACGAGCGACGAGAAAAAAGGGCCAGGTCATGCTGGAATTTGCCTTCTGCATGGTGGTCCTTTTTTTGATGATGTACGGCCTTATCATGGTCTTTCGCTGGGTCGGGCTGGATTTAGGCCAGAGACAGCAGGCGCACGATACGTTATTGAGGACTGATATTGTCGATAGCTATGGAGGATGCGCTTCTTTTGATGCCGCGTGTGAAGCGATCACCTATGCGGGAGATCCAGCATGTTGTATTCAGTGGAGCACGGAAGCCGACGGCCCTTTAAGACAAATTGACCCGTATTTTTACAGACCGACGCGCATGAATGCGGTGTGGGACGGGTCGTGACGGACGACGGACGAGGGATGAAGGATGAAGGACGAAAGAGGAAAGATTGGAGAGCGCAGGATTAGATAGTACTGAACGTGCAAAAATAAGCAGTGTCAGAGAGTTGAAAGTTTATCGGCTTGGCTTTGATACAGCGATGGAAATATTTGATGTCTCAAAAAGTTTCCCTTTGGAAGAAAAATATTCATTAACCGATCAAATTCGCAGATCTTCACGATCTGTTTGTTCGAATCTTGCAGAGGCTTGGAGAAAACGAAAATACCCAGCCGTGTTTATCAATAAGTTAACAGATGCAGGGCAAGAGGCAGCGGAAACGCAAACATGGCTGGAATTTGCATTAAAATGCCGTTACATTAATCAGGGAACATTTGACCTTTTGGATGAAAAATATGAACACATCTTCGCTATGCTTATTACGATGGAACGAAAAGCTGAATCATTTTTCCGTTAGACAAAATCGTCCTTCGTCCATCGTCTTTCATCCATCGTAAACTATGTTTACATATCTTAACAAGCTCCTTAAATCTTCACGCCGGTTAATGTCCGGGAAAAGAGGCCAGGTGGCCGTGATTTTGATTCTGGTGACGGCCGCGGCCCTGATTTTTTATGCCGTTTCGTTAAACTTAGGCCGGATGAGCCAGGCGAAAACTATGACAACCATCGCCTCGGATACCGGCGCAAGTCTTCTGGGTTCTTATATGGCCAGTAAAGGGCAGGCCATTTTCCAGACAACCCTCGGAGGGGAAAGAAAGATATGCGCCTGGACTGGCATAATGGCAGCGATACTTGTGATTATCGCCATTGTTATCATTATAGTGACGTGGGGGGTGGGGACGCATCTTGCTCTGGCAATCATAGCTGTGGCGCTGGCGGTCGTTAGTCTTGTCGTTCAAGTGGCTTACATCCAGCCAGGGTTGGATGAGATGTGGAATGATAAGATTTGGCATACGATGGAAGAGAGAGATGCCTTTGTTGAACAGGGGGTCCAGAAAGGATTAAGCAGTGCGGTCTCGGACAACGTCCTTGTCTTTGATGCGAATGATGCCGATATGGACAGAGTCTGGGGGCTTGATACTGATGGAGTAACGCTTTTAGACAGGATAAACCGGTTTGGTTTTTATTACAACCGCCGGTTAGATGCTATTGCGGCTGTGCCGCCTGCTCCGGTTATGGATTTTAGGGGTGCCTTAGACGAATTTTTGAAAGAGGGCTGGGATGGCTGGGGGATTTATGATGAGAATGGGCCGAAGTGCGATCCGTTCAACGCCAATTCGGAATGCAATCCATGCTGCATCCTTCCGGCTTTCTGGACGGAAGAGATGGGCTGCGCCGCCGACGACGACCCGGACCCGAATATTTATACTCCCAATCCCGCCGGCGTGGCGAGCATGCAGACAACCTGCCAGAATAACAGCCCTTATGGTGCCAATTATCGGTGGGTGTACGATGCCTTCCGGGAGAATCCGACGAATATTCCAACCCCCTTCATCTCTTTTCGCGAACAGCTTGGCCGCGACGACGAGCACCAGGATTTTGAGAAAAGGGCGGCAGACCCCAATGGGATCCAGGACCCCGCGGCGCCGCCGCCCATACCGCCTGATGTTTTTCAATTGCCGGATACGACGAGCTATTACGCGGCGGATAACCGGACCGGCGTATTTCCGTTTTTCTACAAAGTCGCGGACTGGAAAGTCAATCTGGACACCACGGCCATCACTGGGGAGCCTTTTGATTTGCCCAATAAGCCCAATCAATGCCATTGGTGCGATCCGCGGGAATTTGCGATCGGGCCGTGCCCGGGTGGCCAGCCTCCCGAGATCCCGCAGCTTGTTTTAGATGCCGCCAATCCTCCTTCTGGAGCCGTGTTTAACACAACATTATGCGTGGATGGTATCAGCACTAACGTCCCTGGCTATCCGCCTTTGGCTGTGGATATGGTTAAACTCCCGGATCCTGCGGTTGTCCCTTTTGTGGGTAATCCTTCCATCGGCAGAGTCATCGCCGATGATGATCAATGCGCCCAGGATGTCGCGGGGGATCCGAATACAGGTTTCTGGAAACGTGGTGGAGACCGTTTTTGCTCGCCCGGCGGGGATGCCTGGCCGTATTACGGTAATGGTTGCTCTAAGTGGGGGACATGCGATATAAATACGGAGGACTGTGCCTGCGGGGATGCGGGGACCGCGCCGGCGGATTCCTGGCCGGATGATATGCTGGATGGTTTGGTATACGGGTCAAATGAGTTTATTCTATGGGCCGAGGACATATTGGGGAAAAGTTCCGCTTATTTAGTCAGAGAATTCAAAAATTGGTATCCGTCGGCGGCGGAATGGATTGAAGAAGGCACGCTAAGCGGGGCGAATAATGCGGCTGCCTGCACCCAATGCTGTTTTGTCTGTGCCGAAGAGGACGGCGGGCTCTGGTTCTGGTATAAAGAGATCCGTGAGATGAGGAGCCGCCTTCAGGCCTGGCGGGATACCTCGTTTGCCCCAGGCGCCGGGGCATGCCGGCAGGTATGGTGCATCCCGGCAGAAGATAGCGATCCGGGTACTCCTGGAATTCAACCGTGTCCCGGCATCCCTGCGCCTGAAGAGGCTACTTTTGACAGCAATGGCAACGGCATCTGGGGAGACATTCAAGACATCGTTGCTTGCGTGAATTGGAACGCGAATGATGCCGGCGGCAATGCACAAAAATTTATCGATTGCTCAACCGCCTGTAATACTGCTAATTATGCACAAGCCAATATATCGTGCGCTAATCTGCCGAGGTCATTGGTTCCCGGCTTTGATACGGCGGCTTATGTGCCTACCGATATTAGTGAGCTTGTTACATGCCGAGACGTTGTTTGTCCCGCGGCTCCCCCCCCGCCTCCGCCGACTTTTTGTATGGCGTATGGGGTAAATTATAATTGCAATAATCTTGCCGCTATTCAGGCTCAGATTAACCTTAGAATTGCCGCCGGCTCATGCGCGGATACAAACCCCGGCTGTGTCTGCCTCAACACCGGATGCAGTTTCTGCGGATTTAAGGATTTGGTGGACAAGAGCATCCCCGAGGCGGCAAATCAGGTGGCCAAATTCCGTAAGCGTAATACATTTTTAAATGGCAGGCTTGCCGAGATGAATAATATTATTACGATTCTGCAGGTGGCGGAAGATAAATTCCGCGAATTTTTGACCTGTCCCAACGGCCCAGCCTGCCAACTCATTCGGGCACGCATTGATGCGGAGGATCTTCCGACAGGCCTGCCTTATTACGCCATTTACGGCTGGCAGAGTGAGCCTGAGGAGGGCGCAGCATTAGATTCGGGGAGATGGCATATCGTGAAAGCAGATGCCCGCATCCCGGGCAAGTGCGACAGGGCTTGCGGGGTTAGTCAGGACGTCGGCTCCGACCCCGACTGGCCGCGGGTCAAGACTTATACCAAAAACTGGGGCACAAGGCGTTGTTATGAGCTTGATAATACCAGCGGCGTTGTAAAAATGCGCGTGAGCCGGTTTGACGAGACCGGGATATTTGGGACGTTATTATTTCCTAACGCCGTCGAGATCTGGCAGCCGCGTTTTTCCCGTCCCGACCGGCCCATCGCCAATGCCGATGGAATAGAGGCGGCGTGCCGTGACAGTATGGCGCCGCAACCCAACGGTGATCCGGCGTCCCTGGGCAGTTATTACTATGGGGCCTTTATGCTTAATGATCGGGCCGATAATCTGTTCTGCTGGAATTTAGTTAGCGGCCTTTTAGCAAGCGGGGTCACGAGCGAGGCCTGCGCCCAGTATTATTATCATGGCGGGACGTCAGAGGGCATGGGATTTAAGTTTGTCCCCTGTCAGAATTTTTGATAGGCTATGAGCCGCATGAAAGATTCCCCTCCGCGAGGGGGAGGGGAATCTTGTTAGGAGCAAGATGTTGCGCCAACGCAAAAAACAAGGGAAACAGGCCCAGTCTCTCTTGGAATATATGATCCTTGTCGTGCTGGTCCTGGGGGCTTTTTTGTTTTTTCAGAAGTATATTGCCCGGGCGTTTTCCGGACGGTGGAAGACCGTGGGCGATGCCTTGGGCCAGGGGAGAATTTACGATCCCAGGAAGACAACCGAGTGCATCTTTGATTTTCAATTTAAAAATCTATGGTATGAAGCGGACTGCTTCGAAAGCAAAGGCTGCGACTGCCTGTCGGTGCGGGCCAATGCCACGACTTGCAAAGAATGCATTGAGGACTGCGTCGGTATATGCGAAAGCTGAAACTTTTTGTCTTTGACTGTAGTCCTCAAGCATTTTCTGAGATATACTGAATATTATGCTCGTCCTCAGCCTCTTTTTAGTTTTCTGCACCGTCGGGATGATTGGATATGCGGTCATCCCCGCCGCCTATGCCCGCAGCGCTGTTTTAAGCGAGAAACGCCGGCAGGGGTTTTCCAGCCGGATGGAACATCTCATGCCCCGCCAGGAGGCCAAGAAGATCAGCCGTATTTTTATGCTGGCGCCGCTTGTTCTGGGCGGGGTTTTTTATTTTTTGTTTCCGGAAGGGCTGCAGCTTTTTGGAGTGATTTTCGGACTCGTCAGCGGATTTGTTTTTCCCAGCATTTACATCCAGGCGCTGATGAAGATGACCCGGGATAAATTTAACGATCAGCTGGTGGACGCCTTGATGATTATGTCCAGCTCTTTCCGCGGGGGGTTAAGCCTGGTGCAGGCGATGGAGGCGGTTGTCGATGAGATGCCGGATCCGATCAACAAGGAATTTGGGATTGTCCTGGGCGAAAACAAGATGGGGGTGTCGCTCGAGGAGGCCCTCAATCATCTTTACAGCCGCATGCCCTTGACGGCGGTTCAGCAGATGATTACGGCCATTCTTTTGGCCCGCGAGACCGGCGGGAATCTCCCCGTGATTTTCGGCCGTATTGTGAATAATATCCGCGAGACCAAGAAAATCCAGCAGAATTTAACGACGCTGACAATTCAGGGCAAGATTCAGGGGGTTGTGATGAGCCTTCTTCCCGTAGGTTTTGCCTTTGTTGTCTATTCGGCTAACCGGCGGATTTTCGAGCATATGTTTCAATCGGATATGGGGCGGGCGATGCTCATGTATGCGGTTGTCTCCGAGACGATCGGGGCATTCTTGATTTGGAAGATAAGCACGTTTAAGGACTTCTAAAAACACAACTCAAATGTTAGCCCTTCTTCTCCTATTTACTTACCTGTGCGCCTTTTTCTTCGTTCTTGGATTCGTTCCCGTCGAGTGGGAAAAGCGCCCTACCCTGGCATTGGGCTTAGGGCCGGAGGCGCTCAAGAAGAAAAAAAAGACGCTTTTTTCCCATATCCGAAAATTGGCAATGATTAACAAGCCGCTTTGTTCGGGGCCTTTGCGTAAGCGTATGACGAGGGACTTAACTATGGCGCGGGCCGATATGAATCCGGAGGAATTTATGCTTGTTAAGGAAATCTTAGGCGCCTTAATGCTTTTCATCACTTTTCCTTCGATCAAATCCGATATGGTCTTTTTTTGGATTTGCATGGGTCTTGCCAGCGGGTATATGCTTCCGGAATTTTGGCTAAAAGGGAAGATTAAAAAGATCAAGGCTGTCATTGTCAAAGAATTGCCCGACGCCATTGATCTTTTGGGTCTGTGTGTCAATGCAGGGCTGGACTTTATGCTCTCTTTAAAATGGGTGGTGGAAAAATCCACCCCTTCGGCGATGATAGATGAGCTTAATACGGTTTTACAGGAGATCAGTGTGGGCAAGACCCGCCGCGATGCCATCAAAGATTTGGCTCTGCGCTATGAGCTGCCGGATCTCTCCACATTCGCCCGGACACTCGTTCAGGCCGATAAGATGGGGACCTCGGTTACGGAGGCCCTTAATATTCTCTCCGAGGATATGCGGATCGCCCGGTACCGCCGCGGAGAACAATTGGCCTTAAAGGCGCCGATGAAGATGCTCGTGCCGCTGCTTCTTTTTATCTTTCCCGTTGTGGCCATCCTGGTCGCCGGCCCTATCCTTCTGGATTTCATGGAAAGCAATCCATTCCAAGGAGTCGGCGGCAGGTAAAACAGCGCTCGGATTCTCAAGTCTTTATCCGCGCGGTCAGGCGATAAATTCCAGATAATTCTCTGTATCAAAATGTGGTATGCGGCACCAGGATAAGCTTGGTATTTGTTTAGTAGTTTTTTCCTCCCCCTTCGGGAGGGTTGGGGAGGGGAATTATCGAGCTCTCTCGATCAGATAAACAATTACTTTTATTCTGCTCATATACCCCGTCCGTCTTAGGCGGACGGGGATTCAAAATCGCAGGAATGAAGCCCTGCCTGGATACCCCGTCCGCCTTAGGCGGACGGGGAGTTTAGAGGGCTTCATTTTTTTTGTGATGATACGGTTTTCCCAGGACATGCCCGTATCAGCTCTTATTTCCTTCGCTCATGCTTCAACGGAGTTTTGCCTCCACCATCAGGAGGCCGTGATTGATGGCGGGGGGGAGGGGAGGTTTCACTCCTGCCGAGCTGTCCCTCGATCTCGTTTCAAAATGCCCCTTTGCCGATTGGGAAGGGCAACGGTTTACCGCACGAAATGACTATTTCAGGATAGCGGCCGGAAATAAGGCGGTTTTTAAGCTTGCTTTTGTGGCCGCGGCGTGTCCTGTGGTTAAGAAAGGCCGATCAGCATAACACCCTGAGCGAATACTCCGCCTTTGTAAATGTTTAGCGGATAGAGAGAATTGGATAGGATTCCCCTCTCTTCGTGGGAGG
>MHGQ01000036.1 GCA_001805645.1 Omnitrophica WOR_2 bacterium RIFCSPHIGHO2_02_FULL_50_17 | reverse complement strand
CAGAAGGTCTACTGACTCTCGTATAAGGATAACGAAACGATGTCATAACACATATTCTGTGTGATAGTCGGGTATACTGGCGGTAATTGGATCGATAACTCCCTTTTGGCGGGCAAGTTTCAATACCTCATCCAATGAAGCGGCTGATGCTATGACTTTGTTATTGTCATCCAAAGCCACCCATTTATTCTCATAATTTCGGAAGACATCAGTAAGGTCTTGTGTTCCCATTTTTTCACCTATAACCTATGAATCGTATGCTACATTTTTTGTTGATCATCAAAAGAAGTAAACTCTTTTAATGAATAACCCCGACCGAACCTTTGCAAGGAATCGGCCGGGGAGAAGATACGTCGGAAACGGCTTAATCTTAATGTCGGCATTCCCATCTGTCAATCTTTTTCTTCCCACTAGAAGTATACCATGCCGACGGTTAATTTTCCATAGTCCCGCCCGTCCCGCATCGGCCCATCTCGATTAGTTCTTGAACTTTATTCAAAATATGCTATGTTGGTGATGTATCACGATGAGAGGCTATCCAAAGGGTTCCGTCCCGCGGCAATGCCTCTCTTTTTTTATGCCTTTTTGTATTCCAGTTTTCCCCGCAGATTGTTCATAAAAACAATATCCAGAATATTTTTCTTCATGTTCTTCAACAATGAAAGCAGAGAAAATACTCCTTTCTCCACGAATGTCCTTAAATTTGCCCATGGCTTTTACCTCTGTTCCAATATCTGAAAAAAATACCACAAATCTCAATTAGTCCAGCCAAGGGCAAGCCATCCCGAATATTCCCTGCAGACGTCATTATATGTAATTGATCGGGATCATCCAGCAGCTTTTTACTTGCTAAAATTTCTTGGTGTTGACGTTCACGGCTGTGCGCGTCCCAATTATCTGCCCCAACGAGCATTTTCTCTACTTGATCCAAAATTTGCTGAATATTTTCGAGTCCAGACCTCTGTGGGCAAACAAAGTTGTGGATAAGATCATTTCTTAATTTATTCAGCTTGCTACATTGGCTTATAAATAGTTGAATATTGCCTTCCTGCAAAAGATTTTTATGGCGATAATCACGCGGGCTTCGAATGTACGCGTCCCTAATTTCAGGCAACCGATTCTTTAATTCTTCAATGGCAACACCAAGGGTCATACTCCGCATGTTGGGAAACAAAACCGCTTTTATTCGGTCTTCCAGCTTGCCAATAAGCAGCACAAACAAGCCAATCTTCTTCAGCGCTTCATTGTTTTCCATCAAGACTTCCCTTGACATCAAATTCTCCAAAGCGCCAATAATATCATTGATTTGCTGATCGCGATTATTCATCATTTTATCAATCCGATATTTCAAAGTCTTTGCGAAATTCTGACACCGATTGCATCATCACAAGAACATGCGTGTTCAAAGAAAACGTGAGGAGAATATTTATTAATCGATGATCTGGCTGTCCGCGATTCAACATTTGCTCAAGCATTGCGATTGCAAGCAACGTTTGATCTCCAGCCCCATCCCTCCATGCATCATCGTATATCTTATATCGCCGATTTAAATCATCTGGGGCTGATCGGACCATCTCTCTCTTTTCTTCTTCCGAACCGAGAATATTGCGGTGTCCCAAAACAAAAATTTCATGCAACTTATCGATCGCCTTCTTGTCGGGAGAAAGAACTTTCGAAATTATCCAAAGATCAGCCATCAAAATTTCTCGAGAAAACTCCATCTTTTGTTCTTTGGACAATGAAAAACCAGCTTCTTCGATTTGGGGCTTAAATTGCGCATAAAATCCTTTCGAATATTTCATGCACAACATCCATAACCCTTGACCGAACTCCTCAACGTTGTTGTATGCTTCTTACAAAATTCCATAAAACTTATCCTTCATGCCCTTGACAACTCTGGGTGTGCTCCCCAAATTTATCGAAAGGTTAAACACGATTTACATTATTACCAAGAAATCTTTTTGTAAATCAAACAATCGCCGCCCCGAAAGACTCACCTTTCGCTTTACTTACTCCAAAAAAAGGTAAGTGTTGTTACCTGTAGACTGGCCGATTTTTCGTCGCCAGAAAGCCCCTAATAACCCGCCGCCGAATAAAAGCATCGTTGCCGGTTCGGGGACAATCGGTGTTGGTTCGGGTTCGGGCTCTGATTCTGGCGAAAAACCGGCTCTAAAACCAAGATCGTCCGGCACAAAAAAATCATCCCACGAATCAGTTTTAACCCTAGAAAAATCATCTCCATTTACCAAAAATAAAAATTCACCATCGGGATAAGCATCCGAATGATTAACAAACTCAAATTGAAGCGCATTATTCACGTTATCAAAATAATTTGACACAGAAAAAAGCGCAATATATTTTTCTGTAGATTCCAGATTAATATTTGGATTAAATGTATATTCCATAAAAGCCGCTTGAGAAGCTGGAACCACGGTATTTAGAAATGAATAGAGGCTATCATCTATTACATGTTTATCTGTTTCATCCCATTTCGTTATATGAAAATCAAAGTTTGTCGGCCCTGATATATTCCACCATTGAAATGCTCTAATGCGTACAGAAAAATTATTAAGAAAAGTATTCCCTCCGGGGGCATAGAAGGTTTGACCAAAGGTTTGGGCCCCATCACCCTCGCCTAATGAATGAATAGTTGTATCAACAAAAGGGAACGTATCAACAAAGACCATCGCATTTGCCTTGGGAATAGCTAAAAATAAGGTGATTACAAAAATATGCACGGCGAGAACAATAAGTTTCATCATTAAATCCTTTCGTTTGTATGCCCCTAAAAATAAAAAAGGGGCAAGCATTTTTAAGTCTCCCGCCCAACTGGTAAGTAAAAGCGAAAGACCGCCTGCCCCGAGCGCCGAAGCGCGTCGGGACACAGTCCTTTCCTCTTACCAGTTGGTTTTTCAATAGGAAAAGCTATGTTCCTATATATTTTTCAATATCTTTGCCGCCAATATCCTCCTTTTTCAGAATTAAAAATACATTTTAACACGACAACAAGGATTTAAAAGTTTAATTTATCCACCGCCGCGTCAACGTGCTTTTCCGTTAAATGACTGTAGATCATCGTCGTATCAATGTCCGCGTGCCCCATCAATCTTTTGACCGTGGCGAGGCCTTCGCCTTTCATCACCAGATGAGAGGCGAAGGTGTGGCGCAGGGAGTGGACGGTGTCCGCCTCGCCGAAATTCAGCTTCTTGGCCAGAGCTTTATACCTCTTTAAGAGGCGGTTTTTGTAAATCCTGTTTCCGTCCTCATCCGGGAACACATACCGGCTGCCGTTGGCTTTGGCCCGCTGTTCCTTGAGGACATTCAAGAGGCCGTCGTTAACGGGGATCTCCCGCTCGTTGGTCTTGGGCGTCCAGTCGTCTTTGACGGCGATCTTTATTTTCCGGCGGTCAAAGTCCACGTCCCGCCATTCGAGGTTTTCCAGCTCGCTTTTTCTCATGCCTGAATTGAGGAACGCGAAGAATACCGGGCGCAGCCAATCGTCGGACGCTTCCAGAAGCTGTTTGCATTGCTCTTCGGTGAGAAATTTAGGGGCAACGGTAGTGGGGACACGGAGCCGGGACACGCCGTCCGTCGGGTTGGCCTTCTGATAACCCCACGTTATGGCCAGACGAAACATCATCCGAAGGACGATCATTTCGGCGTTGACCGTCCGGTTTTCCGCGCCTTCCGATTTGCGGAACTGCTTAAAGTCCTCAAAGGCTTTCGGCGTGAATTGCGATAACTTTTCCAGACGAATCGGACTTTGGGAAAGGAACCTTAAGAAATTATCTAGTATAGAGCCGTACCGTTTCCGTGTGCTTGGGGCGAGGTTGGTTTGGCAATATGCTTTAAAATCAGCGAGAAGCTTTTCAAAAGACTGGTCGGCTTTGAGGAAACCTAATTCGTTTTTGGCAAGTTTGACTTCGAGGTCTTTTAGGGCGAGTTCAGCAATCTTTTTAGAGCGGCCTACGCTTTTACGTAGACGCCGCCCATTGACACGATAGTCGATAAAATATGCGTTTCCTTTTTTGCGGAGAGTTGCCATATTACGGATGCGGGTGAAACCCGATTTTGCCCTTCGATTTTTCGGGCTCATTGAATTTGCCGAAAAGCTCTTTTATCGCGGTAAATACAACCTGAAACTGGCCATCATATTTCTTTTCTATTGCCTCAATTTTTTGCCTTAACTCCTTATGGGTGGCCATAATTTCACGCAATTTCGTAAATGTCCGCATGATGGCAATATTGACCTGGATGGCACGTTTACTGTTTAAAACACTCGAAATCATAGCCACGCCTTGTTCGGTAAAAACATAAGGCAAATAACGCCGGCCACCTCTCCCTTTCTTTGAGGTCACAAATTGTGACCTCAAACATTCAAATTCATGACCATCAAGCTGAAACATAAAATCTTCAGGGAATCTCTCGATGTTTCTTTTAACAGACTGTGTCAGCACTTTTGTTTCCACTCCATAAAGCAAGGCCAGATCAAAATCGAGCATCACTTTATGCCCGCGTATTATACAAATCTTTTGTTGAATCATTTCATCTGTAACGACTTGTTGAATATTTCTACTTACACCCAAAGGACACCATCCCTTCCATCTTTAAAGTACTATTAGGGCACCTTGAACTTGATGTCGCAATTTGCGACATCAAATAAAAAAAGACAATCTCCTCAAAAGAGAAGACTGCCTTATTGGTTTGGTTGACGAAATTCTCAGCCACTATTTCCTCGCATCTTCAATGAGTCCCGATGCCGATCAGTTGTTTTACTTCGTAAAACAGCAGACATCGGGATAAACTCAATCAGCAATTTACGTTCGTCTCACTCCGTAAATTGCGATTTCGTTTTAGGCACCGTTTGGGCACTCAAGCTTTAAGAAAATAGTAGCAAAATCACAACTTCTAGTCAATACATATAGTTACAACACATAAAAACAAAGAAGTGGAGGTGCCGGGAATCGAACCCGGGTCCTTGGGTTACAAAATATAGGCCTCTACATGCGTAGTCTATCTTTTGTGTCTCACCCTAATTCCTCCGCTAGACAGGATCCTTAGGGCCAGCCTTCAAGATCTCGCTAGAAACGCTAAGGCAGTCGCTTCCAGCCAGCCCGCTGATGTCCTCTTGTCAGATCCGCAGGCGAGACCCGCAAGAGGGCTTAGTTTAGTTTTAAACTAAGACTGGTGCAGCCTCGAAAATCGGAGCAACGATTCTCTCGGCTGCCGCTAACGTTGAGTCGTTTGCGTTTATTTGTGCCTGGATTGTTAACGGGGCCGACCAAGCTTCCCCGGCATGCCACCTATACCCTGCCAACTCAAGTCGAGACCGATCACCCCCATATCTGTTAAGGGAATATGCAGTGTATGGCTTCGTTATGGAAAAGAACGGAATAATTATATCCAATTTCCCGATAAGAGGCAAATTTTTATCACCGCCGGGCTTTCTTTATCCGGCGGCTCAAATCGCGCTGGAGGTCCTTTTTCTTGATCGTCTCGCGCTTGTCATAGAGCTTTTTGCCCTTGCCGATGGCGATCTCCACCTTGACGAAACCGCGGTTGTTGAAATAGATCTTTGTAGGGACAAGGAGCAGGCCCCGCTGGCTGACATGGCCCGATATCTTTTTAATCTCCTGCTTATGCAAAAGGAGCTTCCGGGGCCGCTCGGGGTCTTCATTCAAATAACTGGCCTGACGATAAGGATCGATGTAAAGATTATACAGATAAGCCTCGTCTTCAAAGACCCGGGCGAAGCTGTCCTTGAAATTGACGTGCCCCGCGCGGACGGACTTGACCTCGCCTCCTTTGAGCTCAATGCCGCATTCCCACCGGTCGCTGAGCATATAATCCCGGAACACCTTCTTGTTGGTCGCGATCGTCTCTGCCATGGCGGGGTGATTATAACAATAAAATAACCTTAAGACCACCTAAATTCGTTGACAGTCAAAAACATTACCGATATACTTGATGACATCATTTAGCAATTTCAAAGGATGTTAATTGTCTCAGAAAAACTGCCGTATTGCCATGTTCAATAAAACCCTTTTAGAACACATGGCAATCTCGGCAAACTTCATTTAAAGTTTTTTTTAAAGAAAATTTGCCGAAGTGGTGAAATTGGTAGACACGCAGCGTTCAGGGCGCTGTGGGAGCAATCCCATGAGAGTTCAAATCTCTCCTTCGGCATTATTCCTTGTCAATGACAACGGCCTCGAACAAAACGACACCCCTCCTTATCCTCGGGGCCGGGCCCGGAGGATATACAGCCGCCTTTTATGCGGCTGACCTCGGTCTGGAAGTTACCCTCGTCGATTTAAACGCCGCCCCCGGCGGCGTCTGTCTCTACGAAGGATGCATCCCCTCCAAAACGCTTCTCCATGCCGCCGAGATCCTCGCTGAGGCCCAAGACGCCCAGGCATTCGGCATCACCTTTAGCCCGCCTCAAATGGACTTAGACAAGCTGCGTCTGCGGAAAGACGACGTCATTGCCAAACTGGCCCGTGGCCTGGGACAGCTGACAAGACAACGACGGATAAAATATATCCAGGGAAGGGCGAAATTCCTCGACTCCCATAGGGCGGAGATTGAAAAAAATGACCGCTCCAAAGAAATCCTGGTCTTTGAAAAAGCCATTTTAGCAACGGGATCCAGGCCGATTTCCCTCTCCCAGGCACCTCTCTCCCGGCATATCCTGAGCTCAACCACAGCCCTGGCGCTGGAAGACATCCCTTCCTCTCTTTTAATCGTCGGCGGCGGTTCCATCGGCCTAGAATTGGGAAGCATCTATGCCCGATGGGGCAGTGCCGTCTCGATTGCGGAAATGATGCCGGGGATTTTACCAGGAGTGGACCGCGATCTGGTCGATATCCTCGAGAAAAGGCTCAAGACAGTCTTCGCCTCGATCCGCCTTGATACCCAAATAACTGCCATGAAGGAAATCCCCAACGGTATTAAAGTCTCCTCGGAGGAAAAAAACGGAAAGACGGCGGAGCAAGAATTTGAAAAAGTCTTAATCTGCATCGGACGACGGCCCAACTCCGATAATCTGGGGCTGGAAAATACGAAGGTTGAGATTAACGCGCGCGGGTTCGTCAAGGTCAATGCCAAGCGTTTAACCGCAGACCCTTCCATTTACGCCGTCGGCGATATCACCGGCGAGCCGATGCTG
The DNA here is from genome assembly GCA_001805645.1 of Omnitrophica WOR_2 bacterium RIFCSPHIGHO2_02_FULL_50_17. Lineage (GTDB taxonomy): Bacteria > Omnitrophota > Gorgyraeia > Zapsychrales > Zapsychraceae > O2-FULL-52-10. Next base: position 43,349 of record MHGQ01000036.1, on the reverse strand, counting down.
GCCCACAAGGCCTCTTATGAGGGACGAGTAGCGGTGGAGGCCATCCTCGGGGAAAAGACCGTCTTTGCGCCCAAGGCCATACCCTCGGTTGTCTTTACTGACCCTGAGATTGCCTTCTGCGGCCTCACAGAAACCCAGGCGGCCAAGGAAAACAAAAAAATTGAAATCGCCAAGTTCCCGTGGGGAGCCTCGGGACGCGCGCTTACCTTAAACCGCACTGACGGGCTGACCAAGCTGATTATCGACCCGGCAACTCAACGCCTCTTAGGCGTGGGGCTTGTGGGTTCCGGGGCCGGCGAGATGATCGCCGAAGGTGTGCTTGCCGTCGAGACAAACGCGACAGTCGCCGATTTGAAATCCAGCATTCATCCGCATCCCACCCTCTCCGAGACCGTCCTGGAGGCCGCCGAGGTTTTCTTCGGGCACAGCCCCCACCTTTACCGTCCGAAAAAAGGCTGAATCTCGTCCCATCACTTAAGTTTAAATTCGGCCTGATCGCCGATCCGCAGCCCTAAGGCCCGCGCCTGACCGGCGTTAATCTCCAGGACATACAAGGCATCGTAAAGAGGGGTGTAGGTGGGGCATGGCTCTCCAGGGCAAGGGGGAACGCTTCTTTCGATATGAACAACCCGTCGGGCATAATCCATCCAGATGATATCCAAAGGGATCAACGTGTCTTTCATCCAAAAACTGTGTTTCCAGTTTGCCGCAAAAATAAACAGCATGCCGGCGTCAGATTCTAAAAAAGAACGGAATTGTAACCCGCGCCGCAATTCCTCTTCCTTTTGAACGACTTCCACCGCAATACATTGACCCTGAAAGCAGACCTGATTGACCGCCCGGGCGGTGGGCCGAAAGCAGCCTGTCCCCCAAATTCCGATCAACAAACCACCTATGACAAATAATACATAATGCCGCATGATCTATATCCTGTGACCTTCAATCCCCCATCAAATTCAAATAATCGCGGAATTCCAATTTGCCTGTAATCTCTTGATTGACGACGGAAATCCTTTGCGATACAAAAGGGTGCGTGCGCCAATAACTGTACTGCCGCAGGGGGGTGTCCTCCTGTTCTTTTTTGAGCTTTTCCAAAAACTTGATTATTGCCCGGGGATCGTAGCCGGCCTTCTTCAAATACTTGACGCTGAGCCGATCGGACTGAAATTCATCCTCCTGAGAATGTTCTATAAAAAGAGATGTCAATGCAAAATTAACCCCCTTTGCCACCTGCGCCGTAGACTGCGTTGCCAGTCCCTGCAAGATAAGAGCCCCGTAAGCATTTTGGATTCTTTTCACGGCGTGTTTGGCCGTGATGTGTCCGACCTCGTGCGCAATAACGCCGGCCAATTGATCGTCATTGTCCACCTTGTCTATCAACCCCTTAAAGACATAAATATATCCGCCGGGAAGACTCACCGCATTCAAGAGATCCTTGTCGATAACCTTGATAAAATAAATAATGTCCTTGCGGTCACAGACCGCCGTGATGCGATTCAGAATCCCCTGAACGCGCTCGTTAACGTCCACATCCGTCACGAGCTCTTCCCGCGCTTCCCATTGGGCCGCCACGGCCTCGCCGATTGCGACCTCTTTCTCCGTGCCGTAGAGAAGCGTCTCCTGCTGTTGGGTCGCCAGATTGTACTCGGTCGTACAGCCGGAAAATGTCATTAAACAGAAAATAGAAAATAGAAGATGGAAAATAGAAGTCTTCCATCTTCTCCCTTCTCTCTTCTCTCTTATCATAATATCGAGACTCCCGCTTTCTTAAGCATCTGCGCCAGTTTCGCCATGGGAAGGCCGATCACGTTCGAATAACACCCTTCAATACGGTGGATAAAAATGCTGCCCCAGCCTTCGATATCAAATCCGCCGGCCTTGTCAAAAGGATTGACCTTGACATGATAACGGGAGATTTCCTCGTCGGTTAAGGGGAGCATAAAAACTTTTGTCTTCTCGTAATCCACGATCCTTTGCCCCGTTTGCACATCCATGACGACAATGCCGGTATACACCCACGAAGGCCGGGAAAAAAGAACCTTGAGGATGCGCCGGGCATCCCTTAAATCACGCGGTTTGCCGACAATGCGTTTAGGGCCGACGCAAACAACCGTATCAGCGCCGATGACTACACCCTCCTTGAGCCGACAGGCGACATCTTCGGCCTTGCGCAGGGCGTTTTCTTTAACGAGCGACGAACAATTAGTCATAATCTTAGTAATCTCTTTAATGCGGCTGGGTCGGACGGTAAAATGAACCCCCAACAGCTTGAGGAGTTTCCTGCGCTGGGGAGAGGCGGAGGCGAGGATGATTCTCTTCATGGGAAGGCTTTATGAATTTCCGTTATGTCAAAAATAGAGATAAGCTCGCATCCTTTTAAGGCAAGGGCCTCCTTAGCCCCCTCCCGGCGGTCAACGATGCAGATCGCCTTGTAAGGTTCGACGCCCATCTGGTGAAGGACATCGACGGATTGAATCAAGGCCTTGCCGGTCGTGGCCACATCATCGACCAGAACCACCCGGCCTCCTTTCTTCAGCAAAGGTCCCTCCACCTGCTGCTGTTTGCCGTGGGCCTTGGGGGCCTTGCGGATGATAAACATCTCGACCGGTTTCCCGGCCTGGAGGCTTAAGACGCCGACAGCCCCCAAGAGAGGGTCCGCGCCCAAGGTGGGGCCGCCGATGGCATCACACGCATCATCCTGGACGATGTCCAGAATCAAGCGCGCGCACAGATAGGCTCCTTCGGCGCTTAACGTTACCCGACGGGCATCAATATAATAATCGCTTTCCTTGCCCGAAGAGAGGATGACCTTTTCCCGAAAATAGGCCTTCTGCTTAAGAAGCTGAAGAAGCCTTTCTTTGTCTTTGCGAATCTCGCTCATATTTGAATTCCTGATCTATTTAAGCCATTCTTCAACCGGAGGGGCGTCTATCTTGCGCTTCTCCATCTCCTGCCTTAACTGCACGACAAATGTCAACAGCTCTCGATACGCCTGATATTCCTTGTGGGTAAACCCCGTCCGGGAAAATGTCTTCTGGGCCTCCGCCTCAATCTTGGCGTCCACATAGGCGCTGAGCAATTGTTCGTTGGTAAGTTTCTCAATCTCAATTTTAGACAAAATCTGGATATCCGCCGCCGCAACGGCCAGGAATACTTTTAAAATAAGAAAAAAACTTAACAATACCAGAGTCATTTTTTTCATCGTATCCCCCTTTTAAGCCGGCAGGCCCTATTCGGCATAACGCCGCACCCCTTTAATTTCCAGGTCAAAATCGTCCTTGCTGTCGGCATATTCCCGCGCCTCACGGACCTCGACCAGGCCGCTTTTAACCAGCTTCACCAAAGACTTCTTGAAGGACTGCATGCCGTAGAGCTCGCCCTCGTCGATATAATTCTGGATCTCCCGGATTTGCCCGTCGCGGATAAGACGCGCAATCGTCGGAGTGACAACCATCGTCTCCACCGCCGGGATACGGCCCTTGCCGTCTTTGCGGGAAAGAAGGCGCACAGACACCGTCCCTTTCAAAATCAGGGAAAGCTGCATCCTGACCTCATCATGGAGATGCGGCGGGAAAAAGTTCACCATGCGGATGATGGTCTGCACCGCATTGATCGTATGAAAGGTGGTCATGACAAAGGCCCCCAGCTCGGTTGCCGTGATGGCGGCCCGCATGGTCGGTTCGTCGCGGATATTGCCGATAAAGATAATATCCGGGCTCTGCTGGGTTACATGCTTGAGGGCCATCGGATAGGATTGCACATCCAAGCCCAGCTCGCGCTGATTGATGATGCTCTTTCTGTCTTGACACAGAAACTCGATAGGGTCTTCAATGGTAATGATATGCTTGGCGGCCGTGCCGTTGATGTATTCAATCATGCTGGCGATCGTGGTGGACTTGCCGTTTCCGGCGGGACCGCACACCAGAAGGAGGCCTTTGGATTCTTCACAAAACGCCTTGAGAAGATCCCCCGGCAGATTCAGCTCCTCAAAGGTTTTGACATGCGTCAGGACGTGCCGGGCGACAATCGCGGGCGTTCCCCGCTGCATAAAGATGTTGATGCGAAAACGTCCGATATACGGCTCCTCGTGGATAAAATCGATATCGCATTTCTCCACAAACCATTTCCTGCGGGTTTCGTTGGCCAGCAAAAGATTGGTGATCGCCCTTATCTCATCTTTCGTCAGAGGTTTGGAGGCGATCATTTCGATCTTGCCGTTGATTCGTGCCCGGGGGACAGCCTGAGTCCTCAGGTATAAATCCGAGGCCTCTTTCTGAAGCATTATCTGGAATAGCTCTTTGAGATCCGCCATCTTCCTTGCCGAAAAAGTATGTTTAACTATTTGTTGACCATTTTACTTCGCCCGAGAGACGAATTCAATAAAAAAGGCCTGGAGATTTATATTTAGGGGGCGATTTTAAGTAAAGAAAAGTCCTAATTTTTGGCTATCCGCCACCAAAGGTGGCGGCCTTACACCAAAAATTTTGGCTTCGCCAACCGGACTTTTCAAAAACATAAATAATCGGCAGTACTTTGTTAAAAAATACTTTTTTGACACACAATCTCAAAAATTTCTCGACGCTGTTAAGCGTTGCAATGCGTTGCTTATAATCTTCGACAACGCTTTAAGCCCCTTTAACTCATTGCAATTCAATAAGTTGTGTTGTCGAAAGAGCGTGATTTTAACAAACTCCTGTAATCGGTTTAACCTTACGTCCATTACCGCCTGCAAAGCAGGCGGTTTAATCAGTCTGAATTAAAACTTCCATAATGATCCTCTAAAAAAACAAGCTCCTTTTTATCTCCACCTGCAAATCAGAAATCCTTTTGAACGCGTCCAGCGCGGTTTGATTGGCGACATATGCTCCTATAATATACCGCGGTTCCACGTGTTCGGGAACAAGAATCTCCGCGCATTTTATACCTTTGCGACTCTCCTGCTCCCAATAATCGTCATCCAACCAGAAGGATGCATAAATCTCTTCCCTGTTCAATAAAGGCAATCCTTCATCAACGGGTTTAAACCAGCATTCCCTGGCCGCATTTTTATCGGTTACAATAACACCCTGCAAGGCCAAGACATCCCTTATTCCCGCCGATTGAATCGAGGGAATATTCGAAATATACGTTATAAAATGCAGATCTTTAACATCCACCCTGATCATCGTTATTTTACTTCTCCCCCCGGTTTTTCGAACCCAAAATCCAGATCTGGCTGTGAAACATAAAATACAATTTTATCTTGCTGCTTTTTTGGTATTAGTATTAACGTAGCTTTTGAATAATAACTTCTCGTATCTACATCGGGGAAACCCTGATAAATTACCTTCAATACTACCCTAAAAGTCACATTTCCCATGCCGGAAAAATCAACTCCTGATATATTGATGTTATCTACATGAATAGCCGATGATTGGGAAGGAGCCAGTGCATCCTTTTTATCCGCAGATTCTTCAAAATGCTGAATTAATTTTTCCTGACCCGTTTCGTCGTGGAGATAACTGGTATACCCCTTATGGATATTTAAAGCTGGGGCGTTTCCTTTGTTTGTCAATTGATACGGTAATATCGCGAAATTTGAACCATCATAGGGAATCACATTTTGCGCTGGATCAATAACCAGATACGGTCTTAACTGTACCTGCTGAGCTGATTTTCCAAGAGCAACCATGTTTTCAGAATTTGAAGCGCTCTGCCATGCGGCCATGGCCGAAAAAACAGCGACTATACAGGAAAGCACAGATATTACTGTACCCCACGGGAAACCATGACGCTGATGATGCTGTGTCATTACACTAAATCTTCCACAACTTTAATTTCCTCTTCCTTCGGGCCGTAAAGCTTGTAGGCCATTGGGTCGATTGGAAGAATGATGTTAGCTGCTCAGGACAACATCTAGCTCAGACCGAAAGTCTTTCGCATCGTCTTTTCGTAACTTAATAAAAAATTTATTAAAATCTTTGGGTGTTAAGAAATTTAGCTGATAAGAAACACCCTTATTTTCCTTTTTCAGCCATTCATTCAAGCGGTGAAAGTGATCTCGTGCGTACTCAAATTTCTTTTGATTCTCCGGTGAGGGATCGCCGATTTCGCTATCATCCTTGATTTCCACGACATAAACCAGTTTTCCCTTTCGAATGAAAAAATCTGGGCTGAAATCCCCTCGCTTGGGGTGTTCGCCTTTCTTCCAAGCGTATTCAATCGAATAAAATCTCTGGGGTGAATTTTTTAACCACCCATCAACGATTTGAGCATTTTCTCGTTCACAAAGCAATCGAATGAATTTACGCTCTGGAGTCCCATCCGCAATTGCTATATTACACGGCGTCTTGAAATCATGAGAATTGGCAACACTTTCACTCCCGGCTCGATACTCGCCATCAGGGTCTTTAACAGCAATAAAAAAATCCTGTTGCTCGTCAGAAATTCTTTTCCCGCAATCTGGTGTAAAAAAGACTGTCTTATCACCCCGCCTAAGTTCAGCAGCGCTAACACTAATCATCGAACGATCCTTGGTGCTGAATACTCGTAAAGCGTTTGGTGTAAGTTTATATATAACACGCTTGGCGGATTTGCGGCGTAACGGTCCAAGTGCCTGTAGAATTTTCTGCCGGTTCTCCTCAGTGATTTTACCAGTCTTAATCTTGGATCGCTTCGCTGATGCTTTCACGATTTCGATACAGCGTTCAAGGGGAAACTTTTTGGCATATTGTGTGCGATCTTTTAGATCAGACGCGTCCTTGGATTCCTCATCAATAGATTGTAAGCGTCGATACATTTCGTCGGCAACATCCTCAAAAGAATATGTTTTGTGCTCCAGTTTGGTTTTAAATTTAGTGTGATCACCCGTGACAGCCTGCTCAAATTCGATCGCCACATCTTCAACCTCTACTTGTGATGGTAAATCAACAAACCCTTGTTCAAGAAAACGATATTCACCTTTTTTGGCAAATTGGCTTGTGTCTGTCTCCCGGGTATAATCAAGATTGTGCAAATCGAAATGATATGGGGAGTCATCAACAACTGACGAGGATAGGCGGTGTTCCATTTCTAGAATTTCGTCTACCAGATGACGAATCCGGCCAGCCCATGCGTCATGATTAAAAACTGTAACTACCGGATCCGCACCCTGCCAATTATCAGGACGGCGCAATCCTCGCCCCAAAACTTGAGCAATCAATAATTTACTGTTAAATGCACGTTCCTCATGAGGGACAATCTGAAAAACATTTTTTACGTCCCATCCTTCACTAAGCATTGAAACAGAAATAATCCACTCAACCTTGCTGTTGGGACGGTCAACAATTTTTAATTTGGCAATATTCAATTGATGCTCAGCTGCTGAACTAACTGCAAGCACTTTCCTTTCCGCATCCTCTGCCGAAATCTTCTCCCACTCTTGTAAAAAAGCCTGCAATTCCTCTGTAACTAACTTGCAGGTCTTAATATCCTTCGTGACAATGATAGTCAATGGACGAATGCCACGACTTTTCAATTGCTTCTTCCAATTTTGATGCCGATTATAAATCAATTGCCACTTCTCATCAGGGTTATCAGTCTGAGGCATCTCAGCCACATATTCGACTTTTTTAACGAAACGTTCTTCAATAGCCTGACGCAATGAATAGCGATTCACGACATCAGCAAAATATTCGTCTCCGATATAGCATGTACCGGATACTCCGACAACATATCTAAAACCGTATTCGGGATTAAGTAAAAATTCTTTCCACTTCTTAACGTTCGCTCCTGACTCATTTGCAACGTGGTGAGCTTCATCGTTAAAGACTGCCACCCGTTCTCCCTGCCCAATAAGACTATCCCGAATAGAAGATTTCACGTGGTGTAAAATCGCGTGATAATTTTCAATGCAGATTGATCCATCAATAATACTCTCTGATGCATTAATGATTTTCGGTACACGTACTTTTGCTTGCTCCGGGATCAAGTCACGTAAATCAGCTTTTCCTGCTAAGTCACGAAACTTCGTTAACAATCCAGCTTCAATAGTATTGGACGGACAGAGCACAAGAACACGATCAACAATCCCCTCGGCAAGCAATATAACAGCAAGCCCATATAAAACATAACTTTTGCCCGTACCCGTCGCCATATCTATCGAACAGGCTAATTGGTCGGGCAATTGTAAATGTCGTTCCATACCCGGCCATGAGCCGTACCTACGTTCTAATTCATGATTACTATTAAAATTCTCCTTAGCCAAATCCTTTAAATTAGTATACTTACCGCCGACCCAATAACGCAAGACCGTAAGGATTGCCTCTTTCTGATATTCGCGCGACCCACAAAGTTCATCAATAAAAGCCTCGTATTTTGTTTCGTCCCATACAGCGGGATTAATATTTTTCGAAACTTTTAATACAAGGTCTTCATTTTTGAAGGTCTGTCTATCTCCTTGCGCCGCACTCATTTCTTTTTCCTTTTTTTCTTAACCAGCCTTTTTCTAAATGCCGTGGCATCAATTAAAACGCGAGCCTCATTACCATAGATGTCCAGAATGAAAACCATCATCTTCTTACCAAGCTGACCTAGGGGAAAACTTACCTTCCAACCTTCTTTTTGAAGAGCATCTGAATAACGAACCTCATCTAGATCAAAAGTTTTTAACTCTTCATCATAATTAAAATCCAACATGACCATAGAAAGAGTTTCAAGATTGCCTTTCTTCTTAAACGGCTCACGAACAACAGCCTCGCTCTTGAAGGTTTCAATCTTTATAAATCCATATTCCCCTGAGTCTCCTTTTCGCTTTTCCGTGCCAGTCTTGTATTTTAGTTCCGGCGTACGGATGAAATCAAAACCAACAGCCTCTATGGTATCATTTACCGCCATTTCATCAGATGGCTGTTTCAATGCAGTAAATTCTCGTCTATGTAATTCATGTATGATTGAATAAGGAATTCGCAAGGCGTAATAACGCACTTTATCAAAATCAATGTAATCTTGCTGAAAATCAAACGACAAGGCTGGAGCGACTATAAAAACTTTATTACCGACACGTGATCCAACCGCCTCATGAATTTCCTGGAGCGTTTCTTCTGTAATCCTAGCTTCCTTGTGTTTGATTTCCATGTGATTAAAAATCATTACACTCGCGCCTTGTCGGTACCCATCAAAATTTATACCGTTAATACGGTGCTTTTCATCCCGGCACTGGAATAACTGCAACGCAAAAAATCGCCAATCTTGCCAAGAAAGCTCCTTAAGTTTAGAGAAGTCATAGAGGCCAGCGTTATAAAGCGTAAACGGTTTGGGCTCTAACTTGGAACCTTTATTACCAATTCCTTTATGAAGATTGAGCAACCTCTTCTGAATTGTATAAATTGAGAGTTTTCCACAATCTATGCCAATCCACCGACAATTAAGTTTCTCAGCAACAGCACATGTGGTTCCCGAACCACTGAAACAATCCAAAACAATATCCCCAGACTTTGATGAGGCTTCTATAATAAGCTTCAATAGGTCTTCACTTTTTTCTGTTGGATAACCGGATGTAAAAGCTGAAGCTGTTATATCATCCCAGATAGTATCTCGGATATCCTCTTCTGATGGCTCAATGTAATATTGGGGCTTGCTAGTTTTAGGATTCATTTTTAATTTTTTTACACTTATCATTTGCTGTGCACGTTCTTTGCTAAACATCCAGTGACGCCCAGTAGGAGGCTTATGCCCAAAAAGTGGATAATCCATACCGCTTCTTATTCCCGGCGCATCGAATGCATGCCATCGCCCTTCTCGGTTAGCCAGTTTAGTTGGAGGAGAAATAAAATGCGAATCAGATTTTGCGTAGAAATAAATAACATCATGCCCATAATTAAGCGTCTTAACTTGTTCTCTTTCTCGAATATTTTTTCTAATTCTTCTGACAATAATTTCATTACGAAAATTTCGCTCTCCAAAGATTTCATCCATCAACGTCTTGATGTAATGACCTTTCTTCCAATCCAAATGCACATAAATAGCACCGTCATCGGCCAGTAACTCTTTTAATAAAATTAAACGTTTTCTAAGAAATTCTAAGAATTGAGAACCTACGATCTTATCCTGATAAGCCTTTTGATCTTGACTACCACGAAATTCCTGCTTGGTAGCAAACGGCGGATCAATATAAATTAAACGAACACCTGAAGAACCATCAGCATTACAAAGCTTTCCGGTCTTCTTCATTTCTAAAAGTGTTTTCATGGCCTGAAGGTTATCTCCAAAAATTAGCATATTATGCCAATCAACCCCGTTACGGCCAAACGTGCGTACCGGTTGAAGTGGAACAGCCAGTGTGTCAGCAATAATATCCTCTGCGCGATCTTTACCATAATAAACCAGTTCATATTCCCGTTTTTCCGGAGGAAACAATATCTTCGCCCATTCGGGAGAAATTTCTTCACCCGATCCCAGCAAACGCATCAACTCTTGTCGTTGTTCAGGCGTCATACTTAAATTCCTTTCTTAACAGCTCTTTCATGCTTGAGAGGACAGTGAAATTTCATTCATCAAACCGCTATCTGCAAAACTAAAAACTAAACCGTCTCCGATAATTACATGATCAAGCAACTTCACTCCAATAGGAGTAAGCACTCTGACCAATTCTTCGGTAAAAAGCTTGTCTGATTCGCTCGGCTGGGCTGCCCCTGACGGATGATTGTGACCAACAATTACCGCACTCGCATTCGCCGATAAAGCGCGAGAAACTAAAAGCCGGGTCGAAGGCCCCGCCTTACCCACCGAACCAACAGTGAGCAAAGCATCTTCGAGCAAAATACCTCTTCGGTTGAGAAGTAACACACGGAAATGCTCCTCAGTGAGCCCTTGCAATCGAGAACGAAGATACTCTGCAACTTCCTTAGTTTTCTTAAAAATAATTCGTTGACGTGAATCTGGCAGTGAAATACGTCGGGCAAGTTCCATGGCAGCAACTAACTGTGCGGCTTTTGCACCCTTTAGACCTTTAATTTCAAATAACGCTGAAAGTGGGACCTCAAGAAGCGCTCGAACCGAACCAAATTTCTCAAGAATTTGCCTTGCCAATTCGACTGCATTCACTCCTTTAATACCAACTCGCAGAAGAATCGCGATAAGTTCAGCGTCAGTTAATGAATGCGCTCCCTGTCGAAGCAATCTTTCGCGTGGTCGCTCACCTTCTGGCCAACTAACAATTCCTTTAGATTTTCTTTTATTTAAAGACATTTTAACTTATCTCTTATGCTCTTTTTTATCCCGCAATAATATCCAGCCACTCCTTGAAAAACTTATTCCCTTTGAAGTAATCACTGTGCTCTAAATCTTTTTGCTGGTGATTGTAAATTTTTAAATCCTTGAACGGTTTTTCATAACATTCAGGGTCGTGGACGTGCCTTAAAAACCCCCAGCACCCGGAATGGCCGAAAGGATTATACCGGCAGACTTCATCCTCATAACTGCAATAGCAATGCAACTCGTTTAATTTCCCCGCGCGCAGGGTGTCCGTATAGGGGATCTCGCGATGAGCGGAGACGATACTCGCGACGAGGATCAGTTTGTTGACTTTAATCGGCGGCTTGCCGTCCTCCCCGCTTCGCTTAATGGCCTGGTAACTTAATTCCGTGCCATAACTATGCGCGACAATATTTAATTCAGCATCGGGATATTTGCCGGTGAGCGTACGCAATTCCCGCATGACCTTTTTGACGTGGTCAAATTTTGTTTTGGGATTAACAGAATTGAGGGCGAGGAGAAACCCGTACGGACAGGGAACGGCAAGATCATCCTTGAATCTCGGGTCTTTGCCGGCAAAATCGGCAAATTTATAGACCCAATTATCTTTTTTGGCGCTGCGAATTCCGTGAATAGCAAAAACGATGCGCAATGTTTACTCCTTCTCGGCTCACGTTGCGAAAATTTGCTTCATTTCCCGGAAGAATGATCTTTTAACTGCTTCACGTCTTTGGCGATTTTCTTCCCCTCGGAGCTGAGCCGGCGCTCCAGCTTTTTGATGTCTTCTTCCGGAGGCAATGCTTCGGGTTTGATGCCGCTTTTTCCCAGCAGATCCCGGACGTCTTTGTTGTTCTTGACATGTTCACCGGTAATCGCCGACTCGCCGCGCAGATTGTTCTTCTTTGTGTTAAAGCTGGTGATCTCGGCGGCCAGGTCTTTGGCCTTGATGGTGATGGTCGGTAAAAAGTCGGCCAGCGGCCGCTTTTCAGATATGCCAAGTTTCTTCTTCATTTCAAGAGTTGTATAACCGCCGAATAACGCGTGGTCACCCTTACTGCGTAACCGCGCGAAGCCTTTGCCGTCAACGCCTCGTTCATAAACAATCCCGGAAAGTTCAGATTCGGTATCCGCCAGCTTTTCGCGCGCCCGCAACCGTTCCACCAGCGCGATGCGTTCTTCCAATAACTCCTGCCGACGGGTTTGAACGGCAAAGTAACTTTGGGCAAAGGCGATTTGTTCTTTTCTGGGGTCACCGTTTTGAGCGATGAGATAACAGGCGTAGCGGGTGAGCATGACATCCTGGATATCTTTCTCGGCCCCCTTCGGCATAGGGATCGTTTTGTTGACGTCAACAAAATGATCGGATATATCCTGGCCGGAATTCGAGCACGCGAGCCTGGCCTTATCAATGACCTTAAGGAAATTTCTCCATTCGTCATAATCCAGCAACTTCTGCAAATCCCGTGCCATCCAGTATTCAACACCATTCTGGGCATACGCGGATTCTTCAAATGTTTTGTTTAATTGCACAATGATCTCTTTTTTCATAAAAATGCCTCCTGTTTGTTTGGGAGGGATCGAAGTATCCGGGGGATTGACGCGTTTACTTAAGTCGTTATTTTACAAGACAATAAGTATTTGTTCAAACAATAAAAGCGGAGTGGGATTTTGCAGTCTGAGCAGCGATTTCTTTCTCCGTTTTCAACAACCCGGCTTTTCTTTTGCCCTCCTGCTGCCCCGCATATCCCCCCAAGGAGCCGTCTTGCCTGATGACCCGATGGCACGGAATGATGAGCGGGAAAGGATTCCTCCGCAAGGCCTGGCCCACGGCCCGCATGGCCTTAGGCCGGCCGATTTTCTCAGCCACCCACTTGTAAGACCTCGTTTCCCCTAAGGGAATCGTGGCCGTTGCGGCCAGCACCTGCCATTGAAAAGGTGTCAATTGTCCCCGCCTGTCTCTCACCGTTTATATCCCCGCCTCCCGGGCGCGCAGTTTCCGATGATAGGAGACCGCAAACCGGTGGGCCTCGTCGCGCATGCGCCGCAAAAGCCGCAAAGCCAAAGAATTCTGCGGTAATAAAACAGCGTTTCTCTTCTTAGGCAAAAAGACCTCTTCCTCTCTCTTGGCAAGGGCGATGATGGGGATATCCGCCCCCAATGACTCCAGTTCGCGGCAGGCAAAAGACAACTGTCCCTTCCCCCCGTCAATAACAATCAAATCGGGGAAGGCGCTGCCTTCCGCTTTAAGCCTGCGGTAACGCCGGCGGACAACCTCGGCCATCATCTGGACATCGTCGATGCCCTCCACCTCTTTGATGCGAAACCTCCGGTAATGATTTTTGTCCGGTTTACCGTTGAAAAACGCCGCCATCGAGCCCACGGCCTGACGGCCCATGATATTGGAGATGTCAAAGGTCTCGATACGCTCCGGCAGGCGCGGGAGCCCTAAGAAGCGCTTCAACTGCTCCGCCTCCTTGTAATAATTGATATCCTGTGTGCCGGAATAAAGGGCGCCGATAGAGCGCATCTGATCGCGCACCCGGGCGGCCTCTTCGAACTTATGCTCTTTGACCAACGCCTCCATGTCCCGGCGCAGCCTCTGATACAAGATATCTTTTTTTCCCTCCAGAATAAGACACACGCTGCGGATATTCCGGGCGTAATCCCTCCTCGTGATCTTTTGAATACACGGGGCCTCGCAGAGTCCGATATGATAATCCAGGCATTCCTTGCTGGGAAAAGGCTCACACGTCCGAAAGGGGAAAATCTTGCGGATAATCGTCAGGGCCTCCCGCACCAATCCAACATTCACATAAGGCCCGTAATACCTGGCGCCCTTCTTGCGCAGTCTGGGGCGCTGAATGGAAATCCTGGGGAAGACCTCGGCCGTCACCTCGATAAAAGGGTAGCTCTTATCGTCCTTTAGCTCGACGTTGTATTTAGGCTTGTATTGCTTGATGAGGCCGGCCTCCAGGATGAGGGCCTCGGCCTCGCTGGCCGTCTCGGTCCAATCGATATCCGCCACCTCACCAACAAGCCTGTCCGTCTTGAGAGGCGTCTGAGGGGAGGGACGGAAATACGACTGCACGCGTCGGCGCAGGGAGACCGCCTTTCCTACGTAAATCACCCTGCCGACGGCATTCTTCATCAGATAAACGCCGCTGGTTAAAGGAATGTTTTTAAGTTTCTGCAGGACGGCGGCGCTCATATTCCCTCATCTGTCTTTCGTTGTCTGCCGAACCTTTCTTTCACCCAGTCTCTCACGGCCTGCGCCTGTTTAACGCGCAGAAAAAGACAAGCCGCCTCATAAAACAAAACGCTGCCGATGCCCAGCACAATAAATTTAAAAATCTCATCGGCAAAGGGCACGTGATTCCAAAACCAGAAAATCCCTATCCCCGTTAAAAAAGCGGCCGCCAGCACCTTGAGGAAATACAAGAAAAGGTCCGAATCCAGACCGCCTAAACGCCGGTCAATGACATAGAAAAGAATCAGAAAATCCAGCGTCCCGGCCACGGAGCTCGCCAGGGCAATACCGCCGACTTTCATCGGAAACATCAGGATAAAATTCAGAACGGCGTTCACCACAAGACAAAGGGCCGCCACCGTAACCGGCGTCCTCGTATCCTGCAGGGCGTGAAAGGCCGTCACGAGAATCTTAATGCCGCCGAAACTAAACAACCCGATGGCATAATAGGAAAGCGCCGATGCGGTAATCATCGTCGAATACAGGCCGAATTCCCCCCGCTGAAAAAAGATGCGGATAATCGGCTCGGACAACAACACAAGGCCGATGGTGATGGGACACATCACAAAAAAAATATTTTCCAAAGAAAAGACAAGCGTCTTTTTAAGGGAGACGACATCATTCTTAGAGGCCAGTCCCGAGAGTGTCGGCAGTACCGCCGAGGCCATGGCCACGCTGAATATCCCCATGGGGCATTGGATGATCCGGTTGGCATAATAGATGGCGGAAATCCCGCCTTCCCCGACGATCATGGACAGGGAGGCGCAAAATGTATCAATAAAAACCGTCAGTTGGTACACCCCGGCCCCCACCATCCGCGGGATCAAGAGCCTCCCTATCCGGATAACAGCGGGATGCCGCAGGGTCTTCGGCCTGGAGGATTGTATGCCGATGCGGGACATGGCCCTCCATTGAAAGGCCAGCTGCAAAATACCGCCTATCAACACGCCCCAGACCAATCCGGCAAGAGGCTCCTTCATAAACCTTAAACAGATCAGGGCACTGCCAATCATCGCTATATTCAGAAGGCATGGGCCAAACGCGGGGGCCGTAAAGGAGCGAAACGTAAAAAGGACCCCCATGCTGTAGGCCGTCAGGCCTATAAGAATAAGGTAGGGAAACAGCCATCGGGTGAGATGAACCGTTAAAAAGAGTTTTTCCGGATCGGCGATAAAGCCGGGGGCCATAAGGCGAACAATAAAAGGCGCCAGAAAGATTCCCGAGACCGTCATAACGCCAAGAATTATAAGAGCCCAGACACGGAGGATGCCGACGAGATCCGCGAATGCCCTGCCCTGCTCCTTCTCTTTATATTCGGACAATACCGGAATAACGGCGGCATTGGTTGCCCCTTCTCCTATCAGATCCCGGAACAAATTGGGAATTTTAAAGGCCACAAAAAAGGCATCCGCCTTCATGCCGGTTCCCAGCAATCTCGCCAGGACAATGTCCCTCAAGAAGCCCAAAATACGGGAACTTAAAGTACCTAAGGCGAGGATTGAGGTGGACTGAATAAGGGAGCGATGGGAATCTTTGTGGGGAGATTTAGTAGTTGACATCCCTAACCCTATTTGTTATATTGGGGCATCTTTCAGCGGGATTGAGGGCTGATAAACACATATGATTCTAAAATGAAGGAGTTTTATTGTGCCGCAACGAAAAGCTGCCGTCAAAGAATTACGCAAGAATTACAAAAGACACATGCATAACCTCGACATTAAGACGGATCTTAAGAAGACCACCAAGAGTTTTCTGGCCTCTGTGCAGAAAAAAGATGTTGCGCAGGCCCAGTCCAATCTGAAACTGGTGTACAAGAAACTCGACAAGGCCATGAAGCGAAATCTTCTCCACCGTAACACAGCCGCCCGCCGTAAATCGCGATTCAGCAGGCTGGTCACTAGCCTCTCTTCCCCTAAAGCTTAAATTGACTTTATCAACGCTGTCAGTTTGACAACCAGCACCTCTAAGGCGCATTCCGATCTCAGCCGGCTGCGCTTGATGTTCAGATCCGCCTCCTGAAGATTCCGCAAGCCTTGGTAAAACTTTTCTGCCGGCAACCGATCCCGCCGCTTTCCCCAAAACCAGACAAGCCCTCCCATAATCTGCAAAGGATGATTCCCGTCAGCAAATAAGTCATTTAATATCTTAAGCACCTGCGTGCCGTGACCGGCCGCCATGGCATCGGTCATCGCAAAGACATTGGGTTTGACCGCCCCCCGAAAACGAAAGACGCTGGCCTGGGGGATTAACTGTCTTATAAAGCTATCCGCATCGTCGGACTCGAAGGCATCCAGAATCAGGGTCAGATGGTCATGCCCTCCCTGCACAAATTCAAGGAGGATTTTTTTGTTATGCGCGCCGAGCTTCTGGAAGGCGCCGCGGATGACCACAAAGCGTTTCGAAGCGACGGCTGGAAGGGCCAGGAGGGCCTTCTTTAAATCCTCTGGAGCCAATGCGGTGGTATGAAGGATCTCCTGATCAAAGGGAAGGATATCCTGCGGGGAAGGGAAACCGGCCAAAAATTTCTTCTTCAATTCAGCGATTCTTTGATCCTTGGCTAAACGATCCTCCCCCAGCAATAGGTAAATCATCTCTTAAGCTACCAATCCTCAACGGTGCGTTCAACGATCCGGCGGGCCAAATCTTGAATCGCGGCATCAACGGCGGATTCCTCGGATTTTGCCAATGCGCCCGTTACAAAATAAGTCGCCTCCCCGACAAACCCGGCCTCCGTCCAGGAGCCCCCCTCTGTCTTGATGTTGCGGCACTCCAAAGAGACCGTGATGTGCACGCGGTATTCCTGAACGTCGCCGTCATCGGTGTACCGCAAGGAGGTGCGTTCATAAGATTTTAAGTTTCCCTTAAGAATAAGATCAGCCCTTTCAGCTTTGGCAATCTTTAGGTTACCGTCGAAAAGAAACCGGTCTACAATCACATTCCTGACCTTCACCTCCAGAAGAGGGAGATAAATCGGACGCTTACCTTCGGTCGCATAACCGATCTCATTTTTGAAAAGCTCCACGTGGATAGTCTTAATGGTTTTCGGAAGGGTGGAACGGCTGGTGTAGCCGCAGCCGGCAAGCAAGACAATGGACGATAGACAATAGACGACAGACAATAAACAATGGTTCATGGTCGATGGTCTATAGTCTATGGTCTTGAGTCTGCAGTCTTTGCTCATTGTATCTTCTGATTGAGATCGCGGATTTTCTTCAAGGCCTCGGCCGCCCAGGAAGAATCCCGAAAATCGTTCGCAATGGTCTCGTAATAGATCTTCGCGGCCTCGTATTTCTTTTGCTTTTCGTAAAACTGGGCAATCTGAAACTGGCTCTCGGCCTCGCGGTTCCTTAAGCCCTGGATTTGTTTCTTGGCCGCGTCGGACAAGTCAGCCTCGGGATAATGCTCGACAAACTTTTTAAATTCCTCAACGGCTGTCTGCGTAATCTTCTGATCATAGGGCGCGCCGGTGGATCGCTTCGCATCGCAGACCGCTGTTTGATACTTGGCCGCCTTGGCCCACTCGCTATCGGGATAATCGTTGAGCACCTTCTCAAACTCGTCCCTGGCCTCCTGAAACATGTTATTTTCCAAAAAATACAACCCGATTTTATACCGTGAAGGGGCGGCGAGATTCCCGTAAGGGGCGTTCTTAATGACGGCCTCAAATATATCGATAACGCTCTCATTGACCCCCGAGAAGGCCTGCGAAAATTCGCTGCGGCGGCCTTCCCCCTCCAGAAGCTTGAGGCCGATATGATACTGCCGCTCGACGATTTCCGCCGAACGTTCGCTAAAGGGATATTTATCAATGACCAGCTGATAATTCTCAAAGGCCTCTTGAAGCTTCTCCTGATCTTCCCAAGAACGGCCTAGGTAGTATTGGGCATCGGCCGCCTCCCGCGCCCGCGGATAATGATTAATGAGTTTTTCCAATTCCCGGCGGGCCTCATGATATTCCTTGGCCTCATAAAAGGCGACGGCATACTGAAGCTGCTCTGACGGGGTTTCCTTGACGGCATATTTGGGGTTCACCCATTTATTGGTCTCGGGGGTCCAGACCCAGAAGGCAAAACCGCTCTCTGCCACGAGACACGCTGTACAGAAAAGTAGAATTCCGAATATATTCCGTCGATTCATCATGGGGCAACTTTACCACACTCTTCTGTGTTTGTCAATTATTCCCCTGCGGATGTTTATGGAATATTCCTAAAAAGAAAATGGATAGAACTGCGTAATAACCTATTATGTGCCAAAGAGTTATACCTTGCATATAAAAATAAGCGCAGGGAATCTGGGCAAAGAAAAACACGCCGGCTACCATGAGATTGAGTAATGCGACGATGCAGTTGGCAAACGCAAAGGCAGCAGAAGGGAACAGGAGCCCTGCCGCTAAAAGCCCCATTCCTAAAAATATAATCAATGAAGCCAGAGGAACGACCGCAAGATTTGCGACAATAACGACCGGTGTAATCAAGCGAAAGTAATAAGCAACCAAGGCCACCACCCCCAGATAAGCCGCTAAAGAAACAGCCGTAGATTGCAGGAAAAATTTTATGACATTAAGCTTGATGCGGGATAGGCTGTCTTTCCTTTGGGGCTTGTGCTCTTCTTCAAGCTCTTCCTTAAACCCCGGCAGCCATTTATAAAATAAGCCCATGAATCCGGCATAAAAAAGAATAATCGATAAGACGCTGATAAAGGACAGTTGAAATCCAACATCAAACAGATTCAGTGGATTCATAATCAAGAGGATCAAAGCCGCCGCTGAAAGGGTATTAATCGGTTCCGATTCTCGCTCAAGAATGAAGCTGGCCAGGAAAACCACCGTCATAATCGTCGCACGGACAACGGGCGGCTGACCGCCGGTGAGAAAAGCATAGAGAACCAATAAAACTATGGTCAAAATATATTGCGCCGTCCTTGGGAGTGGAAACATTTTTAAAATGATAAATATGACATACGCCACAATGCCAATATTAAAGCCGGATATCGCGATAATATGGGCAACCCCCGAAATTTTGAAAAGCTCATAGACATGGGGAGGAATATCGTAGCGATCTCCCAAAAGAAACGCCTGCATAAGACCGGCTTCCGCCCTTGGCAAACTCCTTTTTAAGACATCCCTCAGCTTGTGCTTCAGCCGGAATGACAAATCTTTAATGAAATATCCCTGCTCTCGCTTGAGCACTTCTAGGCGTCCTGTTTTCTTGACGCTCAGGATAAATGTGATGCCTTTGCGGTAAAGATAATCTCTGTAGGAAACACTGCTGTCTTGAGAGAAATTAAAGGGGCGGTGCAATTTCCCTTCCAGGATCAGATAATCGCCGTAGCGAACATCCTCCTCCCGAAAAAGATTGACCAAAATCGCTCCCTTCTTTTCTTTCCATCCCCATGGAGATCGAATCCGTCTGACCTCCAAGGTAAAGACCGTCTTCTTTCCTTTAAAGAAGGCCCTCTTCTCGACATCCGAGACAACCACCCCTTCCACCAAGAGAGGCTCTTGACGATAACCATAGGAAATGTGACAAACATGATCCGAAGAAAATATCTGATAATTCTTAGCGTAAACCAAACCTAAAAAAACGAACGCCAACAAAAGAAAAAGGGTTGAGATCCTTCTTCGTTGGGTTAATAGACTCAAAAGCATCCCTAACGCTGTTAAAAAAGAAAAAATCGCAAATGAAATTTTGAGGTATTCATTAACGACAATCCCTAAAGAAAAACACACGCAAACCCACCCTAAAGGACGAGGGGCGCAACCCCATCCGGTTGTTGTCTTAAATCTGTTCATGAAAAAGATTTCTGAAAGCCAAGCGGCCGACGCACGATTATCCCTTTGGTTTTCTAACCATCAAATATCTGGAGAATCTTTGATAATTTTTTTCTTTAATCCCTTTGACAAACTTAACCTCCTCAACCGAGGCAAACCGCCCTTTTTCGGCACGATAGGCAAGGATATTGCGGGCGGTATATTCTCCAATATAGGGAAGGCGGACAAGGTCTTCGAGGGAGGCCGTATTCAGATCGACCTTCGGGCCTACCCGGTCGTTCTCCAAGAGAAAGACGCTGTCTTTGAGCCGCGGGTATCTCTTTAAAAGATACTGGAAGATTGATCCCGACAGAAGGACAAAGGCCAAAACCAGCAAGACCAGTCTTTCCTGTTTGGTAAAGCTGACCATTAAGGCGCAAAAATTTAAGGGGAAATCCGAGAGGGGGGGCGAATTCGGGATGAATTCTAAATTCGGTGATAGTCTATCTGAATCCGCTGAATCTGTAAACACAAAATTTTCAAGCGTCCATGCGGGGGATTCCCTTAATAGATGACGGCCAGGTGTTCGTTTAAGAGCTCCTGATTCAGGTAGGTCCCTTCACCGGCAACCAGCGACGGGTCGCTGGTCCCTGCGCTGTAGAATACATCCGCCAGATACCGGTCGAACTTGTCCGTGCGGTCTTTGTAAGTCTTGACGACGATAAAATCACAGCCCTTGAGCCGCGCCTCGACGAACCGTTTGGCCTTTTTGCCTTCTTCAGTGTCGATCTCGGGGCAGTTGATCCCGCGCAGGCGCAGCTTCTGGCTGACAGACACGGGGAAGCCAAAATCAAAGGAGACCAGCAGCGTGTCGCCGTCGATGACCTTCTCGACCATGGCAACGTAGGTAAAAATATCTTCTTGGGCAACGCTGACCTTCCTGACTCCGGAAAAATTTCCTTCCTTAAATACAAGCTCCACCGTGTCGTTCTCTTTCAATTTTGGCGCGTCCTTAGGCGTCTCATACTGCTCGCGAAAGCCAAGGTCCAGGGCCAAAGGGCCTCTGCGGGAAAGCGTCTTGTTCGCCGGTACGATTTGGTAGGTGTGCAACTTCCCGCGGGTGAATTTTAACTGCACGACAAGCTTGTCGTCCTTGGCCGGTGCTGCCAGTTCGCGCTTGACGCTTAAATATTTCCGGAATTGTTTCGTGTTCCAACCATGCCGGATAATTCTTTCTTCGAGCTTTTTTCTCTCTGCCGCATCCTTGATCGGGAGAAGGCTCTTGTAGTGGTCCCAGGTCAATTGTCGCTGCGCAGCGACAATTGGGTAGGTACGATAAAACTGCACTGAGCGTAACAGCGTAGATTTGTCCCGGCCCACGTCTTTAGCCAACCGTTCGTAAAGGGTCGCGCCGTAATCCGCCCTGTCCTTGTGTTCCAGTAAGTGTTCGTGGATATATTTACCGACGTTCCAGTGGCCTTGCGCCACACGGTTCTTGACAAAGAATTCCAGCTCCGCGAACTCCAGCGTGATTTTTTTGACAAGGCTCTTGTACCCGTCGGATTTAGTCAACGCTTTAGGCATTTTTTATGCGTGTGCCTTGTATCACTACGGGACACATTACTTATTTCAATTAAGTATTGTGTCCCATTTTATGCACCATTTTATGCATTATGTTGTGTCCCATTTTATGATTTTATGTGTCAAACTTATCTTTGAGCGCACGCTCTAAAGGAACGGGAGCGTTATCCCTCTTCGACCACCACATTCGCCAATTTGCCGGGGACATAAATGAAGCGCCGAAGGGGCCGGCCCTGCAGGAATCCCTGGATTTTGGCATCGGCCAGGACGAGCTCTTTAATCTCTTCTTCGGTTATCTGCGGCCTCACTTCGCATCGGCCCCTGAGCTTGCCGTTGACTTGAACAACGATCTGGACAAGATCCTGCTGAAGGGCATCCTTGTCATAGGCCGGCCAGGGCACGCGCACAATGCTTTCCTCGCAACCGCCCATCTTCTCCCACAACTCCTCACAGATATGAGGCGTAAAAGGCGAAAGGAGCAGCACAACCGTCCGGATGGCCTTATTCAAAAGGACCTGTTTCATGGTCTGCCCGCCGGTAGGCATGGCATTCCCAGCCGCATTGTGATATCGATCGATTTCATTCATCAGGATCATCAGACTGCTGATGGCCGTATTAAATTTGTACCCTTCAGAGATGTCCTCCGTGACCTTCTTGATTGCGGTGTGACGCGCCCGTTCCAGATCCTTGTCGGCTTGATCCATCGCCTCTCTTCCCATATTGCCCGAGGCAGGCACATACCTGTTCTCAACCAAATGCCAGAGGCGGTTTAAAAACTTCCAGGAGCCGTCGACAGCGCTGTCACTCCACTCCAGCTGATCCTCCGGCGGGGCCGCAAAAAGGATACACAGACGTAAGGCATCAGCCCCGTAACGCTCGATCACATCGTCGGGGTCAACCGTGTTGCCTCTGGACTTGGACATCACCTCACCGTCTTTTAAGACCATCCCCTGGGTCAGCAAACGGATAAACGGCTCATCAAAATTCACCCATCCCAAATCCTTGAAAAACTTTGTAAAAAACCGCGAATACAAAAGGTGCAGAATGGCGTGCTCGATGCCGCCGACGTATTGATCGACCGGCATCCAGTATGCGGCCTCTTTCTTGTCGAAAACCTGACGCTCGTCGCACGCCGAACAATACCGCAAATAATACCAGGAAGAATCGAAAAACGTGGCCATCGTATCCGTTTCCCGCCGGGCGGATTTATGGCACCGCGGGCACAGGACATTCACGAATTCCGCGCAATAATTCAAAGGGCTCCCTCCCTGCCCCGTGATTTTAATGTTCTCCGGAAGGACAACCGGCAAATCCTTTTCCGGCACCGGCACAATCCCGCATCGGTCACAGGCGATCATGGGAATCGGCGTCCCCCAATACCGCTGACGAGAAATCAGCCAGTCCCGCAGGCGCCAATGAACGCTGACTTTACCCATGACATGGCAGCCCCGCCGCGACAAATCTCCTTGAGATTTGTCGGGCGAGGTCTCGCCAATCCACGCAGGTGGATTGGCGGACATCCACTCCCCGATTTTTTCAACAGCCCGAACATTGGAAAGGCCGCTGAATTGGGCCGAATGGACTAAGACGCCGTCTCCTTCATAAGCGTAAGTCAAATCCTGCTCCTTAATACCGGGCTCAGCGGGATTCTGAATAACGATACGCATCGGGAGCTGATACTCTTTTGCAAAAAGGAAATCCCTCTGATCATGGGTCGGGACCGCCATGATGGCCCCTGTGCCGTATTCCATAAGGACATAATCGGCAATCCAAATGGGAATCACCTCGCCGTTAACGGGATTGACGGCATGCCGGCCCGTGGAAATCCCCTCTTTCTTTTTGTCCCCGCAAACACGCAGGCTCTTGCTTTCGTTCGCTACCTTCTGGATAAAGGCCATGATTTCTTTCTCATCAGGGGTCCCCTTCACCAGTTCCTCGACGAGCGGATGTTCGGGGGCCAAGACAATATACGTGGCGCCGAAAATCGTATCCGCGCGGGTTGTAAAAACCGTTAGGATGTCCTCCCTGTCCTTGACCTTAAAAAAGATATTCACGCCATGGCTTTTGCCGACCCAGTTCTCCTGCATGGTCACCACACGCTGCGGCCAACGGCTCAGTTTTTTCAAGTCCTCCAACAACGCCTCATTGTAGGCCGTAATCCGTAAATACCATTGATCCAATTTCCTCTGAACGACCTCAGACTTGCACCGCCAGCATTGCCCCTGAATGACCTCCTCATTGGCCAATGTGGTTTCGCAGCCGCCGCACCAGTTGACAGAAGAGGCCTTCCGGTAGGCAAGACCGCGCTCAAACATCTTTAAAAAAATCCATTGATTCCAGCGGTAATACGACGCATCGCAGGTCGAGATCTCCCTGTCCCAATCATAGGAAAATCCCATACGCTTCAACCCTTGGCGCATCTGGTCAATGCAGCCGTGGGTCCATTGGGCGGGATCCACCTTGTTCTTGATGGCCGCATTCTCAGCGGGCTGGCCGAAGGCATCGAAACCCATCGGATGAAGGACATTGCGGCCCTGCATCATCTTAAAACGGGCGATCACATCGGCGATGGTGTAATTACGCACATGCCCCATGTGGATTTTACCGGAAGGATAGGGAAACATCTCAAGGACATAATACTTCTCTTTCGCAGAATCCATTTGAGCATTGAAGATCTTCCTTTGCCGCCAGATCTCCTGCCACTTTTCTTCAATTCTGTGAATTTCGTGTGTTGTATACGCCATGTCTTTCCCGCCCAAAAAAGAAAACAACCCCTCCCTTAGAAGAGCCTTCCCCAGGAAGAGGGAAAAATATTAATGTAAAGTGAATTGATCCTTCTTCGGATTAATCGTGATTTCAGGGGCCCGTGTATCGGCCCTGTCAACAACGAGGGTGTGATAATTGGTGTCGGAGCGGTAGTAATCGATCCCGCGCACGATAAACTGCTCGTCCATCCTCTCCGGCGCGAAATATTGATGGCATTTCTGTTTGGCCTTCTGGACGTCGAAGTTCCTGCAGCAATAAACGTCGATGGAAATAAAATTCTTAGGGGTGAGGGTATGGATCACAATGGAGCTCTCGATCAGAGGCACCCAGCCCGAAAGGCCGGCCTTGTCGGGAAAACGTACCTCGTCGCTGCGGAAGATATTCGGAGGGGATTGTTTCTCCATGCCGAGGGTCGCGACGGCATCGTCCAGAAACTGGTAACACAGCGTTAAATCGTCACAAACGCCCTCCCGGCATCCATACAAGTCCAAGAGGAGCTGATAGCCAAAGGCCTGATTGTTTTGTGCGTGAAAATTATTCATACGCTACCTTTATACTATAGTTTTTTTTCCAATACTACAAAATTATATTTTATTTTTAGCGTTTTATCGCAAAAATAAAACCCAACAGCACGAAAAATATAATGAGAAACCATATCGTCCGAGGATCCGCATAACGCAACCGTCCCAAGAATCCCCGGCTTGCTCTTTGCAAACTTCCCCCGCAGAAATGACACAACAGCGCCTCTTCATCGGAAATGGGCTGACCGCAATTGGGACAAATCTGTCTCTTCATAAAACGGCGGTTATTATCGCATCGGAATACCTGAGAGTCAAAAGAAATGTACTTTCCATGCGGGACGATATCTTTGCAATCTCGACGGGCTGAATACGCCTGGATAACGGCTCGATGGCGATATTTGCATTTTATGGAAAAATATCCTAGAATAAACCGTCAAAATGAAGTCTTTTATGGATCGCTGCCGTTGGCGGGGTGAGGTATCGAGAAAAGAATAAAGCGATGAAGATCACATTAAACGGCCGGGAAAAAGAATTGACCGGTCCTCAAAATTTAGGAGAAGTGATCGGCCGGTTCTGCAGGAACACTGCCCATGTCATTGCGGAAATCAACGGCGATATTGTCCGCCCCCCCCAGTGGGATCAGGTCATGATCAAAGAAGGCGATACAATCGAACTTTTGAATTTTGTCGGCGGAGGTTAAATGGAAACTCTGTTTACCGAAATAGAAGACACGCCCCTGCGCATCGCCGGCAAAGCCTTTACGAGCCGGTTTTTATTAGGGACGGGGAAGTTCAAAAATAAAAGGGAACTGACCGAAAGCATCGAGGCCTCCAAGGCAGAGATCGTGACGGCCGCCCTAAGAAGAATCGACCTTGAACGGCATGAAGAAAATGTTCTGGAATATATCCCCAAGGATGTGACTCTGCTGACGAATACCTCCGGGGCGCGTAATGCCCAAGAGGCGGTGCGTATCGCAAGGCTGGCGAAAGAATCCGGCTACGGCAACTGGATTAAAGTTGAGGTCATCAATGACAGTAAATATCTGCTTCCCGATAATCACGAGACAATCAAGGCCACCGAAATCCTTTCTCGTGAAGGGTTCGTCGTCCTGCCTTACATGTATCCGGATCTCTATGCGGCGCGGGAGCTGGTGAAGGCGGGTGCCGCGACCATCATGCCGCTCGGTTCTCTCATAGGAACCAAAAAAGGATTAAAGACAAAAGAATTCATCCAAATCCTCATTGAGGAAATGGATATCCCCGTTATCGTCGACGCCGGCATCGGCGCGCCCTCGCATGCCGCCGAGGCCATGGAGATGGGGGCCGATGCGGTCCTGGCCAATACCGCGGTTGCTACCGCCCAAAAACCGGTGTTATTAGCCAAGGCCTTCGGCCTGGCTGTCCAAGCCGGCCGTCTGGCGTATCTCAGCAGACTCTCCGGCGTTCAACAGGAGGCTTCGGCCTCTTCCCCTCTGACAGGATTTCTCTACGAGCCATGATTGATCTTGCAGAAATCAGAAAAACCCTCAGCGATCCGAGCCCAAAGCTGACCGAGGAGTTGGCCCGGCAGGCCCATACACTCACACAGCAGTATTTCGGACGAATGATTACCCTGTATGCCCCCTTGTATTTATCCAATTACTGCAGCAGCCATTGCACCTACTGCGGCTTTCACAGCCACAACCGCATCCAGCGTTTTAAATTAACCCCTGAAGAGATGCACCGGGAGATGAGCTATCTTGCCCGAAAAGGCATCGAACATATCCTCCTGTTAACCGGCGAATCTTACAGCGCCACTCCTTTATCCTATTTGCAAGAAGCGGTCCATATTGCCCAAGATTATTTTTCGAGCATCAACCTGGAAGTACATCCGATGCCTTTGGAAGAATACCGGGAGCTTTTCCTGCATGGGGTTGACGGCATCACAGTCTATCAGGAGACCTACAGCCCTCAACGCTACAGCGAGGTCCACCGCGCAGGGAAAAAAGCGGATTATGATTACCGCTACCAAGCCCCGGCACGCGCCGCCCAAGGAGGCATCCGCCATATTTCCCTAGGCATCCTTCTGGGGCTGGCCGATGCGGCCGAGGACATCTATGCCCTCTACCAACACCTGCGCTGGATGGAACGGCATTTCCCCGGCGTGGAATACAGCGTCTCTTTCCCGCGCCTCAGGCCCATCAAGGGGGAAAATTTCGCCCCCTGTCCGGTGGATGATATCACCTTCATCCGAATCCTGTGCCTGACCCGCATCCATTTCCCGAGGATAGGCATCAATCTGTCAACGCGGGAGAATCCTGCGCTGCGCGATCATGCCCTTGAACTAGGTGTAACACGCATCTCCGCCGGCTCCAATACCTCCGTCGGCGGCTACACCGTTATCCCTTCCGACAAACAAGATCCCCAATTCGATATTAAAGACCACCGTCCTATCGAAGAAATCCTTCGTGTCCTCAAACAGCGTCATTTTGACCCCGTCCTAACAGACTGGCGCAGAATCTCCCATGAGGCGATTTTTGATTAACCGGTAGGCAAATTCTGCCGGGAGGGTTTCTTTCTTCTTAAAAAAAACAAAACAGTCGCAGCGCCGACAAGGTAAAGGAAATTCATCCACAGAACCCAGGGGTTTTCCAGGAAATGCTCGGCAAGCTTGGAAGGATTGCGCACGGTTTCAAAACCCAAAGTCAGCAGGTATTGAAATAAAAAAAGCCGGAAAGGCGTGGCGATAAGGACAATGGAGAAATATTTGGCAAATGAGATTTTGCTTAAGCCGCAACCCATATCCAAAAATCGAAACGGCACGATAAAAAGCCGCATGGCAAAGATCCACCAAAAGCTGGTATCCGCCGTCGTTTCGTCAATATGTCTCATCTTCCCTCGCAGTCGGCTCTCCACAAAACCGCGGCCCAGCTTCCGGCTGAATGTGAAAAAAATAAACGCGTTGATCACTTCACTGATATATACCAGAAGCGTGCTCACATACGCCCCGTAAATAAGGGCGGCTGTTATGCGGAAGAAATCCTTCGGGCCCAGCCAGATTAAAGAAGTGAGAACAACGTAGAGGACAATAAAAATAATCCCCGACACAGCCAAGGGGGTTTCGGTCAATAACGATTTGCACCAGCGCTCATCGATATGGAAAAAACGGCCAATGATTAAAAAGAGAAGGACGCAGGTGATAAGGAGTATAAATTTGCGTGTCGTGTTGCGGGAAGAAATCATCATCTTGGAAAGTTCGGGAAGAATCAACCGCGAAACTCGGCGAAAAGATCTGTGCTTAAATAACGCTCGCCTGTGTCCGGAAGGACAACAATAAGAAGTTTCCCTGTGTTTTCTTTCCGTCGCGCCACCTGCAAGGCGGCACAGACCGCTGCCCCGGCCGAGATGCCGGCCAGGATGCCTTCCTGACGCGTCAGCATCCGCGCGTATTCGAAGGCCTCTTCGTTATCAATCTGGATGATTTCATCGATAACCTTGGTATTCAAAACCTCAGGCACAAAACCCGCGCCGATTCCTTGAATCTTGTGCGGCCCCGCGCATCCCCCCGAAAGAACAGGCGATCCTTTCGGCTCAACAGCCACGGCCTTAAACCCCGGTTTTCTCTTTTTGATGACCTCAGAGACTCCCGTGATGGTGCCCCCCGTTCCCACGCCTGAAACCAGGATATCCACTTGGCCCTGGGTATCATTCCAAATCTCTTCGGCGGTTGTCTTGCGATGAATTTCCGGATTGGCAGGATTCTGGAATTGCTGGGGAATAAAATAATTGGGGTCGGATGCGGCTAAATCTTGGGCCTTGTTAATAGCCCCTTTCATTCCCTCGTGGCCGGGGGTTAAAACCAAATTGGCCCCGAAGGCCCTCAGGAGGGCGCGTCTCTCCAGGCTCATCGTCTCAGGCATAGTCAAGGTTAGTTTGTAACCCTTGACCGCACACACAAAGGCCAAGGCAAGCCCCGTGTTTCCGGAGGTGGGCTCAAGGATAATAGTTTTTCCCTTATGAATCTTGCCTTCCCTCTCCGCCGCCTCGATCATGGCCAGGCCGATTCTGTCCTTCACCGAGCTCATCGGGTTATAAAATTCCAATTTGGCCGCCACATCGGCGCAGCACCCTTGCGTGATTCTGTTTAAACGGACAAGAGGCGTCCTGCCGATCAATTCGGTAATATCACCGGCTATGTTCATCTTCTTCCCGCTAAGGGCGGTTCCTTTCATACCCTATTCCTCCGTCTTGAATAATTAAATAACAACGTGTAATTACTCAGTTCCCCTCCCTCGGATGGGAGGGGTTAGGCCAGCCTCCCCCATCGAGGGGGAGGAAGAGCTGAGTAGTTACAACAACGTGTTGAATTATAACACCGCTCAAAATGAGGTGTCAACTTCGAATTGTCTTTGACCCTGTGCCCTTTCAGGCAAAATACTACGCCTTACGTCCTCTCGTTTTTTCAAGACTCCTTTTGCGCAGATACACCATCAAGATGGATATGGCGGCCGGGGTTATCCCAGAAATCCGGTGGGCCTGGCCTAAACTTAACGGGAAGAATTTTCTCAGCTTCTGACGAACCTCGATGGAAAGTCCCTGGATATTGTCATAATCGATGTCTTTCGGGATCTTGATATTTTCGACATGGCGAAACCGCTCGACGTCTTTACGCTGGCGCAAGATAAAGCCTTCATACTTGATTTCATACTCGACCTGATGAATGATCTCCTGGGGGTAAGATTTCAGCCGGCCGTCATAAGGGGCAATCAGCGCATAATCCGCTTCGGGCCGCTTTAAAATATCGCTTAAAAGTGTCGGTTGTTTCAAGGGAGAACTGTTTCTTAAGACAAGCTCCCGGTCTAAATTTGTGCCCGGATAAACGCGGACGGATTTCAGATGGCGGATCTCTTCATCAATAAGCTCATACTTTCTCTCAATCTTCGCATAGTCCTCACTGCTTAAAAGGCCGAATTGACAGCTGTACTTGGCCAAACGCCTGTCCGCGTTATCTTCCCTAACAATAAGACGGTATTCCACCCGGGAGGTGAACATGCGGTAAGGCTCCTCGGTGCCCTTGGTCGTCAAATCGTCCATAAGAACGCCGATGTAGGATTCGTGGCGCCCCAGAATAAACGGGGCCTTGTGCCCGGCCCTCAGGGCCGCATTGATCCCTGCGACAATCCCCTGGGCGGCGGCCTCCTCATAGCCGGTTGTCCCGTTAATCTGGCCAGCTAAAAATAAATTTCCTATTTTCTTTGTTTCAAGATAGGGCGTCAATTCCGTCGGCGGGATAACGCCGTGCTCAATGGAATACCCGGGGCGGTTGATTTTGACGTTTTCCAGGCCCCTGATCGTGCGGACAAACCGCTCCTGGACATCCGCCGGCAGTCCTGTGGAAATGCCGTTGGGATAATATTCATCCGTGTCAAGCCCCTCCGGCTCCAAAAAAACTTGATGACGGGACTTATCGGCAAACTTTTTTAATTTATCTTCTATGGAAGGGCAATAACGCACGCCGGTCGCCTGAATCTGTCCGGAATACATCGGCGACAGATGCATATGGGCGCGGATCATCTCGTGGGTCTTTTCGTTCGTATGCGTGATATGACACGGCACCAATTTTTGATCCCGCGGGATGCCGGGAGTTCGGAAAGAAAACGGCATCGGCCGCTCATCAGAATACTGCGCCTCGAGACTGGAAAAATCTATTGTTTTTCCGTCGAGACGCGGCGGGGTACCGGTTTTAAACAGTGAGATCTTAAATCCCAGGTCTTCAAGACTTGCTGCAAGCCGTGTCGAATTCGGCTCGCCGATCCGTCCGCCAGCGGTGATCGCCTTTCCCATATGGATGCGCCCTTTGAGGAAAGTCCCCGCCGCGATGACGACTGTCGCGGCATCGATCCTCCCTGTCTTTTTTGTCATGATCCCGGCGATCCTGTCCTTCTTCGTCAACAGCCCCTCAACCTCATCTTCCAAGACATCCAGATTTTCCTGCCGTCGGATCACTCCTTGCATATAAAATTTGTAGCGTTTGCGGTCCGACTGGCAGCGGGAGGAGCGTACCGCCTGTCCCTTGGAGGCGTTGAGCTGGCGAAACTGGATAGCGGTCTTATCTGCCGCCAGCCCCATCTCTCCCCCCAAGGCATCGATTTCCTTAACGAGCTGGCCCTTGCCGACACCGCCGATGGCCGGATTACAGCTCATCTGGCCGATCGTCTCAAACGAAAGAGTTACCATCAGGCTGGAACAGCCCATCCGGCTGGCCGCCAGGGCGGCCTCAATGCCGGCGTGGCCGCCGCCGATAATTATACAGTCATAATTTTTATTCATAATCGTCCTGGGAAGAAGGAGGCGAAGGCGAGCAATAGACAATTGCCCCATTCAGGCTGGATTCTGCTCTCTGTTTCGGGGAGCGCTGCAGGAGTCTCGGATAACCAGCTCAGGCTGAAGGAGCACCTTCTTTCGAATTTTCCCTTTCCCTGAAATGAGGACATGAAGATAACGGACAGCATCCTCTCCTATCTTAAAGAGGGGCTGCTTGACGCTGGTAAGCGCCACAGGGCCGAATAAACAGGCCGGATTGTCATCGAAACCTATAACCGACATATCCTGCGGGACCTTGAATCCCTTCTCCAGAATAACGGCCATAGACTCTAAGGCCATGTCGTCGCTGGCGGCAAAGATAGCGGTGGGCGGATGCTCCATCTTCAGAAATTGTTCCGTGGCAGAACGGGCACAGCGTCTGGAATAATCTCCATGATAAACGTATTCCGGCGGCAAAGACACATGTTTTTCTTTCAAAAGCTTCTCAAACCCCTCCAGACGCTTGAGGCCGGCCTGCGTATTCAGATTCCCCGTAATGGTGGCAATCCGCGTATGGCCCAGATTCACCAGATAATCGGCGGCAATCCACCCTCCCGACACGTTATCGACGGCGATATACCCCACATCCAGATCATCCACCTGATTATTGATAACAATGCACGGGGTAGCCGAGGCCAGGGCCATTTCGACCTGTTTCCGGTTTTCAATAATATCGGCAAAAATAATCCCGCCGACATTATTTGTACTTAAAGGGCTGAATCCGTTGGTGATATGAAAGACTAAATCCAGCCGCAGAATTTCGCAGGCATGGCCGACCCCGCGGATAAGCTCCACGGCATAAAAGGAATAAAAAATGCCGGGATAGCCGGGCATGACAAGCCCGATGGAATTATTGAGGCCGCGGGCCAGACGCTGGGCGCTGATATTGGGCTTATATTTGAAATAAGCGATAGCCTCTTCAACTTTCGATCGATTGGGATCGGAAACGGTAGAAACATCATTGATGACGCGGGAAACCGTCGTGATGGAGACCTTGGCGCGGCGGGCAACATCATGAATGCTGGGTTTTCTCTTGCTCATGGATCAAAGGGGTTCTCGATCATCGGACAATATCTCCCACCTTCACTTTCGCCCATTGATCCTTTAAATCGGCCGCCGAAATATCCTGCCTGGCCTGAATCACCTCCAGACGGGCTATATATTCTGAACCGCGATAGACGCCCAGGATATCCCCAGGGTGGATACCGCGCTTTTCGCCAACATCAATAATTACGAAGTTATTCCCCTCGTTGATGCTGACGATCTTTCCTTCAAAGCCAGGCCTAGTTCCCTCGAGGCTGAATGAACCGCTCAGTTTGGATGAGCCGCCGGCACTCACGACAATAGGAGGCAGTTCCACCTCACCGGCGGTGGGTGTGGACTTAGCCGCCTGAAAGGAACGGTCTAGACTGTCTTTTATCTCCCAAATTTCGTCGATCTTGCTTTGCACCAGAGTCTCGGTCTGTTCGAGCTTCTTTTGAACCCCATCCTTATCCTGTACCAGACGAACAATGGATTTCTCCACAGCAGTCTTGGCCGAAGATAGTTTCTTGATTTGCTGACGCAGTTCTGTGTTTTGCTGTTCCAGTTTGGCCACTTTGTCCGCCACAAATTTCCTGTCATTCTTCGTCCTGGCCAGCTCAACCGAGAGATTATTGACCAAGGCCTCATTATGCTGGATGTCCTCCTCCATCTCTTCTTTCTCATGCTTGACGGTATCCAGCTCTATCTGCAAGGCCTCGTTGGCCTGCTTTAACTCAACAATCTCAATGGAATGCTCAGATAATTCTTTTTTCAATTTATCCATCTCAAGCTCGAGAGCGGCCTTCTCCTTGAGAAGCTGCGCCCAATGCTCTTCCTGCGCATCCTGCAGGGATTCGGGGACATCTTCCCTTGTCTCGTCGGCAATAGCTGGAGGCGTCTTAGGCTCTGCCGCCTCGGGGGCCTGCGGTTTCGGCGCCTCGACGGGAGGGGCAGGCTCAGGTTCTTTTTCCTTATAAACAATCTTTTCCTGGTAAATGATCTGGGGTTCCGGCTTCTCTTTAAGCTTAACCAGGAGCTCGTCACGCTCTTTTTTAATATTATCCAGCCTCTGTTTCCACTTATCGCGGTCGCTTGTAATCTCGCTAATCTGGACCACCATGTCCTCGATACGTTTTTCCATATCGGCAACGGTCTTCTTCGATTTGGACTTCTCTTCCTGTTCTTTGCCGACTTGTTCTTTTAATTTCTGGACCTCGACAAGACTGCTCTTGACCTGCTCCTGAGACTCCTGAAGATTTTTCTCAAGAATAAGTTTTTGCTGCTCAACCTTCTGTTTCGCCATAAAGGTAAGGCCGGCGAAACCAAGGCTGGCCGCCAGCAGGCCAATAAGAATGAAAATACTTTGTTTAGCCGCTTTTGACATAAACAATCCTTGATAGAGTTCTTATACTAACTAAAAGTTATCCGGGGTCAATTTGTTATTAATAATAACAGAGGATTTATGTGAACACAAGCACAAATCCTCAATTTTTCTCTTTCAACTTCCAGTCTAGGGAACCAACACCTTTGTGATGAGCATCGAGGCCTTCAAAATACTGGATTCGGCCTTCGTCGGAGTAAGACGCAAGGTCTCGATACGCAGCAATTGAGAAGAAGTGTTCACCTGATGAATAAAATTCACTAAGGATTCCATCTGCCCTTCCGCCTCGATTTCCACGGCGTACCCCTTATAAATCTCCGTTTCCTTAGGCTTGCGCGGCTTCATGTCGACCAGATAAACGGATGATTTCCGCGCCAGGGCCTCAATCTCCCCCAGGATGCGAGCCGCCTCTTCTTCATCCGATCCGCTGCGCCTGATATAAAGAAAATATTTCTCGTATTCCTCGCTGATAAGCCCTTTTTGGTTCAAATTGCGCAAATCACTCCCTAATTGCTTCTCGCTGATCTTAATCTGCTGATCAAGCCTGTGGAATCTCGTCCGAATGGGGCTTATGATTAAGCGGTCAAGAAAAGCAACCGCAAAAAAACCAAAGGAAATGCCCAAGCCGATTTTTTCTTTTTGCGTAAGTTTATCCCAAAACATCGCCGTCCCCTTCTAATCGCCGCTCCTTGTCAAGGGGCGGCCTCCTCCGTATCCTGTTCATGCATGCAGACAATCTCAAACTTGGCATATTCCGCATCCTTGTCTTTTTTGGTCGTCGTGTAAGTCGTTTTGACATTTTCAAAATAAGACGAATTCTCTAGGATCGTAACATACTTAAAGACATCCGACATGGCCGCGGCCCGCCCCTGCAACACAACGTTATTTTTCTCCTCAATATTAATATTGGTGAAATATATCTCCTTGGGGGTCAACCGCATGATCTCATGAAGAGTATTGATCGATCTCTTGCGGGCATCCAACCGCTCTTTGACCAAATCGATAGACATCCGCATCCTTTCCACCTCTTGGGCGTCCTGGGCATTGCGGGCCATGGCCCTCTTGAGTTCGATCAAATAACTATTCTTGTTATAGTAGATAATAAAAAATGAAATGGACATCATCATAACAATCGAGAGGGCAAGAACCCCCGTCAGGGTCATCCGCCGCCTTCCTCCCTCGATCTGTTTTTTGATGCGCACTTCGCTGGAAGTCAGATCAAGCTCCAAGTCCTCAGGACGAAGGGACATGCCGATGAGAGGACAAGGAGAAATGAATTTGCACTCCTCTCCCTGAAACACACGAAGTCCTTTACGCAAAGAAATATTGGATGTTGAATCGGCCATTTCAATGGTCAAACCGATTTTGGGACATAGGAAAGCATTGAGATCGGCAACAAACTTGGCCGCCCCGCTGAAAAACATTCTGACAATTTTAGCATCCCGTTCCTCATTCTGATAAAGTCCAACAGAATGGACGATTTCATCGGCAAATTTCTCTTTCCATTTTTCTCCCTCGTTTAAAAGATAGTTAGCCCCGATCAGAAAGTTTCTTGTATGGACCAGTTTTCCATTGCGAATCACAACGAAATCGGAATAATTTGAATCAATATCTACAAGGACAACGGCCTGATCTTCGCCCTTGACCTCGTCATACACCGGGCTTTTAGCCGGACTTACCTCAGAGCGATGGGCAAGACCCGCCCAGAGAAAAAGCCCCTCGGAGCTCATGGCCACTTTTTCCACTTCAATACCGGCCTTCTGCAGGACCTCCACACGGGCATTAACCAAATTGCGCCGGGCAATGACCAGCATAACTTTTGTGTACCCCTCCTTGGCGACACTGACCGTCTTATAAGCATAAATGATTTCTTCCTTGGAATAAGGCGTCTGCTTGCCTACTTGCAAAGAAACCATGTCTCTTATATCTTTGGGATTGGTCGACGGAAATTCAAGGATTCTGACCGTGACAAGATGCCGCGGGATACAGGCAATCACGCCCTGTTTATTGAGCTTAAGCTCTTTAAAAATTCTGACCAGGGCGTCCGTAACAGGCTCTTTAATCTCGATGAGCTTCTTAAAACACGCCTTCGTCACCAACCCCTCCTTGTCGGAGGGGCTGCCTTCCACCACCTTCAACCAGTCATTGCCTATCTCGACAATAACGACGGTTTTTTTAAAACCCCACCCTGGGGACGCGCCCGTCTTCAATTTTCTCTCCAATATTTTATCGTTTTTTCCCGGTCAAAGATAAAAACAATTTTAACGGAGCTCTCCCTGTCTTTCAACATCCCCCAGGATGTTCCCTGAAAACTGTCCGAACGCACAGACAAAAGGCCTGTGCCGATCGCATTATTTAATTGATCAATCTCCTCAGGGCTCAGGCTCTCGGCGCTGCTGAGTGTATTGACGGCCGCTTCGACGGACTCGAAGATATTATCGTCTTCCGTGGCTTCCTTCCCATCGGGCCCTTTTCGGAAATGAAGCACCTTTTCAGCTAAAATCCCGCTCATCCCCAACGCCTGCAAAACCGGCTTTCCGGCCGTATTGAGATTAACCGTGCCGCTGCTGTAGACAGTCACATACTCTTTGACCTTGTCAAAAACCTCCTGCGTCATGGCCTTGACAAGAAGCAGCTCCTCCACGACCTGAAATTCTTTGTTCTTGCAGGGATAAGCCGGTTGGAGGCTCGCATAGTAGCCTTCTTCGGCGCCGTTTTCCCGGGGCTCGTCATCCGTATCCACCCAGTCGAGAATTGCATCCGCGATGTCAGCGGCCTCCTGAGCCGTCGCTTCCCCGACGGATTCAAAAAACTGTTTCAACACCTCGAAAGAAGCCTTGTTGACATTCAGTTTTCTTTCCTCGTCAATCAGGCCGTATCTGATCTCTTCGTCCGGAGAGCTGCCGTCCCCTGCTTCATAGCTGACGCTAAAGTATCCCTCGTCCCCCAAGTCTATTTCCCTGAATGCCTCTTCGTTGTCAGCCCAGGCGTCATTCAGGGCATCGTAGGACTCGGTTTCATCCTCTTTAAGAACCGCCCTCGCCCTTTGGACGCCTGCCTGAGCCAAACAAGACAGCCGCGGCCGGTCTTTAAGCCTCTCGACGAGGCCAATCTGAGGCGCTATAGAGGCGTAGAGGGCAGCCGCTAAAGCGCTCAAGAAAAATAACGACCACAGCACACCAATCAGCACACTGCCTTGCTTACACATCTCCCCCTTGACCTCCCTCTCCCCCCTGCTCGCTTCCATCGCTTACCACGACGGTTTCCCCGCCGACGGGAATAAAGACGGTGCGCGAGAGGCTGTTCTCCCGTGAGCCGTTGGTAAAGACTACCTCGATCTTAATGCCCTTAGGGAGCCCTTCCTCTTCCCCGTTCCATACGGCCTTCCAGCCGTAGTCAACCCTTTCTTGATCTCCTTCCATTTCCTTACGGTAAAAATAATAATTAAAATTCAAGTCCTCAATATAGGCTAAAATTTCTGAAGACGTCTCGCCGCTCCCCTCGCCGGCGACACTGCCGGCGTAGCCCTCTTCCTTCACGACGAACGCCTTCTGGGAGGAATCGAAACGGTACGTTATTTTTCCTAAGGACACGCGTTCGTTATCTTCCTCATCCAGCCGCGTCACAACCGTTGGAAAAGAAATTTCCTTCGTTCCCCCGTCAAAGGTGATTTCAGAAAGACGGAATGCATTCTTCACATCCCGCTCGAACCGCTCCATGGCCAGCAAGACATCGGCCTGTGTCCCGCCGAAGGTCTGAATATGCGCAAAGGTGCGGAACCCGGCATCAAAGCTGGAAAGAACCGCCAAGGCGACCATCCCCAGGATAGAGGCAACAATCAGAAGCTCGACGAGGGTGAAACCCTTATTCAGACTGAAGACTTTGTCTTTAGTCTTTCTGTTGATAATCCTTATTCTCCGCATAGGTAATAAGCGAAAATTGTCTGTTCTTGTGAGGGGAAGAGACGACGAGCTTAAGCTCATGCAGGCTTTCAAGAGACGTCGGCCGGGCCTCCCACTCCCATTGATAATCACCCAGCCCTTCTCCAAAGTTCCCTCGCGATAACCCGGCAGATAAACCTTTTTCTTCGATTGCCTTCTGCTCGATTTCAGCCATTTTTGCCTTCAACAACTGAATGGCATCGACATAATCCTGGCCTGTCTCCAGTGTGGTGACAGCGACGGCGTATGCCTGAAGGACACCGGCTATGCCGACGGACAGGATAACTACGGCCAGAAGAATCTCGATAAGCGTTATACCCTGATTATTGCCAATTCTTGACATCATCCTCTGTCCCTTCGACGCCATCCAATCCCAGGGAATACAGGTCATAGCCGTCGGGGTTATGGGCTCCCGGAGACTTATATTGATAGGGATTTTTCCACGGATCCAGAGGTTCCCGCTCAAGATAGGGGCCGTTCCAATTTGTCGCGGCAGGCGTGGAGGAAGGTTTCGCTGAAAGGGCCTTAAGCCCCTGAGAGGTGGTGGGATAACGGCCGTTATCCAGCTTATACAGCTTTAAGGCCAGACCAATGTTGGAGTTGATATCCGCTTCGGCAACCGCCGCCTTCGCCTGTTCCGAGCGCGACCCCAGACGCGGCACGACCATCGCCGCCAAGGCAGCGATGATAATGACGACAATCATAAGCTCGACAAGGGTGAACCCTCTGTTGAGACCATAGACCACAGACCATAGACTATAGACTTTGGGGAAATCTTGCTTGGCTACGTGATACTCCTGATGCGAAGTGAAATAATAAACATTTTTTTGCATTTTATCCTCCCGTGTTAAATTCCATGGTCTATCGTCTATAGTCTATAGTCTATTGTCCTGCATCTATCATCTCGCCATCGCGCCGATGTCAAAAATGGGCAGAAGCATCGCAAAGACGATAAACCCGACAATCCCGCCGATAACCAGGATGAGGATCGGCTCCAGAAGCGAAGTCATCACATTGATGGCCTGCTCGACTTCTTTTTCATAGGCCCCGGCAATCCCGCTGAGAGATTCCTCCAGCTTGCCGCCTTCCTCCCCCACGGCAATCATATTGACGGCGAAATTAGGAAAGACCTTCACCTTGACAAGGCTGGAAGACAAGGTGGCCCCCTGCT
This sequence comes from Omnitrophica WOR_2 bacterium RIFCSPHIGHO2_02_FULL_50_17, assembly GCA_001805645.1. GTDB lineage: Bacteria > Omnitrophota > Gorgyraeia > Zapsychrales > Zapsychraceae > O2-FULL-52-10. The sequence goes on along the minus strand of MHGQ01000036.1, from coordinate 4,417 downwards.
GAACGATCTCCTTACTGGCCCGTTTTAACTGGTCGCGCAGGGCCTCGTTATCCAGCGTATCCGTGGCCAGATCCAGGCTCTCATAAACGGAAAGACCGTTTTTCAAAAGCAATCCCAGCGTCCTGGTGAACTTGGCAATCTCCGCATGACGCACAAATTCCCTTATAAAAGGAATATATAACTTAATAAGATCAAACAGAAATTTCTTTTTGCTGGACGGCCGCACCCGGCCGAAAATCACAAAGACAAAGGCGACAGCAATAAGAAATCCTATCCAGTTCTCCGACAGAAAGCGGCTCATATTGATGAGTATCATCGTCGGAACAGGAAGCCTCTGCTTCATATTCGCGAAGATACTGATGAACTTGGGCATAAAGACGGTGAGCATAATAAAAACCGTGCCGAACCCGACGACTACCATGACGGCCGGATACGCCAGGGCCGCCTGAATCTTACGTGTCACCGCCTGCTCTTTCTCGCGGTATTCCGCTATCCTATACAAAACCTCATGCAGTACCCCGCCCTGTTCGCCGGATTTAATCATGCTCAAATACAAATTGCTGAACACATGGGGATACTGACGCATCCCGTCGGACAACATCTTGCCGTCTTTGACCTGATGATGCAGGTCATTAACGATAAATTTCATGGATTTATTTTCGGTCTGCTGGGAAATGAGGGCCAGCGCCTTGAGGATAGGGACACTCGCCTTGACAAGGCTCGCCAGCTGCCAGGTGAAGGCATCGACATCTTTTGTCCGGACCCTGAGATGCGAGGAAGAAGGAAAGGAGGACGCTGCCATTTCCCGTCTCTCCTCCCTCCTCCCTCTTCCTTCATCTTTCTCGACGAGCGTAATGGGGCTTAATCCCATCCCTTCCAATTTTGTAACGGCATCGTCCAGGCTGACGGCCGCCACCTCGCCCGTCTCAATTTTCTCCGGCCCGCGTTTGGCTTTATAAATAAATATCGGCATATTCACTAATCCTCGCACAGGAGGGGCCGCTCGCGAACGGCCCCTACTCCGCTGCCTGCGTCACCCGCTGCACCTCTTCCGGAGTCGTGATGCCGGCGAAGACCTTCTCCCAGCCGTCCTCATGCATGGGTTTCATGCCCAGTTCTATGGCCTTGGCCTCAATCAAATCAGAGGGATCCTTCCGCAGCACCATCCTTCTCACCGGCTCAGTGACAACCAATAACTCATAAATACCGGTTCTTCCTCTGTAGCCCGTATGATTGCACGCAGGACATCCCTTCCCGCGAAAGACGGCCCTAGGTATATCCATCCCCTGGGGGAGGGTCGTTATTTCTGAGGCGTCGAACTTGGATTCTTTTTTACATTCCGGACATATCCGGCGCACCAGGCGCTGGGCGATAAACATCTCCACGGATGAGGTAATCAAAAAAGGATCGATGCCCATGTCGATGAGCCGCGTGACGCCGCCGGCAGAATCATTGGTATGCAGGGTCGAAAAAACCAGGTGTCCCGTCAGGGCCGTCTGGATGGTGATGCTGGCGGTCTCGAAATCCCTCACCTCCCCCACCATAATCACATCAGGATCATGGCGCAGGATGCTTCTTAAAGCGCCGGCAAAGGTGAGGTTGATCTTCGGGTTCACCTGAATCTGAGAGACCCCGCGCAGCTCATATTCAACGGGGTCCTCGATGGTAATAATCTTACGCTCCCGCGTATTGAGCTGGCTCAAACACGTATAGAGGGTGGTCGTCTTGCCCGAACCCGTCGGCCCCGTCACAAAAATGATCCCGTGCGGCTTCTGAAGCACGCGCTGTAAAACTTGCAGGTCTTTATCCTCCATGCCTAAATCCGCCATACTGAAAAGCATCAGCATCGGCAAAATACGGATAACCACATTTTCGCCGTAAAGGGTAGGCAAAACCGAGACACGCAGCTCATATTCCTTGTCGCCGACGTTGACCTTGGCCCGGCCGTCCTGAGGGATGCGGCGCTCCACGATATCCAGGCTGGCCATAACTTTAATGCGCGAGATGATCGCCGGATAAAGGTAGCGCATATTTTCCGACACCTGGGCGTCGTAGAGAATCCCGTCGATACGATAACGCAAAAGAAGATCGCCGCGGAAATGTTCGAAATGGATATCGGTCGCCCTGTCCTGAATGGCCTGCTGGAGGATCTGATTGACGAGCCTGACGACCGAGGTATCATCCGAGGCCTTCTCCAAATCCTCGATTTTTTCCTTGGCGACGGCTTGTTCTGCCGCACCTCCCGGCGGGGCCTCGGCCAATATCCGTTCGATCGTATCGGCCCCTACCCCATAATACTTCTGAATAGCCCCTATGATATCACAGGACAGCGCCAAGGCGGTCTCCACCCTGTATCCCAAATTCGTCTCCAAATCGTCGACAGACCACATATCAAAAGGATTGGATGTGGCCACGGTGAGGACATTGCCGTTTAAGACAATGGGCATAATCTTATAATGCCAGGCAAACTTGGCCGGCACTTTTTTAATCACCTCTTCGTCAATCCAAATCTCCTTTAAATTCAAAAAAGCCATTCCCTGCTGTTCGGCCAACACCTTCAGCAGCTTCTCCTCGCTGATAAGGCCGAGACGAATGAAAGTCTGGCCGAGAAATTCCTTGGTCTTTTGATGTTCGCGGATGGCCTGCTCTAATTGCTCCCCGGTGATCAATTGTTTCTCAACCAGGATCTCGCCGAGTCTTAACGGCATATCGCTTCACTCCTTTATCCTGCTTCGTCCCTCGCTCCGCCACCCGCTTCGCTCGGTCGGAGTCCCGATGCCGACGCTTCGGTCGGCACTCCGATTCCCATCAGGCGTCGGAGCCGGCATCGAAAATGGAGCGTCGGGATCTCTCATCTCTCGTCCTTCGTTTCTGTGGTCTGTTTTTCCGGGAATCTTCCAATGAGATAGAACTCATCCTCATGCATCTCATCGGCACGCCCCTTAATAATCCTCTCGCATCCGTCCAAGGTCTCGCATAAAGGGACGTACTGTCCCTTCTTCCCCGTATAAATTTCCGCCGTGAAAAACGGCTGCGTCAAAAAATTCTGCAATTTTCGCGCGCGCTCATACAAAACCCGGTCGGCCTTGGACAACTCCTCCACCCCGACAATCGCGACAATCCGCCTGAGCTCCTCGTATTTGGTGAAAATTTTGAGAGATTCCTGAGCGACATCAAAATGCTCCCTGCCGACAACAGCCCTATCCAGATTACTGCTGGAGGACATCAAGGGATCAACAGACGGATAAAGACCCATCTGGAACCTCTCCCGGGATAGGACAAGGATCGCATCCAGGTAACTAAAAATGGCCACAACGGCGGGATCTGTCAGATCGTCCGCCGGGACATATAAGGCCTCCAGGGCGGTAATGGATCCGCTTTCTTTGGAACGGATGCGCTCCTGGAAATCACTCACCTCCGAGGCCAGGGTCGGCTGATAGCCTGTCTCGGACGGAACACGGCCCAAAAGGGTCGATATCTCCGCCCCGGCCTGCACAAACCGGTAGACATTATCCATAAAAAATAAAACGTCCTTATTCTGATCCTGCAGATACTCGGCCAGAGTGACGCCCGTCATCGCGATCTCGAACCTGGCCCCGGGCGACTCGTCCATCTGCCCGAAGGCCATCATGACCTTATCGATGATATTTTGCTTCTTTAACTCAAAATACAACTCGTTTCCCTCGCGGATACGCTCGCCGGCCCCCGTAAACACGCATACCCCCTTATGCTGCTGAACAACATTATGAATCATCTCCAGAATTAAAATGCTTTTTCCGAGGGCTGCCCCTCCCAGAAGGCCGGTCTTGCTTCCCTTGACCAAGGGAAACAAAAAATCCATGATTTTAATGCCTGTCTCAAGGATTTCCGGCTCTCTCCCCGCCAGATGATCCGGATTTAATCGAACATTGGTGATGCTTCTTCGGATAGGGGCCGTCTGCGATGCCTTAATGTCGCCCTGCCGGTCAATGGGTTCGCCGATGACATTGACGATTCTTCCGAACATCTCATAGCCGACCGGAATCCTCACCATATCCTGACAAGAACTAACCATGGCGTTGTATTGCAGATTAAGCGTTGAGCCAAGGGCAATGCAGCGGGCAATATTATTTTCTAAATGTTCCACCACCTCCAAGGTGATCTTCTCCCCCTCAAAGTTTTTCGTTTCGAGGGCCTCGTAAAGATTAGGGATATCCCCCCCCGGCTCAAACTGAACATCCACCACCGGCCCCTCGACGGAGATGATCCTGCCTGTGTTTTTTTGCTGTTCTTCCATATTCATAAATGACAAACGAGCAAATGACAAATATCAGTAACTACTACATTGTTAAGTTAATTCTTAATAGTGTCATAAACCCTGTCAAGTTTCACGCGAGCCTTGCTCTTTGTAAAATGCCAGGTGATTTTGGTTTCAAGA
>MHGQ01000035.1:719-8257 GCA_001805645.1 Omnitrophica WOR_2 bacterium RIFCSPHIGHO2_02_FULL_50_17 | reverse complement strand
TATAAAGCCAGCGTTTGGAAACCCAGGACTTGCCATCCTCGTCGGTCAAACGAAACGTAATTTCATTGCCCTTGCGTTCCAGCACCTCGGACTTCGCATATTCCTTACCGAACAATTCGCTCCATCGCTCGATGTGATTGGAAATCTCAAAAACCAAGCCGTACGGTGCATTGATTGTGACTTCGTTACGTGTGTGGGACATAATGTTCTCCTTCCCTTATTCCTTCAATATTTTTACAGACTTCCCAATAATAAATTCGCAGCTCCAACGATCATTTACGCCCTCATAATTCATTAGACCATTCAACACGACTTCCTTATTATAAAATTCAGATAAATCGCCCTCTAAGAATACAGGAATTACATTTTTACCTTTTAACTCATTGCTTAATGTCCACAATTCCTCAAGGTAAGTGGGCAAGGATTTACTGGAATCTATTTCTCCTTTTCTAACGAGAAGATATGGCGCCAATTTGTTATCATGACAAAATACTTCAATCCCCTCTCTTTTCCCGTAATAATCATAAACCGGATTAGGAACTATAACCCCTCGGAAATTCTGCCCTAAAACATCCTTTTCCTCCTTTAACATAAAACCCGGCTGCAACGAATCTAACGAAAGTTTTACTAGAAAAAGGACAATAAAAATAACCGCCCCATAAAAAACCAAACGTTTAATCATGTACGGGTACCTTCCCAATTCAACAGCCAACTGTTAAATTCAACCCCGGCCAATTCGGCAGTTAACTGCCGAATTCAGTCGGTGCCGACTGAATTCGCTTTCCCTCCACTGCATCGCCGCCGGCGTAGCGCCTCGGCCGCGGAGATATGCCGCACCTTACCGTTTTCCCAGACCGCCAGCGGGCGACCGGTCTTTTTATGGCGCTCGACAACCTTGCGGACAGCCTCCTTCATGGCGAGTTCCGCCTTATCCTGTAATGACAGGCGTTTTTTCATTGTCCCCTCACATTTCTTTGAATTCCCTGAAACAATTCCCTGTCAATGATCTCTGCCTGCCCATTCTTCCTTTTCGCGATCAATATCGGGACGGATCCCGCGTTATTAAAAAACATCCAGGAATCCAGAAGCGGCTCATAGAGTCTAAAAAAATTGGAAATGGAACGATTAAAACGGCGTTTCACGTCCTGGACCAGAACGTTGTGTCCACCTTCGGCGACCCTGTCCCTGATACGCGCGACGGCCAAATCCGGGCCCGGCACCCACAAAAAGAAAAGATGCATTTTATACCCTTGAGCCTTTAATGCCTTCAAAAGATTAACGTATGATTTACCCGAAAGCGTTGTTTCAAATCCAAAATCCGCTTGCTTACGCGCAAAGCCGCGGATTTCTTCCAGCACAAGCCTTCCGGATTTTATCGCGGCCGCCGCCGGCAAAAAAGGCGAAAGCCCCTGTGCGATAAGATCGGCGTTCACAAAATTCGGACAATGAGCGTAACCGGGCAGAAATTCTCTGGCGAACGTCGTCTTGCCGCTGCCGTTGGGCCCAGCGATGATATAAACATTCCTGGTTTTCATTACAGATTCAGCCGTGTTTTCAAGCTTTGGGGCAAAGATTCCTTAAGTTGTGGCTTTGCTTCAATCAGCCGCAGGATGTCCGCCAGGTCTTTTTGCCTTTTGCTCGCCCGGCGGGTTTCGTCCATCGCGGCCCAGACCTTGCCCTGAAAGATATCTTCGATCGTGGCCACGGGCAGTTTGTAGCCCAGAACATTGTGGACCTTCGCACGCTTAATAAAATCCTGGTATCGGAGATCTGTCTGGATCTGGATCCTTAGCGCAGAACCCTTCCCCGCAACATTGATGCTGTTGGCGAATTCTTCCAGCTTGAATTTTTTCTTCAGCCGCGGCAACAGTTCATCGATCCTTTCGCTGACAATGACGACATCCATGTCCAGACTGACCACCGGTTCCGCGTAAGCGTTCACGCCCAAGCCGCCGATGACACAGAAGGAAAACTTCCCCTCCTTGAGGATATCAATGAACTCCTGTAAAAAATCATCTTTCCCGTTCGCTATCTTCCTGAAAAATTCTTTACCGGTCATTTCTCACCTCACATGAAACATAACGCATAAAACAGCTAAACAATCGCTACAACTCTGCTCCACCCTGCCCCTGCGTTACGCACCTTGACAGGCAAACACGACACCGTAAATCCATACGGCTTTGGAATCGCGCCAAGGTTGCCGAGGCGTTCCATGTGACAGTATTCCCGCCGGCGGCCCAGGCAATGGCACGGCCAGATTTTGGACTTATCCTTGGTCGTCAAGAATTCCTTGAACATCAGAAAGCACGGCCGGTCTAAGCCTATCGTATCAATACCCATCATCTTGATGCCGCAATCCAACAGATATTCCACCGCGATGGGCACCAGTCCGACGTATTTATTGACGTAATCATCCGTCCCCAGGAGTTTGTCCCCGCCGGTATAAAATAAAACAATATCCATGGGCTTGAGCTTGTAATGGATCTTCTTCAGAGCGGCAACGACCTTGTCTTTATCGATAAAATCCGGGAACTTTAGATGGGTAAAATCAAGAACAACGCCGGGGCCGTAACACCACTCTAAGGGGACATCCATGATCTGCTTGGCCGGCTTGCCCTCGCAGGTGGAACCGTAATGAAACGGCGCGTCCACGTGGCTGCCCATATGGACGGAAGAATGGACGATCTCCAAAGAAAGCATCTCGCCATCGGGGATTTCATCTTTCGTTGCCACCCGCTCGCCTTTTTTGAAGCGCTCTTCGCCCCCGGGCTGCTTGCTCATCACCACCCAGTTGAAATGCTCCACCCCTTCGGCGTGGCTGATGCGGTCAATGGTGGCCGCATGGGTTTCCACGAGGGTGTCATCGATGGGTAAGGATAAATCAATAATTCGCATAATTATATCGTCACTCGTATCTCGTGAAGCGTATTTCGCAATCATTGTACGATCGACGCTTCACTCTTCACGCTTCACGGTATTAATGTCCGCACCCGCAGGACGGCCCGCGGTTGGCGGCGGACTTTTTTGCCTCGACAATAGCCACGATGTCATTGAACGTATGGGTTTTCTTCAGCTCATTGTCGCCGATGGGGACGTTCAAGGCCTTCTTGATCCCGACAGCAATCTCGACCATTTCAGTCGAGTCCACGTCCAGTGACTCATCCAGCTTGGCGTCCGGTTCGATCTCGTCCGGTTTCACATCCAGCACTTTTTGAAAAACCTGTTTCACATTTTCTTCGACAGACATTGATGACACTCCTATTTTAAATTATTTGTACTACGCTTTCTGCAACACCAAGGCACAGTTAATCCCGCCGCGACCGCGATTAATCACCAGCGCGTTTTTGATTTCCTTCTCCCGCGCCTTGTTGGGGACATAATCCAGGTCGCATTCGGGATCCGGCGTGGTCAAATTGATCGTCGGCGGGACCAGGCTGTGTTCCATCGCCAGAACAGTTGTGATGACATCAAGCGCGCCGCAGGCGCCGAGCATATTCCCAAAAACCGATTTCGGCGCGGAACACAGGATTTGACTGGCCTTACCGTTAAAGACTTGTTTGATCGCCATTGTTTCAGTGATATCACTCAATTGGGTCCCGGCGCCATCGAGACAGATATAATCGATCCGCGAAGGTTCCAATTTGGCATCATCCAGCGCGATATGAATGGCATTGGCCAATTCCTTTCCATCGGCGGCCGGATCGATGCGGTCAACCCCATCGGTTGTCGTCCCGTACCCGATAATGTTGGCGTACACGTGCGCGTTGCGTTTCTTCACCCTATCCTGCGGTTCGAGGATGACGATACCCGCGCCTTCGGCGATGGCAAACCCGTCGCGGGTTTTATCGAACGGCCGGTAAGCGGTCTGCGGGGTATCATTTTTGCGCGTGAGCATCCCGGAGGTATTGCAGCACAAAAGCGCGTAGGGAGTAACCGGCGCTTCCATTCCGCCGGCCAAGATGAAATCGTTCTTACCGCGAATCAGGGTGCGGGCCGCGTAGGCGATCGCCATCAGCGAACTCGCCCGGTCGGCGACGACCGTTTTACTGTATCCTTTGATCCCGTAATGGATGGAAACTTGTCCCTGCGGCGCCGCAGGGAACCACGCCGAGGCCATAAAAGGGCTCACCCCTTCGCGGCCTTCCAGATACAGATCGCGCAGTTCCGTCTCGGCATACAGCCAGCCGCCGATGGCGTTGCCCATGAAGATCCCGGCGCGTTCCAGATTTTCCTGCTGGATGTCAACTTTGGCGTCCTGCAGAGCCATCTCCGATGCCACCAGCGCCATATGCGCGAACAGGTCAATCTTCTTTAAAAGACGGGAGGAGACATTGCTATAGGCGTCCAGCTCATGGACATGCCCGGCCACGTGCGACGGATACTTCGACGCGTCGAATCGGGTGATTTTCTCGACGGCGGAGCGGCCGTGGCTTACATTCGACCAGAATTTGCGTTTATCCATCCCGCTGGGGCTGACGATGCCGATTCCTGTGATTGCTATTTTGTCCATTTAAACCTCATGTTTGTGTCAAGTTTAAAGTGTCAAGTGTCAAATCATACCAATTCATTCTCCATACCCCACACCGATCGTCCCATCTCCATATACAGAAATAATGATTTGACCTCCTTTTACAAACGCCAACAAACGATATTCGATACGCCAAAACGGCTTATTATATTCATCATATAATTCTATATATTCCACGCTTACTAAAAAATGACGAGAGACATCAATATTGTTATCCTGCACGTATTGTCTTGCCAAAACAATGGCTTGTTCCGCTGGCAACTCAGGAGAATTGATAGTTTTTGCATAAAGATACGTAGAAAAGTTTAAAAATATGATTACAAGTGGGAGAATTCTTATGAATTTGTTCATCATCTATCCTCGTCTTTTAATTCTTTGAACAGTTCTTTGCAATCGAAGCAAATGTTCACTTTTCCCTTTCATTTTTAAGTAATCTTTTACCATCGAACACGCAGCCGCAAACCGCGCCTGGGCCCCGGCCCGTCGCCAAAATTTTCGGTCCCATTCTTCCGCGTCTTTGAAGCTCTTGGCTTTATGAACCCAGATCTTTTTCATAGATTCCTTCAGTCATTAAACCTGCGCAAAACCATCGCCGAGTGGATCCCCGAAAAACCGCTGGAGGTCTTGAGCATGCAGTTGACTCTCTTCTCCCGCGCCTTGTTGGGGATGTAATCCAGGTCGCACTGGGGATCCGGAAACTCCTGGTTGATCGTCGGCGGGAGGATGCTGCGCTCAAAGATCATCGCCCCGATGGCCAATTCGATTCCGTTGGCCCCGGCCAAAGGATGCCCGATCATGGATTTCAGCGAGCTGATCGGCACCTTGTAGGCGTAATCGCCGAACACCATTTTGTAGGCGTTCGTCTCAAAAACGTCGTTTTGCCGCGTGGAAGAACCATGCGCGTTGATGTAATCGATCTCCTGCGGCTTGACGCGGGCGTCTTCTAGGGCCAGCCGAATACATGCGGCCTTAGCATCGCCCTCCGGCGGCAGGTCGGTCATGTGATACGCGTTATTGGTTGTCCCAAACCCGATGATCTCGCAGTAAACCTTAGCGCCGCGTTTCTTCGCGTGCTCGAGCTCTTCAACGACCAAAAGCCCGGCCCCCTCCGAGATGACAAAGCCGTTACGCTTAGCGTCGAAAGGACGCGAGGCCTTCTCGGGATGTTCGTTATGGACAGATAAAACGTTCACCGTATCAAAAGCGCCGAAGGTGATCGGCGTAATCGGCGCCTCGGAGGCTCCCGTAATCATAACATCCACATCACCATCGGAAATAGCCTCAAACGAAAATCCCACAGAATCCGTGCCGGCGGTGCAGCCAGTTGAAATCGTGTTGCATACCCCATGCAGACCGTATTTGGCCGCGATCTCACTTGAGGGTGTATTGAACATCGAGGCGTCATACAGGTCAGGACGCACGATCGCCGGGTCAATGGGTTTTTTGCCGCTGTCGGTCACCAACGCGAATTCTTCTTCCATATACTTTGTCCCGCAGATGGCATTGGCCAAAGACACGCCCATGCGCTCGCGGTTTACTTTCTTTAAGTCCAATCCGGAATCCTCCAGCGCCATGCGGCTGGCCACGACCGCGAACTGGACGTAACGGTCCATGCGGATCGCCTCCTCACGCGTCAATCCCAGCTTGATGGGATCAAAATCCCTCACCTGCGCCGCGATTTTCGTGTTGAACATCGAGACGTCAAATTCCGTCACGCGCTTGACCGCGGAGACACCGCCGATCATATTCTTCCAGCACGCCTCTTTCCCGACGCCATTCGGGGAAATGATCCCGACTCCTGTGACTACCACTCTTCGTGACATATTTTTACCTCATTCCGATCCTCGATACTGGATGCTCGATAAATCCACACGAGGATCGAGTATCCAGGATCTAGCATCAAACCTTTTGTCTATTAAGTTCGAATGCTTCTTTGATTTCTTCTACAGTAAAATATCTTTTCCGCTGCTCAACCTGGTGGACCATCTCAAGAACCCGCGCGTTTAAAGGAGCCTCTTCCTTTGGATTACGCACCATCTTGAGCACCTGGCCATTGATGTAATCAATCTCGCTCGTGCGCCCGCGCATGATGCTCTGCAGGATAGATCCGTAAAGCGGCTCTTGGCTTAATCCTGTCAGAGTCTTGTTAATAATCCCGGCCGCCTGATCCAAAGGCATATTCACTAAGCCGTAAATCCGCTCCGCCGGAAACTGCGGCAAGGACACTGCCTGGATACCGCTTTTCTGCACGATATCAAAACCTTCCTTAAGCAACAAAATGCTCAACCGGCACAAATCCATATCCGCGAAGGTTTCTTGCATCGACTTACCCGTCAGCGCCGGGATGCAGTTATTAAAGTTAACAAACAGTTTCAGCCATTTCATCCCCGTGATATTGTCCGAAACGACAACCGGGAATCCCTTCTTCAGAATCGCGGCGATTTCGCTTACTTTCCCATCATTAGACGCGAACGGTTTACCGACAATCCAGTCGCCTTCGAAATTGAAAACCACTTCGCCGGGCTTGGTATACGTCGCGCCAAACATCACGATACTGCTGTAAAGCGCGTCCTTTGGAAAATATTGGGCGAGCATCTCATCCGCCTGGACGCCGTTTTGCGAGCTTAAAATACAGCAGCTTTTAAGAAACGCTCGGTTTTGTTGAACCGCCTCGGGAATATCCTGTGTCTTGACGGTGAAGATGACCCAGTCATAGTCCCTCTCCAGACGGGAAAGGACTTTGACCTGGACAGTCCCCTCGCCCCTCACTCCCTTGACGTGAAGTCCTCCTTCACGGATGGCCTGCACCTGCTCCTGCCGGCCGATGAGCGTTGTGTCTTCTCCCGCCCTGGTTAAATAGGCCGCGACGACGGATCCGATAGCACCAGCGCCGATGATGGCGATTTTCATAAATTCCTTGCGTGAAGCGTCGTTCGTGAATCGTGAAGCGCAAACAAAACTTTTACGAGATACTCTTCACAAGATACGCTTCACGAATGTTGTTCATATT
>MHGQ01000035.1:404-681 GCA_001805645.1 Omnitrophica WOR_2 bacterium RIFCSPHIGHO2_02_FULL_50_17 | reverse complement strand
CGAATGTTGTTCATATTTCTTATACTCAAACCCGGCCTCCTGCAAAAGCCGGATCATCAGGCTGTAAAAGGCCATCGGGACTTCCGAAAGGAATGCCTTGACGATATCTTCTTCCTCAATAATGCCGGATCCCCGTTTCTGGGCGTTGATGACCGCTTTTTTATCAACCACCTGCTTGGCTATCTCCCTGTGAAAAAGCGGAATCTTGGTGATCATCGTTTCGTACTTCTGACGAGCGTTGGATTCCCACTGCAGTTGTGTTTCTGTGTTTGACATC
>MHGQ01000035.1:0-374 GCA_001805645.1 Omnitrophica WOR_2 bacterium RIFCSPHIGHO2_02_FULL_50_17 | reverse complement strand
TCGACAGTCAAATGGTCGGTCGGCACAACCGGGTGCTGGAAATCCCATTCCTTCAAGTTGATCTTGTCCGGATCAAACCATCCATTCTTGATCCCGTATTTCCAGTCCGGAGAATTAGGCACCGGCGTCATATAATCCAAAGCAAAGATGTCCGGGTCGATCTCATCCGCGATCTGTAAACGCTTCTTGATTTTTTCTTCCGTGTCATCTTTAAGCCCGATGAGGACGGTGCCCACGCTTCCGATGTCATTCTCGCGCAGAATCCGGACGGTCTTTTTGATTTGTTCAATGGTGACCCCCTTGCCCTGTTTGGCGAGGGTCATGTCGTCTTCGACCTCGACGCCCGTCAACGCCAGGAAAAGTCCGGCCTTCTT
>MHGQ01000034.1 GCA_001805645.1 Omnitrophica WOR_2 bacterium RIFCSPHIGHO2_02_FULL_50_17 | reverse complement strand
AGAGAATCCAGTAAGCTTTTAGGAGGGCGATAAGATGGAACCGCAGGAATTTTACGCGCGTAACGGAGAAAGCTGGGAGTCCAGCCGCGTCCCCGTCCTGGATGAAGGGCTGTTTCACCGGAAGATTCTGGAGGGATGTTCTCAGGGCGCGAGACTCGTTAATCTGTTCGCTTATCTGGAAGATAACAGAAATACCAGGATTTTCGCGATGTTAGGGAAAGATCAGGAAGGGAAATTATCAGTCCTTTCCATGCGCCTACCATCAGCTAGCGCCTCTTTCCGGTCGCTGACGCCTGAGCTTCCCCAAGCCCACATGTTTGAGCGGGAAATGGCCGAGCAGTTTGCCGTTACCCCCGTCGGGCATCCCTGGCTCAAGCCGGTGCGGTATCACCGGAATTATCGCGATTGTCCGGATTTGTGGCCGGAGGCGGCCGCAATGCCTGTCCCCGGGGTTTATCCTTTTTACCGCGTGGAGGGAGAGGAAGCGCACGAAGTCGCCGTCGGCCCAGTCCACGCCGGGATCATCGAACCGGGACATTTCCGCTTTCAGTGTCATGGCGAGGAGGTCTTGAACCTGGAGGTCCAACTGGGGTATCAGCACCGGGGCGTCGAGAAGATGATAGAGGAGGTCTCCGCGTCCAGGGCGGTTCTTTTGGCTGAATCCATTGCCGGAGACACCGTGATAGGGCATGGGATGGCTTATTGCAATATTATGGAATCATTAAGTGATTGTGAAATATCCCCCCGGGCCGAAGCCATCCGGGCCATTGCCCTGGAATTGGAGAGGCTTTCCAATCACGTCGGGGATTTAGGCGCATTAAGTACGGATATAGGGTTTTTGCCGCCCGCGGCTTATTTCGGCAGGCTTCGGGGGGAATTCCTGAATTTATTGATGGAGTTAAGCGGCAACCGTTACGGGAGAAGCCTGTGCCGGCCCGGCGGTATCTTATTTGATTTAGATCAAGAAATGGCGGAGAATTTCCGGAAGCGTCTTTTGACCGCCCGGAAAGATTTAAAAGCAATCGCTGATCTTTTTTTTACCAAGTCTTCCGTTCTCTCCCGGCTTGAAGGAACGGGGGTGGTCTCCCACGCTACAGCCCAAGAGTTGGGGCTCGTTGGTCCGGCGGCCCGCGCCTCGGGGTGCGGTCTTGATGTCCGCACGGATTATGCCTCGGGGATGTACCGTTTTCAGCATATCCCGACTTCCACCGTCCTCTCAGGAGATGTTTATGCCCGGGCCCTGATTCGCTGGCTGGAGTCTCAAAGGTCTTTGGAATTTCTTTTGGAGATATTGGATCAGATTCCGGAAGGAGATTTATGCGCCAAGCCGTCGGCATTGAAGCCGAATCATACGGCGTTGGCCATGGTCGAGGGGTGGCGGGGAGAAATCGTTCATGTGGCGATGACGGATGCGCATTCGCGGATTGTGCGATACAAAATCAAAGACCCTTCTTTCAACAACTGGATCGGCCTTTCGATGGCGGTGCGCGGCGGGCAGATCTCCGATTTCCCGCTGTGCAACAAGAGTTTTAACCTGTCTTACGCGGGACACGATTTGTAATGAAGTAGTACATTGTCAGACAAGTTTCTTATTTCCTCCCCCTGGATGGGGGAGGTTAGGTGGGGGTGAAGTTCTCCGAGAATCACCCTCCCCGAACCCCTCCCATCGAGGGAGGGGAAGTTTTGAAATTTATCTGACAATGTAGTAGTCTGAATGAAGGAGGTTTTTCATTTATGTGGGGCGTCATCGTCAATCGGTTTAAACAGGGGTTCAGGACGTTGTCCTATCCCCGGGAAGTCCCCTCTTTCCCGAAACGTTTTCGGGGGAGACCCGTAGCGGGCAAGGAAGCGGTGGATATGGGTAAGCTGCTGTTCCAGGAAGATATCCAGGGGGTAACGTATACCCGGGATCACCGGATGGCGGTTTCTCGACGCGAAGACCTGATTGTCCGTGAGGATGGCATCAGGCTGGCCGCCGCGCTCGGCGAGAAAATGAGGAGGGTCTTGGGAAGGTCTCTCAAATTGCGGCAGGTCTGCGCGGGGGGTTGTAACGGCTGTGAAGGGGAAATCCAGGCGATGGGGAATGTGGTATTTGATTTATCCCGCCTTGGGATTCAATTTGTCGCTTCGCCGCGCCATGCGGACGGCCTGATGATTACGGGCCCGGTGACGAAGAATATGGAGCTGGCTTTAAAGAAAACCTACGAGGCGGTTCCTCATCCGAAAATTGTCATAGCCGTCGGGGCCTGCGCCATCAGCGGCGGCCCGTTTCAAGGAGGAAGGGAAGTTCATAACGGGGTCGATGGTTTAATTCCTGTAGATTTATATGTCCCCGGATGCCCGCCTCATCCTTTAACAATTCTTGACGGACTGCTCCGTCTGCTGGATAGGCTGGAACAGGAGAGAGTTCCATGAAAATCATTATTTATTTACTTATTGCCCTTATTTTTTTTGTCCTTTACATCCGTTATCTGGAATACCGCTCCATTTTCTATCCCTCCCGCGGGATCCTGGCCACCCCGGCGGATATCGGGCTTTCCTTCGAAGACGTTTATCTAAAGACAGAAGACGCTGTGACTATTCACGGATGGTTTATTCCCTCCCCGCAGGGCCCTCTTAAAGGAAAAGGAACCGTTATTTTCCTGCACGGCAACGCCGGCAATATCGGCGACCGGTTGGGAAAAATCCAGTTCTTTCACGATTCAGGGCGGGATGTTTTTATTATTGACTACCGCGGCTACGGCAAAAGTGAGGGGCGCCCGACGGAGGCGGGGATTTACAAAGACGCGTTGGCGGCCTATGATTATTTGGCTTCGCGTCGGGACGTGGATCCCAAGCGCATCATCGCCTACGGCGCCTCCTTGGGCGGGGCTGTTGCCATTGACCTGGCCGCCAAGCGGAATTTATCCTGCCTTATTGTGGATTCTGCTTTCACCAGCGCCGCGGACATGGCCAAGAGGATATATCCTTTCGTACCGTCTTTTTTAGTCCAGACAAAATTGGATTCTTTGGGAAAGATAAAATATATTAGTGCGCCTAAGCTTTTTATCCATAGCAGGGACGATGAGATTGTCCCTTTAGCCTTAGGCAGGAAACTCTACGAGGCCGCCGCGCCGCCGAAGGAGTTTCTGGAGATCACCGGCGGGCATAATGAAGGATATATGGATTCTCAGGAGAAAATAGCCGAAGAGATGAGCCGTTTCTTGGAGGGCGTGATGCTCCCATGAGTGAATGATTAACATGATCGACAGTCCTATGATGGCCGGGGGAAAATAATATGAAAAAAATTATCAGTCCAATTGTCGCAGTTTTAATCCTTGCCGCAGGCATCGGCGCGTATCCGGAAACCCAAACGGAAATTCAGGAATTGCCTCTTGGCATCAGTAACCCGTTGGAGGAGAATATCGACATTCTGCCCGACGTTCTTCAAGATCTTGGGTTGAGCGAAAAGAATGGGGTGGCCGGATTCGTTGTTGACGCGGTAGCCCGCAAGAATGCCGAGATATGCGCAGATGAAGATGATTCTGCGGTGAAATATAATTTTTCTGAACTCGCTCAACTCATGGACGCGGTGGTTGGCAAGGGTAAGACAAATCTCTGGATCGTCATCGGCCCCGTGAGTTCCTGCAAATTTATAGACGGCAAACTTCGCCAGGACGGCAAGACATATCTGCCGGACGGACCTGTTTCTCGCCAAGCATACAGGGAATACCTCACAAAGCTCGTTCGTCATGCCGCCACTTATGGCCGTACCTTATCCGGCAATCCGCATTGGCATGTCATCCGGTGGAATCTTTTTAATGAGGTTCTTTCTGAGTGGAACCAGACATTCGGAAAAGAAAACGCCGCGGCCAAATACGCCGAATTTGTTTTGGATTCCGCGAAGATTTTGCGGCAGTTATCTCCAAAATCAAAAATCGTTCTGGGTGGACTCGGCAGTGGAACCGATTTGCAAGAAGGAAGCCCAAACGCGGCATTCTACATCAAGATTTTCGGCCATCTCCGAACGGCTGACCCCGGCTACATTCCGTTTGATTTTTTTGAATCGCATTGGTTCTCCGCGTATACCAACTACGCCAGGAACCAAAAGGGGTTAGAGGTGGTTAAAGAGATTCAGGATTTTCTCAGGCGGCAGGGACATGGTGATAAGCAGGTGATTATTCGGGCCGGGGCGACCTATACCGGCATGGACATCGATGAACCGAAGGGCCTGATGAACAATTTACAGAGCGAATCGCAGCAGGCGGAGTTTCTTCTAAAGCGATTCATCTACAATTTCGCTCAAGGCGCCCAAGCCATCCCGTGGTCACTTATCGTCGAACACAAAAAATATCATGGAGACGCGCATAAAATATTTTGTTTTACCGGCCTTATTTACAATGGACATCCAACTTTTAAAAAGTGCGATCCGCAGCGCCAACAACCCTGTCCGGACCCGGGTTATGGCGTCAAGAAACTTTCCTATTATGCGTTTAAGTTCCTGATTGAAAAAGCGCGCGGTGCGGACTTCGGCAATATAGAAAGCATAAACACCGCTGCCCCGAACGTTCATCTTTATAAATTGAAGAGGAAAAGCGGTCCTCTGTATGTTGCGTGGTGGGATTATTTCCAAGATGCCGGGACTCAAAAAACAGTCTCTCTTTTACTTGCGGACATCAAGACGGCTGACGTGCGGGTGACGGATGCCTTGCCCGAATTTGACGGTGATTTCCAGACGCGGACCAACCGTCTCGACGAAACAGATTATCCGCATTTCTTCCCCTCAAGGACACTTCCAGTCACGGATGGCCGCATCACGCTGACCTTGGATGATGCTCCGGTATTTATGGAGGAGGAATAAAATTTGCGGTATTCAGATGACGGATAGGGTATGAATCGATTTTTAAAAGTGTATAAAACACGGATTGTTTTAGGAGAAAAGAAGCCTGTCATCCTTCGGGGAGTCAACTTAGGCGGATGGCTGATGATGGAAGGGTATCTCCTGCATTCGCCCAACATCCCTGAGCGGCGTTTCCGCAAAGAATTTGCCGCCGCACTTGGGAAAAAGGCCCTGGATGATTTTGACCGTTCTTTTCGGGAAAATTTTATCACGGAAAAAGATATCGGACAGATCAAGCGCCTGGGATTTAACTGTCTCCGTGTCCCGTTTCATTACCGTGTGGTGGAAAAGGCGCCTTACATTTACGGGGCCAAGGGGCTGTCTTATTTGGACAGGATCGTGCGCTGGGCCAAGGAATACAAGATTTGGGTGATTCTGGATCTGCATGCGGCGCCGGGCGCCCAGAACCACGATTGGCATTCGGACAGCGCGGGCCCGGCAGAGTTGTGGACGAAAAAGGTTTATCGGGAGAGGACTTTTGCCCTTTGGGAGTTTTTGGCTGACCGTTACAAGGATGAGACAGGAGTGGCCGGTTATGACCTCTTAAATGAATCCGTCGTCGGCGGTTCGAAGCCGTTAAACGGTTTTTACAAAGCATTGATCAAAAGAATCCGGGCCGTGGATAAAAACCACATCCTTTTTATTGAGGGCAACCGCTGGGCGACCGATATTGACTGCCTGGAAGGATTTGATGATGACAATTATGCCTTAAGCGTCCACAGCTACGAGCCGGCGGAATTCACGTTTAACCTTGTCCCGCATCGGATTTATCCTTATAAAGAAAAGGGCAGGGCATGCTTCAAGGCGGCGCTTAAAGAACATTTGTCAAGATACGCTCATCTATCACAAGAGAGGCGTCTGCCCATTTTTGCCGGTGAGTTCGGCGTCAACTACCGCGGCGGGAATTACGGCGAGGGCCGGTGGCTGAAGGACATGCTGGAATGTTTTAAAGAGTTCGGCTTTCACTGGACTTACTGGACATACAAGGCGGTCAAAAACAGCTGTTTCCCCGACGGGCTATTCAGTTATTACGAGAACCCTCCGTGGGTCAACCGGCAGGGGCCGGTGTCGGGGTGGGATACATACAAGTCTTGCTGGAAACAGTGCCGGAAAGAAATGATTCGGTCCTGGCGGACGGATCAATTTAAGGTCAATCGCAGCATTTTAAAGGTTCTGCAAGATGCCCTTTAGCCGGATTACGAGCTTAACGAATCCTAAGATCAAAAAGGCCGTCCGCCTGCGCGCCTCTAAAGAGCGGCAGGCCCAAGGGGTCACGATTGTTGAAGGGGACAAAGAGATCAGCCGCGCCCTGGAAGGCAAGGTGTTTTTTCAGGAGGTGTATGTCTGTACGGAATTATTCGCCGGCACCGGGGAGGCCTGCCTGGCGGGCAGAGAGGCCGCCTCTCGCCGCTTGCTCCTTGACCGGCTGGCGGCGTCTCAGATTTCTATTTATGAAACGACTAAGGCCGTCTTTTCCAAAATAGCTTACGGCGACCGGCAGGAAGGAATCCTCGCTGTCTGCAAGACGCCCCGGCATTCTTTGGCGGATATGCGCTTTAAAGGAATTCCTCTTTTGGTTGTGGTTGAAGGCGTTGAGAAACCGGGCAATCTCGGCGCCATCCTGCGCACCTGCGACGGGGCAGGCGTGAACGGCATGATTGTCTGCGATCCTAAAACTGATCTCTATAACCCGAATGTCATCCGGGCAAGTTTAGGGACAATTTTCTCCGTTCCAACCATTGTCTCCTCCAGCGCCGAGGCCTTTGATTTTTTAAAATCGAAGGGGGTCATGGTCTGCGCCGCCTCGCCTCAGGCCCAAGACGTCTATACGCGGGTCAGTCTTAAAGGACCCTTGGCCGTTGTCGTGGGAAGCGAGGACGAGGGCTTGAGTGATTTCTGGATGAAGAACTCCGATCTTCAAGTAAAAATTCCGATGCGTGGGTGCGCGGATTCGCTTAATGTTTCGGCATCGGCGGCAATTTTGATTTATGAGGCCATTAGACAGCGGGGAATAAAAAATATAATTACTCAGTTCCCCTCCCTCTGATGGGAGGGGCAAGGGGAGGGTGAAGATTTAGGCTATCACCCCCACCTAGCCTCCCCCATTGAGGGGGAGGAAGAGATGAGTAGTTACCCCAGGTTCAAGAATTATGGTTACTTTGAATAATTTAACCATGGGTTTTACAGGGCGGACATTATTCAAAAATGTTTCGCTGAGTATATTTAAGAACGAGAAAATAGGATTGACCGGCCCCAACGGCGCGGGAAAGACAACCCTGTTTTCCCTGATTTTAGGGGAGATGGAGCCCGTCGCCGGCAATATTCAGATTCAGAAAAATATTCATATCGGGTATCTCCCCCAGGAGTCTTCATTCCGGTCAGGGAAGACGGTGATGGAGGAGCTGACCGAGGGCGACGAGCGCATGAGGGCATTGATGGAGGAAAAAAGAAAGCTTGAGGATCAAAATAAGACCGATACCGGCCGTTACGGCGATATTCTTCATGGGCTGGAGCAGTTGGGTGTCTACGACTTGGAGCATAAGGCCGAAAAAATTCTTGCCGGCCTGGGGTTTAAAGAAGCGGATTTTCACCGTCCTATTTCGCAGTTAAGCGGCGGCTGGCAGATGCGCACCCTTCTGGCGAAACTCTTGACCTCTCCTTATGACATCCTGCTGTTGGATGAGCCCACGAATTATCTGGATCTGGAGGCGACCCTCTGGCTGAAAGGCTTTCTGACCCGTTACGAGGGGGCGCTTGTCCTTATCTCCCACGACCGCGTTCTCTTAAACGATGTCACGAACTACACCATTATTCTCGACGGGAATCAGATGACGAAGGTCAAGGGCAATTATGAGACCTATGAGGAGCAGAAGGATATTCAGCAAAAAACTCTTGAGAAAAAACAGAAAGTGATCGAGAAAAAGCGCGAGCAGCTGGAGCGCTTTGCCCAGCGGTTTCACGCCCAGCCCAACCGGGCCTCGGCCGTGCGCAACAAACGCAAGATGATCGAGCGCCTGGAGAAAATCGAGCTCCCCCAGGAGCACAAGAGTATCGGCGCATTCGAGTTTTCCGAGGTGAAACGCAGCGGCTATACGGTTGTCCAGATGGAGAAGGTCAGCAAATCCTATGATACAAAGGAGGTCTACAGGGATTTGGATTTCGAGATATCCCGCGGGCAGAGGGTCTGTCTGGTCGGGCCTAACGGCGCGGGCAAGTCAACGCTTTTGAAGATGCTGGCCGGTGTCCTGGCGCCGGATGCGGGAACGGTCCGTTACGGCCACGAGGTCGGCGTGGGATATTTTTCCCAGACGCGCCTGGATGTGCTTAATCCCGACCGCACGGCCCTGGATGAGGTGATGGCCTCTGCCTGCGACGGGACGCCGGCTTTAAGAGCGCGCAGTTTGCTGGGGCTTTTTAATTTTCATGGGGATGATGTCTTTAAGCTCGTTAAAATTTTGTCCGGCGGCGAGAAGAGCCGGCTGATTTTGGCCAAGCTTTTGATTCATCCTCCTAATTTTATGATGCTGGATGAGCCCACGACCCACTTGGACGTAGACGGCGTCAAGGCCCTCACCACGGCGTTTAAGGAATACGACGGGACACTTTGCTTTATCAGCCACGATTTGTATTTCATCCGGGAAATCGCGACCTCCATTGTTGATGTTTATGGCGGCCGGCTGCACCAGTATCCCGGCGGGCTGGATTATTACCTGGAGAAACGGGGGGAGAAAGAGGTTGAGTTAAAAGAAGAGAGGCGGAAAGCCAGATTAGAGGAAGAAAGGAACAGGGAGCGGCAGGAGAAAAATGCCGCCAGGAAGAATTTGAACCCGGCGGTTCAAGAGGCCCATGAACGGCACAAGCAGGCCGTCGAGAGGATTAAGGAGATCAAGGAGGAGCTTAAAAAGCTGGAGGCGGAACAGAAGGCTCTCGAGACCGAGAGTTATGTCAAGTCCCGGGCCCTTGCTGAGTCGTTCGGCCAAAAAGATTCTCAGACCCTGAAGGAATACGGCCAGCGGCTGAAATTCATCCAGGGGCGCCTGCGCGAGATTGAAAGCACGATAAAACAGTTAAAGGAAGAAAAGGACCGCATCAGCCGATGATACCTTTAAGAAGAAAATGCCTCCTTGTCGCTGCGGCGGCGTTATTTTTAAGCGGCTGCGCCAAGCTGCAGCATTTGGATCAGCTTTTGACGCTGAAGGATTTATCCGAAGAGCAGGAACGTCTGCATCAGCATGTTAAAAAACAGGATGACAGATTCAAGGCTCTTCTGGGGGCTGTTGAAGATAAGACCATCGGCCGGTATGCGGATGAAAGAAAGATTTTAAAGAATTTCGGTGAACCTGTTTATAGGGAAGAGATGGCGCAGGGAAATCAAAAGTTCAATCGCTGGACATACCGCTATACGACACGATTCTTTGATTCCCCCAAGGTGTATCTTTATTTAGATTCCAGCGGGCATCTTCTGCGCTGGGAGCTCATAGGAGGCGAACATGGGACGATCCAGTAAAAAACCGCGCAAAAAAATGGACCCGCGAAAGTTGACGACGGCAGAAGGCCAGCCTGCCAAGAAAGAGACCGACTGGTCGTTTGAAGACATTGCACGGTCTAAATTCCGCAGGCATTAAGGATGAGAAAGACCAAGGCGGCCCAAGGTATTCTCGAAGAAATCTACGGCAGGCTGTTCAAAGAATTCGGCCCCCAGCACTGGTGGCCCGGGGAAAGCCCGTTTGAGGTCATGGTCGGCGCCATTCTGACCCAGAACACCAACTGGGGTAATGTGGAGCGGGCCATTCGAAATTTAAAGGCCTATAAGATGCTTTCCCCTCGGGCCCTCCATGAAATTTCTCATGCTCGGTTGGCCCCCCTCATCAGGCCCGCCGGATATTTCAATGTCAAAGCCAGACGGTTAAAGAATTTTATAAACTTTTTATTTGAGGAATATCAAGGGAGCCTCAAGAAAATGGCTGAGGAACCCTGGCCGCGGCTGCGGCATAAGCTCCTCGGTGTCAACGGTGTCGGCCCCGAGACCGCGGATTCCATCCTTCTTTACGCGTTTGAAAAACCCGTTTTTGTCGTGGACGCCTATACCCGAAGGATACTTTACCGGCATAATCTTGCGGGGAAGGACGCCGGTTATCATCACATCCAGAAACTTTTTATGACGCATCTCGATCACGATGTCAGAATTTTTAATGAGTACCACGCCCTGATTGTTCGGCTGGGGAAGGATTATTGCCGTCCAAGGCCTTTGTGCGAACGCTGTGTCTTGAATGATGTGTGTTATTCTCTTGTGTCGAAATGCAACCATTGCCACCGGGCGCTGAAAAATCCCGCCAAGAGGCGTTCAGCAAGGGAATTATCCTGCAAGGATTGCTCGTGAGACAGGGGGCAGTTGTTTCTTTACATCCATGCTGGGAAAAGGTATAATTTTTATGATTACTCAGTTCCCCCTCCCGGATGGGAGGGGTTAGGCCACCTCACCTCCCCCATCGAGGGGGAGGAAGAGCTGAGTAGTTACAAAAAGGAGAAAAATTATGTGTTTTTTTGCCGGAGGTCATTCAATGTGGATGGAAGGTATGGCGGGGTTCGGTATTAAGGTTTTTTTGCTCATTTGGATTATTTTTGTTCCCATCGCGATTACGTCCCGTCTGGAGAAAATTATAAAATTGCTTCAAGAGAAAAAGTAGTCTTTAATGCCGATTATTATTCTGCTGATAATCAATACGGTTCTTTTGGCCATTCTTTTCATGCGCGAGATGGCGCGGCGCAAGGAAACCGACCGCGTGGAGCGGCTTGTGCGCGAGGAAATGTCCAACAACCGTAAGGAGTCCGCCCAAGGCATGGACGCCTTTTCCAAGCAGCTTCTGATCTTGACCCAGATGAACGAGCAAAAATTGGAGAAAGTGCGGGATGTCGTTGAGACTCGTTTGAGGATGATGCAAGAGGATAACAGCCAGAAGCTCGAGAAGATGCGCGAGACGGTGGATGAGAAGCTGCATTCCACTCTTGAAAAGCGTCTGGGGGAATCGTTTAAGATTGTCAGCGAGCGCCTCGAGAAGGTGCACGAAGGTTTGGGGGAAATGCAGAACCTTGCTTCCGGCGTCGGGGATTTGAAGAAAGTCTTGACGAATGTCAAGACCCGCGGAACGTGGGGGGAAATCCAGCTTGAAACTCAACTTGAACAGTTTTTAACGCCGGAGCAGTATGAGAAAAACGTGGCCACCAAAAAAGGGAGTCGCGATACGGTGGAGTTTGCCATTAAACTCCCCGGGCGCAATGACCATGTTGTCTATATTCCCATTGACGCAAAATACCCTAAGGAAGATTACGATCGGCTGTTGGAGGCGCAGGACCGAGGGGACAGTGCGGCGGTGGAAGAATCCGTGAAGGCGATTGAGAATAGGATAAAGCTGGAAGCCAAAAAAATAAGGGACAAATATGTGGATCCTCCCCACACAACAGATTTTGCCATTATGTACCTCATTACAGAGGGACTGTATGCGGAAGTATTGCGCAGGCCTGGTCTTTCTGATTTATTGCAGAGGGAATTTAGGGTGATGGTTGCCGGGCCCACCACGATTGCGGCGGTCTTGAATTCCCTGCAGATGGGGTTCCGGACGCTGGCGGTGGAGAGGAGGGCCAGCGAAGTCTGGCAGCTCTTGGGGACGGTTAGAAATGAATTCGTTAAATTTGGGGACATTCTGGATAAAACGCATACGCGTTTAAAGCAGGCCAGCGAGGAAATTGAATCGGCCGCGCGCAAGTCGCGCACCATTGAGCGCAAATTAAAAGATGTCCAGGGGCTGCCTGCCCCGCTCGCCTCGGCTGAAGCCTCCGGCGAAGCCGGGCCGGCAGGCGGGCCTTTGCCGGATCAGCCCGCGTTGGCCCAGGATAGGAGCAGGGATGGTGCCCGCGAATCTTTTGATGACGATACAATCCTTCCGTGATTTTTTCCCGCCGCAGGTTGTAACCTTGACGAGTGATCGCAGCATGGATTTTCAACTTCCGGAGGAATCGCCTGTTTTAAGTCCGGCGCAGAGAGAATTTCTCGCGCGGCAGTTAGGTTTCAAGCTGCCGGCGGCAGGTTCCCCTCGGGGAGAGGTTTTTACGATCCGCCAGGTTCACGGCAACCGCATTGTGGTGGCCGGGACGGAATCCTTCAGGATCAGCAATGCCCCGGAGGAGGCCGACGGCATTCTCACGGATGTGCCCGGGCTTCCCATCGCTGTGCGCACGGCCGATTGCCTGCCGGTTTTCATTTATGACCCTCGGCATGAAGGCATCGGGCTGATTCACGCGGGATGGCGCGGCACCCGCCAGCAGATCTTGGGAGAGACTTTAGCGCTTATGCGCCGGCATTGGAATTCCCGTCCGGCGGACTTGCGGATCGCATTCGGGCCGGCCATCCGGGTCTGCTGTTATCAAGTGGGACAACAGTTTCGCGAATATTTTCCTGAGGAAACGGTTCAACGCGATAACGGATATTTTTTGGATTTGCCGGCGGTCAATAAAAACCAGATTTTGCGGCTGGGGGTGGAGGCCCGGCATGTCTTCGACTCCGCCGTCTGCACATGCTGCGAACCAGCGTATTTTTCCCACAGGAGAGAAGGAGAGGCCGCGGGGCGGATGATATCGTTAATGATGTTAAAGAAAGAGGAGATTCTCAAATGCATATCGTTGTTTTTGTAACAGCCAAGGACGAGCAGGAAGCCGGCAAGATTGCCGAGGGATTAGTCCAAAATAAACTGATCGCCTGCGCCAATATCGTGAGCGGTATTAAATCGGTGTTCCGGTGGGAGGGAAAGGTGGACAGGGCGCAAGAATGCCTTCTCATCCTAAAATCCAAGAAAACTCTTTTCTCCAAGATCGTAAAGACGGTGAAATCCCTCCATAGTTATGATACCCCTGAGATTATCGCCCTGCCGATTGTGGAAGGGTCTAAGGGCTATCTGGACTGGATGGATGGGTCGGTTGCGAAATCTTAATTGTCTTTTTTAGGAAGGTCGCTGGTGATGTTGGCCTTAAGGCGCAGGCGGTTAAGAAAATCGTTAAAGGCCTGGGCCCGGCGTTCCTCCAGAAGGGATCGGGAAAGGGCCTCTTTCTCTTTTTCATACCGCTTCTCGTCGGCAGGAAGATATGAGTCCAAGTGAAGGAGGCAGTAACCCGCCTCTGTCTCAACCACGTCATGGCCTAAAGGATCGGCCTCCGTCAGTCGGAAAGCGGCCTCCTGGAAATCTTTTGCAATACCGACCACCGGCAGATATTCGCCCCGGCCGAAGACAGGCGTCTGGTGGATTTCTAAACTTAAGTCCTTGGCGGTCCGGGGGAAGTCTTTGAGGGAAGAGGCCTCCCAGGCTGCCGTGAGGGCACTCAGATGGTCTTGCGTCTTTTGCCGGGCGATTTCTTTGGCCTCTTGGTTTAAAACCGCCTCTTTCACCTTTTCCCTGGCCTCTTCATATTCAGGCACATAAGATTCTTTTTTTGCTTTTATTTTGATAATGACGATACCCTGAGGGGTCTCAAAGGGGTCGCCGACCTCGTTTTCTTGCAGGTTAAAAATTTTGTTCAGAAAATCATAAGACCATCCCAGGGCAAGGCTGGGCTGTTCCTGGCTGAAAAAGCCGCTGGAGCGCACCGCGACATTGTATTTCTGCGCGGCTTTCTGGATATCAGGGTCAACGAGCAGTTCCTGGAAAATGGCGTTGGCCTTTTCTCTAATGGGCTTTTTGGTGTCGTCGGGTGGTGGGGGGTTTTGTGGATTTTCCTGTTCCGTCTCCTTCGCGGCCTCCTCCTCTTTCTTCGGTTCCGGTTTCGGGAAATCGAGGGTGATGTAGTCAACGTTAATGGTGGGGGGGATGAGGAATTGGGCCTTATTCTGCGCGTAGTAGGTTTGGCCTTTTTCTTCGCTGAAGGAGGCCTCGTTCTTGAACGGCCCGGCGGGGACTAAGACATAACTGACCTGCACTTTTTCGTTTTGTTTTTTAAAGGCATCACGGATTTCCCGTTCGTTGACAGCGAGAGAGGCCGTCTCCTGTTGAAACAATTCGGCCATTTTTAGATCATCCCGGATGCCTTCCTCAAAATCCCGCGCGGAGAGACGAAAGATAGAACGCAGGACGTCTTTATAGAGAAGAGGGTCGAATTGCCCGTTTCTTTGGAGGAAGGGATACTGTTCGATGGTTTCGACAACCTCTGGGTCGCGGACATGGATTCTTCTTTTTTGGGCTTCATAAAGGAGGATCAGTCTGTCCCAGGCCTGCGCCTCTAAGTTGAGGAATTTGGCAATTTCATTGAACTTCTCGCTGAAACGCATCATGGCCTGAATGTGGACATGGCGGTAGGCCTTATTAAAGACGTCGAGGGGGACATTTTTATTAAACATTTTTCCGGCATAGCGGATGCGATCGCCTCCTGTCAGGAGATAGGCGGTTCCGAAAAAGCCGAATGAAAGGATGATGACGACGGCGATAACCCAAAGGATTTTCTTGGCGACGCCTTTTTTACGTAATAGCTTTAACATGATTGTCTGCGTTGTTCGTTGATGGGTATCGTAGCTCGAAACGTTGATCGTAAACAGGCTGCGTCAAAACTTGTTCTCAACCGAATAACGATGGACGATTCCAGCTGCGTTACCCTGCCTGCCGGCAGGCAGGCGTTCAGCGATATCCGTATTTTAATTAGGGTTAATTATATCTGCTCGCTATGTTTTTGACAAGATATTTTAGCGCGAATTCGAATCTTTCGCAGGGTTGCAGAGGCGGCTTTTTGATATTATACTTTACAACGGTGAAGGGCAAAGTTATAATACCTCGGTTTTTGTCAGAAGTATGCCGTTTGGACGCGAGGAATGAAATTCGAGTAAAGGCTTTAGATATAACACGATGCGCAAACTCAAATTAGGTTTACCCAAGGGAAGCCTTCAGGAGGCTACTTTAAAGATATTTGAACGTGCCGGGTTCAAGATTTATGTCTCGGGGCGTTCTTATTTTCCCTCTGTTGATGACGCCGAGATTGAGCCGGTGCTTTTGAGGGCGCAGGAGATGTCGCGGTACGTCGAGGAAAACGCCCTGGATTGCGGGATAACAGGCGCCGATTGGATCCTGGAAAACGGCTCTCAGGTTATTTCGCTGGCTGATTTGGTATACGCCAAGCAAAGCGCGGTCAAGGTGCGCTGGGTCCTGGCCGTCCCGGAGAATTCCTCCGTCAAGTCTGTTAAAGATTTGCAGGGCAAGAGGATAGCGACAGAGCTTGTCAATGTCACCAAGCAATATCTGAGAAAGAATAAGGTCAAGGCGGATGTGGAATTCAGCTGGGGGGCGACCGAGGCCAAAGTGGCGGACGGCCTCGTGGATGCGGTCGTGGAGTTAACCGAGACCGGAAGCAGCCTCCGGGCGCATAAATTACGGGTGATTGCGACCGTCTGCGAATCCACAACACAGTTTATCACCAACAAAAGGGCATTTGAGGATCCGTGGAAGAAGAAAAAGATGGATCAGGTCGTTATGCTCTTGAAAGGGGCTATTACAGCCAATAATATGGTCGGTTTAAAAATGAATGTCCAGAAGAAAGACCTGGAAGATATTTTAAGGCTTTTAACATCGCTCAAGGACCCGACCATTTCTCCTTTGAGCCGGAAAGATTGGCTAGCGGTTGAGACCGTGATTGACGAGGGAACGGTGCGCACCCTCATCCCGGAGCTTAAGAAAGCAGGTGCACAGGGGATTATTGAGTATTCTCTAAATAAGCTTATTTATTAAACAACACCCAAAAAGAGGATGTCATTGTATGCCATGCGGGAGAAAAAGGAAGAGACGCAAGATTAGGACGCATAAGCGAAAGAAGATGAGAAAGTCGCTGCGTCAGCTCAAGAAGCGTGATTGGAAATGAACCCTTCCGCAGATCTCCGTCCGCCTAAGGCGTACGGAGTATTGGATAAGGGTTCATTCCTTTGAGAGCTGCAACCTCGCCCCGCCGATGGCGGGGCGAGGTATCGAAAAGAATAAAGCCCGCTGAGGTTGTTCGCGGGTGAGGTGGTTTATGTCCCAAGCAAAGACCGTGAGAATTTCTGGTTGTGTTGGGATTTGTGTGATGGCACTCGTATGCCTGCCTTCAGCGGAGGCCTTTGTCCACGAGGATCGTGTGGCTATGGCCAAAAGCCTGGCGCATTATGCCCTGGGGAATCAGTATGACCTTCTGGGAGAGACGAATTACGCTGTCTTAGAATACGAAAAGGCGGCCCAGTTTGACGAGGGGAGCTACCTCATTCATTTGAGATTAGGCACGGGGTATGCACGGCTTAATATGCTGACGGAGGCCATTGAGCATCTCGAGCTTGTCCACCGGCTGAATCCCGAGGACATGCAATCCCACTATCTGTTGGCTCTGATTTACTCGAATCAAAAGCAGTATGACAAGGCCGCTCAGGAATATGAGCTGATTTTAAAGACATTCTCGAAGGCGGAGCCGCAGAATATCGAGGTTTACGGCTACCTGGGGCAGCTGTATTATTCTCAGAGAAAATATGACCAGGCCATCGAGCAGTTTGAGAAAATGCTGGCGTTGGAGCCCCTGAACGCCGACGTGATGTATATGCTGGGATCCCTCTATCTGGAGGTCAATCAGAAGGATCGCGCCATCGAGATTTTGAAGAAATCCATCGGGATCGACCCCGAACATGATGGGAGCCTGAATACCCTGGGCTATCTCTATACAGAGGAGGAGAAAGACCTCGATGAGGCGACAGATCTGGTGAACCGCGCTTTGAAGATCGACCCCGATAACGGCGCTTATCTGGACAGCCTGGGTTGGATTTATTACAAGAAGGGGATGTACGAAAAGGCTCTGGAAATTTTGATAAAGGCGGATAATTTCCTCAAAGATCCTGTGATTTATGATCATATAGGGGATGTGTACCATAAATTGAATCGCGTTGAAGAGGCGCTCAAATACTGGGAGCTTTCCTTGGAGCTTTTTCCAAGCCAGAAAGAGGTCCTTCAAAAGATAGAAGCGGCTAAGAATATCCAGGTCCGCAAATGAAGCCTTCTAAACTTCCCGTCCGCCTTAGGCAGGCGGGGTATCCGCCGAGGCAATGAAGCCTTCGATGATTCCATGAGTCGCCAGACTTCGGCGAACTCGACGAGCCGTATAGTCCTGCGTTCGCCCGCCAAACTCAATCTTTTCCTGAAAGTTTTGAATAAGAGGCCCGACGGTTTTCACGATATCGTAACCGTTTTTGAGCGCATCAATTTAAGCGATGAACTCTCCTTTAAGTCTAATCGTAGCGGCGCCTTCCGTATCCACTGCGCGCATCCCCACGTTCCCCTCGGGCCTAAGAATCTTGTTTACAAAGCGGCCCAGTTGCTCCGAAAGGATTTCGGGATCAAGGCTGGGGCGGATATAACCATAAAAAAGCGTATCCCCGTGGCCGCCGGTTTGGCCGGCGGATCCAGCAATGCGGCGACAGCACTTATAGGGTTAAATCGTCTTTGGAGACTTCGTTTAAGCCGCAAGCAATTGGTCTCCTATGCCCGGAAGGTTGGTAGTGATGTCGCCTTTTTTCTGCATGATTGTTCCTGGGCACTGGGGACACAGCGCGGGGATGAGGTTAGGGGACTTCCTATAAAAGCGAGACTGTGGCATATCCTGGTTGTCCCCCGTCTCAAAATGTATTCCTGGAAGGTTTATGGAGGGCTTAAATTGGAGTTGACAAAGAAAGATGATGATGCTACTATTTTTATCCACCATTTAGGAAAAAATCATTTAGATGAAATCGGACGATTGCTTGTCAATGATTTGGAAGAGGTTATCATCCGGCTTTCCCCGAATTTGGAACGCTTGCAACAGAGACTGAAGTCCTTGAATCCTAAAGGGGTTATGATATCCGGAAGCGGCCCTGCCGTCTTCGGCATCACCGAGACTAAGAAAGAGGCGGAACGCATAAAAAAGATATTATCCAGGCGCTTTAGTCAGGTGTTTGTGGTGAGCACTCTTTGATGGCCCGGCGTGTCCCCGCTGTTTTGAGGGTTTATCGAGGGATCAGAGCGGGAAACGCCCCGAGACAACTTTAGGAGAGGAGCTTAAGGTCATGGAGATTACAGAAATTCGTATTTTTCCCAAGGAAGGCCCGGATAAAAAGCTCAAGGCCTATGTGACGGTAACCTTCGACAATGTTTTCGTCGTGAGGAATATCAAGGTCATCCAGGGATCGGAGGCGTTGTTCATTGCGATGCCGTCGCGTAAAGTGAAGAACAGCTGTCCTAAGTGCAATTTCAGGAATGAGGTGGGAAGCCGGTTCTGTAATCATTGCGGGGCAGAGGTCCCGTCGGGTATTGAGCAGGAAAGAGCGCCGGATGCCAAAACGGAACACCGTGATATTGCCCATCCGATAACGCAGGAATTTCGCGAGTATCTGCAGACGAAAATCCTAGAGACCTACAGAAAAGAGACTGCTGTAGCGGGCGGTTCCTCAAAAGGAGCTTCCTTAGGGCATTAAAAAAGGATAGGTATTGTAGAGATGAATATTTAACGGTTTTGCCTTGCAGGGAAGACCGTTATCTTTTGTTTTTGGTGCAGGGCAGAATTTGGTCAGCAGCTATTGCCCGGTGGTGTAATTGGTAACACAGCAGAATTTGGATCTGCTTTTCCAGGTTCGAGCCCTGGCTGGGCAGTGGTGCGAGGCGTTGGGGTTTTATGCAGAATTTGAGGACGATTATTTTGGCGGCGGGGAAAGGGACGCGGATGAAATCCGATACCCCTAAGGTTTTGCATGAGGTCTGCGGCAAATCCATTATTGAGTATGTTCTCGATGTAGCGAGGGCGGTCGGTTCTTTGAAAATTTACGTCGTTGTCGGGCACGGCAGTGCGTTGGTGAAAGACCGTCTAGGGCGGGAGGCTGTTACGATTCGGCAGCCGCGGCTTTTGGGGACTGCGGATGCCATCCGCTGTGCCCAAGGGTTCCTTAAAGGTTATCGGGGGGACGCCCTTGTTTTATGCGGGGACACGCCGCTCTTGAATAAAAGTGTCGTCGAGGAGCTCATAAGAAGGCACAGAAAGTCAAAGGCCGTGTGCACTTTTTTGACAGCCGTTGTGCCTAATCCGCAAGGATATGGGCGCGTGATCCGTGATGAAAACGGCGCGGTCGCAGGGATCCGCGAAGATAAGGATGCCGCCGGCGATCAACGCGATATCACGGAAATCAATGTCGGCGTTTATTGTTTTCAGAGCCGGGCATTGTTTAAGGCTCTCCAAGGGGTGCGGCTTAATAAGAAGAAAAAAGAATTTTATTTAACGGATATTATCAGCTTGTTTTACGAGGGGGGGTTTGTGATAGAAACGTTGCGAACCGAGGACCCGTCCGAGGGGCTGGGGGTTAATACAAAAGAAGATTTAGCCGTTGCCGAGCGCATTCTCCGGAAGAGGATCCTTAAGCGTTTTATGGAAGAGGGGGTGACCATTCAGGATCCCTCGACAACGTATATTGATGCCGGCGTCAGAATAGGCAAGGACACGTGCATACGTCCCTTTACCTTTATTGAGCAAGATGTCCGTATCGGGAGCCGCTGCAAGATAGGTCCCTTTGCCCGCTTAAGGCCGGGGGTTAGGATAAGGAATGACGTCGAGATTGGGAACTTTACCGAGGTCTCGCGCACGCAAATAGGCAACAGGACGCTGATGAAACATTTTAGTTTTCTAGGGGATGCGACGGTGGGAGCCGGGGTCAATATCGGGGCAGGGACGATCACGGCCAATTTTGACGGCAAACAGAAAAATGCGACAACAATCGGTAATGGCGCCTTTATCGGGTCGGATTCGATTCTGATTGCACCGGTCAAGATCGGCAACAAGGCTGTGGTCGGTGCCGGAAGTGTTGTGACCAAGGGCAAGGTGGTGCCCGACGGCGGCTTGGCCGTCGGGGTGCCGGCGCGGATTCAGTCAAGGAGAAATCAGAGATGAATGGTTTAGCCATATTTACAGGGAATGCCAATCCCTCATTGGCCCAGGGCATCTGCGAGCAGTTGCACGTGCCTTTGACGGATGTTCTGGTTTCGCGGTTCAGCGAGGGGGAAATCAGGGTTGAGATCAAAGAAAACATCAGAGGCAAGGATGTCTTTATCATTCAGCCCACGTCTCCGCCGTGCAATGATAACTTGATGGAGCTTTTGATTCTCATCGATGCGGCGAGGCGGGCATCGGCGGACCGTATTACGGCCGTTTTGCCTTATTACGGTTATGCCCGTCAGGACCGCAAGGATCAGCCCCGTGTGCCCATTACGGCAAAGTTGGTGGCGAACCTGATTGTCTCCGCCGGCGCTGACCGCGTCTTGACCATGGATCTTCACGCCAGCCAGATTCAGGGGTTCTTTGATATCCCTGTGGATCATTTGTACGCCATCAATGCCTTGTGTGACTACTTTCAAGATAAAAAAATTAAGAATATGGTCGTTGTCTCTCCGGATGTCGGGGGCATTCGCATGGCCCGCGCCTATGCCAAGCGTTTAGGCGCAAGTCTCGCTATCGTGGATAAACGCAGGGCAAGTCCCGAGAAGACCGAGGTGATGCACATCTTGGGCCACGTGAAAGGCAAAAACGCCGTCCTTGTGGATGATATTATCGCAACGGCCGGCTCCATCACGGAGGCCATTGATGTCTTGACGAAAAGGGGCGTACAGGATATTTATGCCGCTGTCAGCCACGGCGTTCTCTCCGGCCAGGCCGTCTCGCGCGTTGAAAACTGCAAGGCCCTGAAAGAGGTCGTGATTACCGACAGCATTGCGCTTGCGGGAGCCAAGAAGATGCCGAAGATTAAGGTGGTGACGGTGGCGCCTCTCTTGGCGGAGGCCATCCATCGTATTCACGGCGAAGAATCCATCAGTTGTTTGTTTGATGAAACACGATAAAAGAAAAGGCGGTTGATAGCTATGGAAGAAATAAGACTAGATGTCCAACTCAGAAATGAAGTCGGCAGCCGCAAGATTAAAAAGGTCCGCCGGCAGAATTTTGTACCGGCGGTTGTCTACGGCGAAGAAGAGAGGTCCGCCGTTGTCAAGGTGGACCGGCGCACGTATGAACGGATCACGCGTCAGCATAAAGGCCAAAATGTTATTTTCCATCTTTATGTAGTCGATGGAGATAAAACCCTAGGGGACTATTCGGTTATTGTCAAAGAAGAGCAGCATGATCCCGTCTCCGACAGGCTGCAGCATATTGATTTTAACCGCATATCTCTGACGAAGGCCATTGAGGTCAAGGTGCCCCTTCTGACCAAAGGCGAGGCCGTCGGTGTCAAGCGCGACGGTGGGTCCCTGGATCACGTCTTGTGGGAGCTGGATGTGATCTGTCTGCCGACTCAAATCCCCGAAGGGATTGAGATTGAGGTCAGTTCCCTGGAGATCGGCGATTCCATCCATGTGAAGGATATTACTCTTCCCCCAGGGGTGAGGACAAAGCATGACCCTGAGGCCATTCTGGTTTCCGTCGTTCCACCGATGAAAGAGGAGCCTGTAGGCGTTCCTGAAGAAGCGGCTGTCAAGGAGCCCGAGGTCCTCAAAGAGAAGAAGAAAGAAGAGGCCACGGCCGTTGATGGAAAGGCCGAGAAGGCGCCGAAGAAAGAGGAAAAGGCGGAAGGCAAGGCCAAGGAAGAAAAATAGTGGAAGTCCTATCAGGTGGGAGATAAAGCTCGATTTTCTAAAACGGTGGAGTCGCGGCTTATTGTAGGCCTGGGGAATCCCGGACGGGACTATGAACAGACGCGGCATAATCTGGGATTTCTCGTTATTCGTCGTCTGGCCGAAAGGTATGATATGCGTTTTCGGTCAGGCTGTTTGATCAAGGGACTGATGACCGAGGGCCGGATCGCCGGAAAGACGCTGTATTGTCTTTTACCTATGACGCATATGAATAATTCCGGCATCGCCGTCAAGCAATTTATGGCCAAGAAAGGTTTGGGAAGCGGGGATCTCTTGGTTGTCTGTGATGATTTGAACCTGGACCTCGGGCAGATCCGCATCCGCTCCGGAGGAAGCGACGGCGGACATAACGGATTAAATTCCGTTATTCAGCATGTGGGGACACAAAAATTCGCCCGTTTGCGGATGGGGATCGGGTCCCCGCTTAAGGGGGGAGATGCCGCGACGTATGTCCTGGAGGGGTTTAAAAGGGAAGAGACAAAGAATATAGGAGGCTTTATCGATCAGGCCGCAGACTGCTGCGGGGTGTGGTTAGAGGAAGGGATAAACAAGGCAATGGATCAGTTTAATAAAAGGAAGGATCATGGAAAAGACGATAACCGCTCGAAAATATGAACTGGTTGTTATTGTGGATGCCAAGCTGCTCAACGAGGAAAAAGAGGCCGTCTGCAAAGAGGCTGCAGATATCGTAACCAAAGGAGGTGGAAAGGTCATCAATAGTCAGGTCTGGTTTGATAAACATAAATTTACTTTCCGGATTAAGAAATGCACGGAAGGGACTTATCATCTAATCAATTTTGAAGGGGATGCCTCGACGGTTGAGAAGATTCATTCGAATCTGAGGTTGAATGAGAAGATTCTGCGTTTTGCTATTATGAAGGCGGCATGACCTCATCGCGAGGCTGGATTGGGAGGGCGGGTCTGTATTTATGTGTGCTAAAAGGAGGTTGAAATGGCGAATTTAAACAAGGTTTTTTTAATCGGGAATTTAACCCGGGATCCGGAACTGCGTTATACCCCAGGAGGTACGGCCGTTGCCAACTTAGGCATAGCCGTCAACAGGAGATTTAAAGACAGCAGCGGGGAATTGAAAGAGGAAGTTTGTTTTTTGACGGTGACAGTCTGGGACAAGCAGGCCGAGGCTTGTTGTCAATATCTGCACAAGGGGCGTCCGGTGTTTGTGGAAGGTGTCTTGCAGTCACGGTTTTGGGAGACCAGCGACGGACAGAAAAGAAGCGCCATCGACGTGCGCGCCGAAAGAGTTCAGTTTTTGGGGAGTTATCCCGGGGCCAAGGGGAAAGAGGTTGAGAAGGCGGAAGGCGGCGTTGAGGCGCCGGCGCCAGAGGGCGTGGAGCAGCATGCCAGCGAGGCGATAAAACCCGAGGATGTGGCCTGGGACGGTTAAAGCGTTCGTCAGATTCCCTGTCCTTTAGGACTTTCCGCTTAAGGCGCCTGCCTACCGGCAGGCAGGGACCCGCCTCTGGCGGGTGGGATGCCCCCGCGGGTAAGGTAGTCTAAAATTCCCTGCGGGGCAGATTTATAAACACGAATACGAGGGAGGTTCCAAATTGCGCGAGATTCAGAATGACAGGAGAAATGACAGGAGAAATGATAGGAGAAATGACAAGAGAAAGACAGGGGGAAGACCCCGGGTGCCCCGGATGACCGCGAGGTACCAGCTGCCTAAAGATGCCGTTATTGATTATAAAAATGTGGGGTTGCTCCAGAAATATTTAAACGACCGCGGCAAAATCGTTCCCCAGCGGATAACAGGCGTCTCGGCGAGGGAACAAAAGCAGCTCACGCAGGCCATCAAGAGGGCAAGATTTTTGGCGCTTTTGACGCCTGGCGGGGTCAGAGGCCCTAGGAGAGACAGAGACGCGGGCTTCTAAGTCCGGCGGGGCCGTATCTTTTGTCAGACGATAAGGGGTTTTATCCAAACGGATTGAGGGGGGACTCATGGAAGTTATACTATCGCAGGATGTTCAAAGTATGGGAAAGGTCGGGGACATTGTTAAGGTTAAGGAGGGCTATGCCCGGAATTTTCTTATTCCCAGGAAGATGGCCTGTCTTGCCACACCGGCCAATCGCAAGAAAATCGAGCAGTTAGAGAAAAAGAAAAAAATGGAATACGAGAAGCAAAGGATAGAGGCGCAGAAATTGGCCGAGAGGCTTCATAAGGTTTCCTGCACCGTCAATGTCGAAGTCAATGATCTGGACAAACTTTACGGGGCCGTCACCGTCGGGGAAGTTGTCAATGCCCTGGAGGTTGAAGGATTTCCCATCGACAAGAAGGATATCGTTATCGAAAAGCCGATTGAAGAGCTGGGTATTTTTGAGGTCGGTGTTAAACTTCACCCCGAAGTGACGGCAAAAGTGCGGTTATGGGTCACCAAGAAATAAGGATCCCCCCCCAGAATGTCGAGGCCGAGAAATCCGTCCTTGGCTCTATGCTGATCGACCAGGAAGCCATCGGCACCGCCGTTGAGATCTTAGACGAGACGTGGTTCTACGAAGAGACGCATCGCAAGATCTTCCGGGCGATTGCCGGGCTCTATAACGAGCGCAAGAATGTCGATCTTATCACCCTTTCTGATAAGTTAAAAAGCGACGGCCTTCTTGAAGAAATAGGCGGCGTCAGCTATCTTTCCATTATCATTGACCTTGTCCCCAGCGCGGCCAATGTCGAGCATTATGCGCATATTGTCCGGCAAAAGGGAATCCTGCGGCGGCTCATCAAGAATGCCACTTCCATTATAGGCGAGAGCTATGAGTCCGATGGCAATGTCGAAGAGGTCGTGGACAATGCCGAGAGGCTCATCTTTGAGGTGGCGGACCTAAAACAAAGGCAAAAGGCCGTCCATATTAAAGATTTGATCAAGAAAAGCATTGAGACGCTCGATCAGCTGTATCAACGCAAGCAGCATGTCACAGGGATCCCCACAGGTTTTGAACGGTTTGATCAGATGACATCGGGTTTGCAGAATTCGGACTTGATTATTATCGCCGGTCGTCCCTCCATGGGCAAAAGCGCCCTGGCCATTTCGATTGCCGAGCATGTGGGAATAGAGCAGAAAAAGAGCGTGGGGATTTTTAGTTTGGAGATGTCCAAGGAGCAGTTGGTTCAGCGGCTTCTGTGTTCGCAGGCCCGCGTGGACGCCCATAAGGTCAGAAGCGGATTTTTGTCGCCTTCCGACTGGCCCAAGCTGACCGCGGCGGCAGGGAAATTGTCCGAATCCCGGATATTCATCGATGATGCGCCGGCCATTTCCGCCCTGGAGCTGCGGGCCAAGGCCAGAAGACTTAAGGCCAACAGCGATGTCCAGATGATCGTTCTGGATTATCTCCAGCTGATGCGCAGCACAACCCATAGCGACAACCGCCAGCAGGAGATCTCCGAGATCTCGCGTTCCCTCAAAGCACTGGCGCGGGAATTGAGCATACCTGTTATCGCCCTTAGCCAGTTGTCACGGGCCGTTGAGTCCCGGCAGGATCGAAGACCCCAGCTTTCGGATTTAAGGGAATCGGGGGCAATAGAACAGGACGCCGATGTGGTCGTTCTCTTGATGCGGGAAGAATATTATAATCCGACCGAGGAGAATAAAGGGGTCGCGGATGTGATTATTGCCAAACAGCGTAACGGCCCCGTCGGAACCGTGAAGCTTGCCTTTATTAAAGAGTATATGCGATTCGAAAATCTCGCTTATGGTAATTGACACGGCATTCCATAAAACTTATAATCAAACGCATAACCAGACTTAACCTAACATATTTTCTGACAATGAAATTTTTATTTGGGTTCTTAACTATTGTTTTTATTTCCCAGCTTTTGTTCGCGCCGGTTTTATCGGCTCAAACCGCCCCCCCACCGCTCACGGCCCAATTGGAGGTGCAGGTTGTTGAATCTCCCGTCGTGAAGGCCATCGACGTGGAGGGAAACAAGACCATCAGCGTCACCGCTATTTTGTCCAAGATCAAGACGCGGGTAGGGCAGCCGTACCTCCAGTCGGTTATAAGCGACGATTTAAAGCGGTTGTACAATACAGGCTATTTTGCCGATGTCCGTGTCGATCGCAAAGAGCATGAGGGCGGTTTTAAGGTCATTTTTTATCTTGAGGAAAAGCCGGTGATCGACAAGATCACCTTCTCCAAGGTCCGCTATTTCCATCCTAAGGCCCTCTTGAAGAAGATGAAGACCAAGGAGGGGAAATTTCTGGACAATAAGACCCTGAAAGACGACGTTGATATGGTCAAAGAGCTTTACGCCAAAAAGGGGCTGACCCAGGTGGAGGTGGATGTTGAGACATCCACTGACGAGACGACCCATAAAGCGGCGCTTCATGTCGTGGTACGGGAAGGTGATAAGGTGAGGATCCGAAGGATTCATGTGGACGGGAATAAGGCGTATAAGGACAAACACATCCGCAAGGTCATCAAGACGCGTCCGAAGTCATTTTTCACATCCGGGTATCTCAAGGGAGAGATTCTCGAAGAGGATATGGAAAGGATAGCCGCATTCTATGAACAGCGGGGTTTTATCGATGCGGTGGTGGATTATTCCGCTGAACAGCTGTCCAAAGGGTTTATCGACATCCGCATCCATGTTGAGGAAGGGAAACAGTATTTTGTCGGGCACATCGCCGTGACGGGTAATGAGGTCATTGCCGATAAGGATATCCTGGGGGCTATGGAGGAGACCCAGGAGGGAAAGATCTTTAGCCGCGAGAAATTAACCGTGGATATCGCCCATCTGCGGGCGCTTTACTTTGATAAAGGGTATATCTTCGCGGATATCACTGACACGACATCCCTCGATCCGGACACGGGCAAGGTGGATGTCAAGATTGACGTCAAAGAGGGGGGGCTGGCCTATATCGAAAAGATCAAGGTTCAGGGCAATACCCGCACGCGGGATATCGTCGTCCGCAGGGAACTCAGGGTGAATCCCGGGGATCCGTTTGACGGCGAAAAGCTCAAGCGCAGCAAGGAGCGCCTGAACAATCTGGGCTATTTCGAGGATATCAGCTTTGATATCGAGGATACAGACAAAGAGGATCATAAGGATTTGGTCGTTCAGGTCAAGGAGGCCAAGACAGGAAGCTTCAGTTTTGGAGGCGGTTTCAGCACGGTGGATAAGGTGGTCGGTTTTATTGAGGTGGAGCAGCGCAATTTTGATTTTACCAACTGGCCCGCCTTTACCGGCGGTGGGCAGAACTTACGCTTGCGCGCGGAGACCGGATCGACGAAGAACAACCTCTTTTTAAGTTTTACAGAGCCATGGATCTTTGATTATCCTGTCTCGGGCGGATTTGATGCCTTCAAGACCGAGAGGGACCGCGAGCGCGATGTGGGGTTCGCCTATGATGAAAAGCGCGTCGGAGGAAACCTTCGTCTCGGAAAGCAGTTTTCCGAACACACGATCGGACGCATGATTTATAAGATGGAGAAGGTTACCATCGGCGATTTGGAGACTGACGTCTCGGCAGATTTGCTGGCTGAGGCAGGGACCAATACAGTGAGCTCTCTGGGCTTGTCGGCGACGCGGGATTCGACGGACAGCTCACTCGTCCCCACTAAGGGTCTGGTCGTCAACGGCGGCGTGGATATTGCCGGGGGTCTTTGGGGGGGAGATAAGGATTTTTACAGGTTGCAGACGATGGGAAGTTATTATATTCCGTTCCAATGGAAATCCGTCTTGGAATTGCGTCTGCGGGCCGGTCTTGTGGAGGCCTACGGCGATTCGGAAAAGGTTCCCATTTTCGAGCGGTTTTTCGCAGGCGGTGCCAGGAGCATCCGCGGGTATGATGAACGGCGGGTCGGCCCTCTTGATACGAATACAGATGACCCCATTGGAGGGGAAAGCCTTCTGGTCGGCAATGTGGAATATACGATTCCGTTGGTTGAGTTCGTCAAATTGGCCGCCTTCCTGGATGCGGGAAACGTGTGGGCCAATGCCCAGGACTTTGCCTCTGGTGATTTTAAATCCGGCACAGGGGTGGGGGTGCGGATCAAGACACCCATCGGCCCGGTCAATCTGGATTATGGTTATCCGTTGAATGTCGAGCCGGGGGAAGAGGAGAGATCCGGCAAGTTTTATTTCAGCGTGAGCAGGGGATTTTAACTCGAATAACACAAAAGCGATACAAAGGAGGTTTGTTATGAAGGCATTAAGAATAGGGATTGTTGTGAGCCTTGTTTTTTTCTGTATGTGTGTGGGGTCAGCCGTTTACGCCCAGAAGGAAGGCGGCAAAATCGGTTATGTGGATTTGAGCCGTCTTTTTGACGAATATCATAAGACAAAGGACTATGACAAGGTCCTCGAGGCCGAGCATAAGAAGTATGAGGAGGACAGCAAGGCCAAGATCGAGAAGATTCGCGATGAGCAGGGAAAATTGGCTTTGCTCCAGGAGGATAAAAAGGCCGCCCTGGAAGGGGAGGTTGAGGCCATGAAAGCGGAACTCCTGGAATTTGATCGTCAGAAGAAGACGGATCTCACGAAGGATCGCAATGAAAAGATCCGGGAGATTCTGCTGGAGATCGAAAAGATCGTCAGCAATTTCGCCGAACAGAACAATTATTCGATTATTTTGAATGATCGGGTTCTCATTTACGGCCATCCTTCCTACGATTTGACCGAAGATGTCCTGAAATCCCTCAATGTCGAGAAACCGAAGAAGTGATGATGCGAGCGGACAGATGATGCGTAAGACCCTCTCTGAGATAGCCGAGATTGTCGAGGGGGAAGTTATTGGCGACAAGAATTTGGTGATAACAGGTTTAAGCGGTATTCAGGAAGCGCAAGAGGGAGAGCTGACATTCATAGCCAATTCGAAATATATCGCGCTCTCCAAGACGACAAAGGCCTCCGCCATCGTAACGCCTCGGGATATACAAATCCCGGGGAAAACCCTTATCCGCACTGATAACCCTTCCCTGGCCTTTGCCCGGATCGCCTCCGCTATGACCGATGAGGAAGTTTATCGTCCTAAAGGCATTCACAGAAGCGCTGTGATTGCCGAGGATGCCCGCCTCGGGAAGAATATCGCCATCGGGCCGTGTGCTATTGTAGAAAGCAAGGCCGACATCGGCGATCGCACGGTGATTTACGGAGGTTGTTATATCGGGCATCATTCGAGATTGGGGAAGGGGTGCCTCCTCTATCCGAATGTTACGCTCCGTGAACGGATAACCGTCGGGAACAGGGTTATTATTCACAGCGGAGCGGTTGTCGGTTCCGACGGTTTCGGTTTTGTCCAGGTGGACGGCAGGCACGAGAAGATCCCGCAGATCGGTACGGTTGTCATTGAGGATGATGTTGAGATCGGGGCGAACGCCACCATAGACCGGGCGCGGTTTGACAAGACAATCATCGGTGAGGGGACAAAAATTGACAATCTAGTTCAGATTGCCCACAACGTGATTATCGGAAAACATTGTATTATCATTTCCCAGGTAGGAATCTCGGGAAGCACCAAGATTGGGGACGGCGCGATATTGGCCGGACAGGCAGGGATACACGGCCATTTAACGGTTGGGGCAGGCGTCATGGTTGCCTCCAAGACGGGTGTGACCAAGTCTATCCCGGCGCATACGAAGGTGTCCGGCTTTCCCGCTCAGCCGTATATGAAAGAGCAGAGGCTTCAGGCGGTGCTTCGTCAGGTGCCGGTCCACATAAAGACAATCCAGAAATTAAAGAAACGGATTGATCAGCTTGAAAAAAGATTGAACCATGGATGAAAAACAGAAGACCATAAAACAGGAGTTCGGCATTTCAGGGGTGGGCTTACATACCGGCTGTAAGGTGAACCTGAGATTCAAGCCGGCGGCACAAGACACAGGGATACGTTTCGTGCGCGTCGATCTGCCGGGCCGTCCCGACATCAAGGTGGATCCTTCCAATATTCATATTGACACGGCGATTCCCCGCTGCACCTCTATCGGCCAGGATCAGGTGGCTATTCATACCGTCGAACATCTCATGAGCGTCCTTTGCGGGCTGGGGTTAACGAATTTGACCATCGAAATCGATGCCGTCGAGCTTCCCGGCTTGGATGGCAGCGGCAGGGATTTTCTAAGAGCGGTTAAAAAGGCGGGTATCGTTGAACAGGAGGCGGAAATGCCGTGTTTCGAGATTAAAGAACCCGTCGGCGTTGAACTCAACGGCTGCTCCATTTACGTGATGCCGGCCAAGGAGTTTAAAATTTCCTATGCCCTGGCTTATAATCATCCGTTCTTACGGTCGCAGTTTTTCAGCACGGTTGTGAACGAACGAATTTTTGAGGAGGCTATCGCCCCGTCCCGGACATTCTGTCTGGAGAGCGAAGCGGATGAATTGAGAAGAGAGGGGCTGGGGAAAGGGGCCAATTACGACAATACGCTTGTTGTGGGGGATCAAGGGGTTATTAAAAACAGAGTCCGGTTTGAGGACGAATTTGCCCGCCATAAGGTGCTCGATTTTATCGGCGATTTATATCTTCTGGGCGCTCCTATCCGCGGGCATGTCTTTGCCTTTAAAAGCGGGCACACCCTGAACATTCAGCTCCTCCAAAAGATTTATCAGCAGAAGGAATGGTATCAGAAAAAGGGACATTTCGTTGAATATGAGTGGGGAGACAAAAAGGAAATTGACATTAACGGCATTATGCGGATTTTGCCCCACCGTTATCCTTTTCTTTTGGTGGACCGGGTTATTGAGATCGAGAAAGGGAAAAAAGGCGTCGGCATCAAAAATGTGACTATGAATGATATTTTTTTTCAGGGGCATTTCCCCACCAAGCCGATTATGCCGGGGGTCTTAATGATTGAGGCGATGGCCCAGACCGCCGGGGTTGTCATATTGACGCATGAGGCGCATCGGGGGAAGGTGGCCTTCTTTTTATCGGTCGATGATGTGAAATTCCGCAAGGTGGTGGTGCCCGGCGATCAGCTTGTGATGGAAGTCGAAGTGGTGAGGGACAGGGCTAAGACGGTCAAAACCCATGCGGTGGCGAAGGTGGAGGACGAAATTGCCGCAGAGGCCGATATGGTTTTTTCATTCACGGATGCCTCTTATCTGGACTGAGTTTCTTGGGGGCTAAGTCTTTTCCAGTCAATAGATGAGCCTGAATAAAGAGAGT
The DNA here is from genome assembly GCA_001805645.1 of Omnitrophica WOR_2 bacterium RIFCSPHIGHO2_02_FULL_50_17. Lineage (GTDB taxonomy): Bacteria > Omnitrophota > Gorgyraeia > Zapsychrales > Zapsychraceae > O2-FULL-52-10. The sequence goes on along the minus strand of MHGQ01000034.1, from coordinate 27 downwards.
TAGTTTGAGCGGGCAATTTTTTCAAAG
>MHGQ01000033.1 GCA_001805645.1 Omnitrophica WOR_2 bacterium RIFCSPHIGHO2_02_FULL_50_17 | reverse complement strand
TTCATCCGCCGCATATTGCCGCAGAAGATTCAACCACTCTTCGTGAATTTCACAATATTCAGAATCATCCATGACCGCCAACGGACAATCCGGGCACCTTTGGCGAGAAAACTCCTTGCCGATAGTTTCTTTTTCCCATGCCTTGCGGTATTCATAAGCATGCGCCTCGATCCATTCCAGGGCGCGCCATTCCCGCTCCTCTGGAGGAAATTGTTCAATATGCGCCTGGATTGCCTCCAATTCTTTTCTGATGAATTCGTTGTCGTGAAAGGTGACCTTTGAATTGCGGCCCACAAACCGCAGAATTAAGGCAAACATGGGATCATTAATCGTGTACATAATATTCTCCTGTTACGAAATTACCGAATTCCCCAGGGACATGTGCCAATTATGCCCTTTATATCATTTTCACGCCGGATTGTCCAGCAAGGAGGGTTTTTTTATCTGTTTGCCCCGACGCCCAGCGGACTTCAATCCGCGGGGCCCCATGGATTCGCGAACGCGCTGCCGGTAGGCCCGCAAAAGACGGAGAGTGACAGCGCCCCTGCCGATAAGCCGGGTATTCAAATACGCCAGGGGCATCACGCCGATAAGAGAGTTGGTGAGGAATGACTCGTCGGCGCCCAGCACATCGCGGACAAAGGCCTCCTGAATGAGGCACGGTATGCCCAATCGCCGCGCGTCTTGAATAACCGTTTGTCTCGTGATCCCATTAAGGCATCCGCAGCGCACCGGCGGCGTGTAAAGAACTCTGTTCTTTACGAAAAACACATTCGTCCTGGACCCCTCCACCACACGCCCCCGGCTGTTGAGGAGAATGGCCTCATCAAAACCCTTGCTCTTTGCGTCCAGATAAGCCTCACGCAGGCGATGATAATCCAGTGATTTAATATGCGAATAAGCGGTTTTCTTGTGTCTTACATCAGAAATCGCAGCCTTAAACCCCCGCCTGTATGCTTGAGGCAAGACGCCTAGAAGCGGCTGGCACACGATGGAGGAACGCAAACGACCGCTTTCTCTCCAGACAGTCAAACGCACCCTGGCGTCTTGAAAATCGTTTAATCGAAAAACCCGTCGGATATTCTGATAAATCTTCTCTCGGGAGACCGGCCATCCCAGATGAAGGACTTTAAGCCCCCGCGCCATCCGTTCCCAATGACGCTCCCAAAGAAAAATACCACCCTCCTCGGCGCGCATGGTTTCAAAAACGCCTTGGGCCTTCAAGACGCCCGGGGTCAGCGAATGCAAAAGCGAATCTCCCGCCCTGACAAGCTCACCGTCGAGCCAAATGATCGGTCTGCGCATAATTCCTCATCTGCTCCAGGCAGGCCTGCATCGCCCGCGCCTTGACGAGCGTTTCCTCGTATTCCCCCTCGGGTGTGGAATCCGCCACAATGCCGCCGCCAACCTGAAAATGAATCCCAGAACCCGTGCAGAGCAATGTCCGGATCAGAATATTCAAATCCATGTCCCCGGAGAAACTGATGTACCCCATCGAGCCTGTGTAGGGCCCGCGCCGCACCGGCTCCAGCTCCTCGATAATCTCCATGGCCCGAATCTTGGGACATCCCGTAACGGAGCCTCCGGGAAAACAGGCCTGAATAAGGTCAAAACAATCTTTCTCCTTCCTTAAAGTCCCTTCGATGGAAGAGGTGGCCTGAAAGACATATTGATATTCTTCGACGGTGCGCATCTCCTTGACCCGCACCGACCCGTACGCGCAGACTCTGCCTAAATCATTGCGCTCCAAATCCGTAATCATGAGAAGCTCTGCTCTGTCTTTAGGGCTTCTTTCTATCTCCTCGCGCAGTCTTTGGTCTTCGGCAGAATTCCCTCCCCGGGGCCGCGTGCCTTTCATCGGACGGGTCTGCACAATACCATTTTCTAAATGCAAAAACCGTTCAGGGGAACTGCTCAATAAGCAAAAATCATCCCCCTTCCAATACCCGCCAAAAGACGAAGGGGACAGCTCTCTGAGTATCTTGTAGGCTTGCAGCGAATCAAAAGGACTGGACGGAAAATTTAAGTCAAACCTCTGGGAGAGGTTGACCTGATAAATATCTCCGGCCTCAATGCAGCAGAGCGCCTTTCGCACCGCGCCAAGATATTCATCCCTGGAGAAATTGGAAAAAAGATGAAAAGGCGCGGCAGGCGTTCCGGCAAAAGGATAGCGATGAACGCCGCCCTTTTCTCCTCGATGAATTTTGGGACAGGTTCTAGACGATAACGGCGGTGTCTTCTCTAGGGAAGAAAGTTTCTTCAGGACATACCGCAGGCGTTCTTCGGCCCGTTTCTGCCGCAGACTTTGTCCTTTCTCCGGAAAACCGCAGGAGGTGATATGAAGTTTCCGCCGCAAATGATCGACGGTCAGAATACAATCGTAAAACCCGAAACAGCAGTCCGGCAGCCCCAGATCTTCTTTGGCCCGAAGACGGATTTTCTCCTGGGACAGGCCGTAGTCATACCCTAGATAACCAACGATCCCCGAGGGTAAAGGGGTGGGGGCAATGCTCCCCTCCTCACGATAATTCAGAAATCTTTGTTTCAAGAGGGCGAGGGCATCCCTCCCCCGGCCTTTAAAGACCTCAAAGGGATCAAACCCGACGAAGGAATACCGCCCCCGGCGCGAATCAAACTGACTGCTGTCCAGCAGAAACGGATACGGCTCATCGGCAAAAAGCCCCAAAAGCCTCAACGGATCCCCTGTAAAATCAAAACTCTTTGTTAGGCTTACGCCCATTTTCCCTTTGACCTTTGTGTAATCACATACGCGTCTAAAAGGACGGCCGGACGAAAAGACATTTTCGTCTGCCGAAGCCCTGCCGTCTCAAAATCATCCATCGCATTGATAAATGGATATTTCTCCACGTCCTTGTCGGCGCAGAATTCCCTGAAGATAAAGGTGGACAGTCCTTTCAGGCTCAAATCCGCAATCTCAAAAAGAACGCAGAAGACCTCGTCATTAAGCGCGTAACCAAAGCTGTAGGCCTTAATCCGGCCGTCCACGCTGACCACGCGCCCGACCAAGTCCAATTCTTTGTCATATTCCAAGACCAGGGCGTGAACCTTTCTGTTATCCTCCAGCATGTAACGGTAAATATCCTGGCGGTTATGCGTCTGACGCCGGCCTTCGGCCCACCGGTCATAAAGCTCCAGGCATGCCTCCCGCATGGAATCCTCGTAAGGCAGATATTGGTAAAAATAATTTTTCCGAAACTGATTGTACGCAGACCTCTTGGATTTGTAAGAATTGCCTTTCAAGCCCGCGACAGCCTCCCTGCGATAGCAATACTCACGGGCCTTCCTGTAATGGGCAAACCTTGACTCCGGAAACATCGCAAGCTGATCCTCGCCGACATTTTCAATGCGGCTCACGCCGTTTTCGCCGTTTGTCTCCCGCATCAAGGAAAAACAGGCGTCTATCGTCTGAGGAGAAACATTGTTGCCCAAAGGGGGGAGATAAAGAAAAGACCCTGCCTCATGGCGGGCAAAGACACAAAGGTTATTGTCAATGAGACGCAGATCAAAGTCGAAGAAATCCTTCCAGGCAAAGATGGAAACAAACGAAAAGGCGGACAAATGAAGCCTTCTAAACTCCCTGATGCCTGCAGCGGGGTATCCAGGCAGGGCTTCATTCCTGCGATTTTGAATCCCCGTCCGCCTAAGGCGGACGGCGTTATGAGCAGAATCATATTTGCCGAAGCTGAGATACCGCTTGACCAAATTCTTTTCTGCCAGCAGCCCCGCCGTTGGCCCCGCCGTTGGCGGGGTTGGCAGGGTTGGCGGGACAGGCCCCTCAGTCCGGTTGTCCGCCTGGGGCCGCGCGAACCCGGCGGTGAAAAGCGTCTCAATCTCATCCTCACAGCCAGTGTAATCCCCTCCCGAAAACGCATGTGTCTCCAGAAAACGGAAAACATCTTTTTCCTGCAAATATGTTTTTAATTGCGCGGCATAGCTGTCAAAGGCGGAGGTATGCCGGTTGTCCTGGACATAAGGACAGCTCAAATGAACAACGACGGCCGTCTCTGGCCCTTTTTTTGTGATAAGAAACGGGTACAGCCGGCATTCGAAAGGGCGGTCATGATAAATGCCGCAGGTGTTGTCTGCCGTATTCAGAAATGCGCATCGGAAGTGACCGTTGCAGGATAACGCCCGAACATAGCCGCCGTCCATTGTCGGCGAAACAAGAGTCTCGCCGGGCCGGGTGTTCTGGCACGCCTCAATCCTTTCCGCCTCCTCCGTCATCACCCTGGGCCGCCAGGGGCTTTTCTCTTCCCTGAAACGACAACAGCCCTTGCACAACAAACAAACGTCCTGCGGCACAAATTGCGGCAAAGAGGCCAACATGAGTCTTATTCTCCTAAAAATTGTAAAACCAGCTTTCTTCGACGAGGACGGTTATTGTAAAATACCGCTCACCTGAGGCGTAATGTCCTGGACATCCGTATCCCCTTGGGTCTTTAACTGAATGTATTCGGTCATAACCGCCATGGAAGACTCTCCTAGCGCACAGGGCTGCCCAAGGCGGCGTCCCTGTCGGGCATAAGGATGGAAATCCCTTTCTCATCCGAGGCGGCCAGCAGCATCCCTTGGGACTCCTCCCCGCGGATGACAGCCGGCTCCAGATTGGCTGCCATCACGATATGCCGCCCGATGAGCTCTTCTTTTGTATAAAAAAGACGAATCCCCGCCACCAGCTGCCGCTCCTCTTTGCCCGTATCCACCTTTAAGACATAAAGCCGGTCCGCGTTGGGATGCTCCCGGACCTCTTTAATCTGCGCTATGATCAGCTCTATCCTCTTAAACTCCTCTATGCTAACCATGGGCCGCTCCCGTCATTTTTCCTCATTCCCTTTCATGAAGGAAATGACGAGGCTCACCCACGCCATATCCCATGGGCGGCCTTTTTTAGCAATAATCCGTATCCATCCAACCTTATCCGATAAGCTCTGAAAGGCTTCATTTTACCACACCATTCCCGCAATAATAAGAACAAATATATTGGCATCATGAATCCCTCATGATATACTCTGCCCGATGTTGTTGAACAAAAACATCGGGCCCCCTGCCGCTTCCCTCATCCCGCATCAGAGGCTGTTGTTTCTTTTTCTCACCGTTGTTGCCGGACTGTTGGTCCTCTTGCCCTTTCATGATTTCCAGTATTTCCTCGCCCAGGGGGATCACGGCCGCGATCTTTACTGCTTCAAAAAAACGATGGAGGGCGCCCTGCCCTACAGAGACTATTCGTGGCTTTTCGGCCCCCTGATGCCGTATTACTACAGCCTTTTTTATCATCTCTTTGGCGTCAGCATCCAGAGCGTGCTTCTGGGGCAAAACCTGATTATCCTGCTGGCCGGCGTCTTTATCTTTTTGATCTGCTCTGTCTTTATATCCTCGTCTATGGCCTTTATGTGCGCCTTATGGTACTGGGCCTTCCGGGATGTCGAATTTTTCTACACTTACAACCACATCGGCGGCCTTCTTACCCTGCTGGCCGCTATTTATTTTTCGTTCCGATACATCGACAAAAACCGCCGTTTTTATGTCTGCGGCGGTTTCGCAAGCCTCTTGCTGCTTATGTTAATCCGCTTGAATATGGGCGTGGCGGCCCTCATACCATTCTTTGTTACCCTTTGCATGACGGATGTCCTTAAAAAAGACCCGCATGCCCCCCGAAAAAGAAGGCTGTACTTCTGTATTTCTTTGGGCATATTGGCGGCGGCGGGCCTGATTTACTGGCTTCTGCTGCATTCCCTGCCGGACTATGCCATCCGCCAAAGCTTTCCGTACGGCAAGTCGCAGCGAACGGATTACACGGGAAACGTTTGGAGCTCTGTGCGTCTTTTGTGGTATATCGGCGCTCTTTATTTTACCGCGACATGGCCGCAGAGAATCTTCGGGATTCTCCTGATTTTTTCCGCCCTGCAAACAGTCTTCCTGGTTGTTTCCAAGAGGCTGTCACAAACGCACAAAACAAATATCCTCCTGGCGGCTGTCGCCCTCGGCCTTTTTACCCTGTTCAGCCTGCATGAATTTTTCGCCAGCGGCGTTTTTTACAGGCTGTACTGGACAATCCCCCTTGTCCTCATCGGAATCTTCTTGCTGGTGGGAACGGCAACAGCCCCATTATCATCGCCTGTTGTAAAAACCCTTATCCTCTGGACATTCTTTTTACCCCCGTTTTTCCGGATTGAAAACCAGTCCTCCTTCATTCAATCCTTGAAAAATCCCTACCACATGCTCCATATCGGCAAAAATCGCATTTATACCGCGCAGTCTCCCCTCTGGTTTAACACCGTCACGCAGGCAGCCCGCTTCCTCATCTCTCATGTGCCGAAACACGAAAAAATCCTGGTCATGCCGCTGGATCCCCTTTACCTCTTCTTAAGCGAGAGGGACAGCGCCACCCGTCAGCTGGTTTTTTTTGACCACATCAACATCCCCCCGAAACAAGAGAAAGAAATTATCGCCGAACTGGAAAGGCAAAATGTCCAATGGGTCGTCATCTCCAATCGCGCCCACTCTAAAGAACAGGGACTGGGAGTCCTGGGGCAAACCTACTGCCTCCTCATAACCGATTACCTGGAACATCACTTCCAAATTGCGGCTGAATTCGGCGAGTGGAGTCACCCCGACCCCGGCTGGATAGAGAATCATGGCGTGCGGGTGTTGAAGCGGGCGGTAAAATAGAAGAAATATTCGGCCGATTTATTTTAAATTACTTTTGCTAAACCTTTGTCAACCAACTCTTGATTCAAATACCGTCCTTCCGAAAAAATTTTATCCTTGTTGTCCGTTTTTAAGGAATAAAAAAGATGGGCTACGTACCTCCCGTAAATGTCGATCTTGTTGGTTTTCACCATGACAAAGTCCATCTTCGCCATTTGATCCCGCACGTACTCAAAGGCCTCGCGGCCGCCGGGCTCATCCAAAGCGGGGCAGTCAATTCCCCCGAGACGAAAACGCTGCTCTTTCCAGACCGTAAAGCCCAAATCAACCCTCAAAAGAAGCGTGTCTCCGTCAATCACCCGCTCCACAAGGGCTTTGTAAACGTAAGCCGCTTCGGTGGGACGGATCAATGTCTTTGCTTTTACTTTTTTTCCTTCTTTTGTTTGGGATTCTTCAAAACGCTCATTCTTTAAGGCCTGCGTCAACTGCGGGACTGTCAGGCCTTCCTCTTCGACAAACTTCTCGTACCACGTGCGCTCCTCGTCGTCAGTCAAAGGAAGAAGAACCTTGTAATGCGACCACGTCAACGCCTGACTGCCGGGGACGGATTTGTACGTCTGGAAAAGATGGATGCAGCGCAGAAGCGTTGATTCATCCATTTCCAGCTCCTCGGCCAAATCCGCGAGGACGGATTCGCCGTAGCCGCCTTTGTCGGTTAAGCCTTCTTGGCAGATGCGCCGGCCTACCTCCCAGTAAGTCTCAACCAATTCCTGACTGGCGGCTTTGGCGGCCCGCATCCGGCCTTCGGCAATGATCCTGCGGATGTCGGCAACCAGTTTCGCGTAACCTGACGTCGTTAACACTTCTGTCTTAGGCATGAGACACCTCCTCAATGAGTGCTTAATTTACGGAGTCCCCTGGACGACGTAAATTAGAAGCACGAATTGACCCCGCCTTTGGCGGGGTAACATTTAGACTTTCCTGCTACCAGTAGCAGGAATCTTACCTAAAAAAATGGTAAATGTTTAGCGGATAGAGAGAATTGGATAGGATTCCCCTCCCTTCGTGGGAGGGATTAGGGGAGGGGGATCGACGGCAAACGTTGCTTTTCTCCCCCTCCCTTACCCTCCCCACAAGGGGGAGGGAATTTAATGACAAAATGTATCTCGTCGATGCTCTCGGACCGCTAAACATTATCAAAAAATGAACGTTAAATGAACACGTGACTTACGGACGAACGAAGTGAGGAACGTAAGTCGCTGTGTGAATTAATCCTGAGGACTCCAACGTAACGTCGGAGGACGAAGGACATCATTTGATCTCTCATTTTGTATTCTTTTTGCCTCCGAAATCCCTAATGACCAGGGTCTCGCCAACCCGTTCAACCACCGCCCTCTGGCCCTTGCCGCCAGCGCTGCGTCCTCGCACCTCTCAGGATGTCAGGTTTGTGTATTGTCTCATCCTGGACATCAGTTGCCATGATCCCCACAACCGGGCGGTGATGGCCCTAAGCGCCCGCCTTCCTGGCCCGTACTCAAACCATGATTTCTCAAAATCCAAATACCTCACAAAACTTTTAAGCTGTCTTAAAGTAAACTCCAGCCGGTAGCGGGCGCCTTCCAACCGTGCCCGTTTGACAAAACCTTCGTAAGGCTGGGTAAGCAACGTCGCCGTCAATAGCAGCTTGTAATCTTTTTCAGTAACGAAGATTGACAGCTTGCCTTGGTCGCGCATTATTTATTATCCGATGTAATCATTTTTTATCTTCGTTCCCCGGAGGTTTTTCGGAGATCCGCCGACGGGGATCTCTACATCTTACCTATTTACCTCTGACCACTCGCGTGACCTTGTGACTTGTTAGTTCGGGTTACGGTGTGTGTCTGGGAGCCGGTGGGAACCATCTAGGCGTTACTTTTTATTAAATTTTCGTAACTACTCAGATCTTCCTCCCCCTCAACGGGGGAGGTTAGGTGGGGGTGAAAACGTTCAAGATCACCCTCCCCTAACCCCTCCCATTAAAGGGAGGGGAACTGAGTAGTTACAAATTTTCTAAAATACTTATCAATTTCCGGCCTTAATTCGATACCTGCCCGCTCAAAACAATCCAGCAAATCGGTATACGCACCTTGTCCACCGACAAAATCCCATTCTTTTTCCAAGTTTAATTTGTTCATTGTTTGAATTTAATTAACTTAGAAAAACCATCCCAGATTTTTTTCTTATTCTTTTTGCCTTTTTTGTTTAAATATGCCCATGCCATCATAACCAAAAGCCGCTTTTTAGCTCCCGGGACCTCTGTGGTATTGACCAGCGCCCGAAGCGGTCGGGCTTGAGAGAATGTGAAACATTGTTTTGTCTTGGGACATAGCGAAAACTATCTCATCAGATAAGTTCACCTGCGATTTGTTCTAAACTCATGATTTCCCCCCAGCCAATCGGTTTGACGGCTACTTCACCATGCCAATAATAATAGACACCGTCCTCTATCTCGGAAGTGTTTCCGGGGCCGTAATAATCATCAAGATAATTATGTATTTCCATTTCTAAATTGCCTTTATCCTCTACATAGAAAGTCTTGTGAAAAGTCTGGGTGTACTCACCGCTGATAAACTCAAAGGTTACTAAATATAGTCTCCTACAGGTTTTAACCTTGCTTTGGCCATTTCTACATACTCAGGCATTATCTCAATACCGATAGAGTTTC
>MHGQ01000032.1 GCA_001805645.1 Omnitrophica WOR_2 bacterium RIFCSPHIGHO2_02_FULL_50_17 | reverse complement strand
TATTGAAACTCGCCCTTTTATCTTCTTTAGGATCGGATGGGAAAGGGCCTGCGTTGATCTTGATGTGTGTTCTTGGGCGGTATTCCTTCGCGTGGAATCTGGAGTTTTTTCCTTACGCGCGCGAGGACGGCAAGGCCAAGGTGTTTTTTGACGGGATGAATAATAAGATATTTTTCACGGCAACGCTGATAAGCCTGATCTTTGCGGTTGCCTTGAGCGGGGCGTGGGGAGCTTTTATCTTTTTGATGACGGTCGTTTTTGTTGTTCTGGCCGGGAAGTTCATCGCCAGGAAAATAGGCGGCATGACCGGCGATACCTTGGGGGCTGTCGGGGAGTTGACCGAGGTTTTTACTTTGTTCACAATTTTGATTTTAAATAGGATTTGAGGTCTCCCATGGAGAAAGTGATTATGTCCTGGAGCGGCGGCAAGGACAGCGCCATGGCCTTATATACGATATTGGGGGCGGGTCAGTATGCGGTCGCGGCGCTGTTAACCACCGTGACCGAAGGGTATGACCGCATCAGCATGCACGGGGTGCGCCGGTCGCTATTGGAAGAACAGTCCCGGTCATTGGACATTCCTGTAGAAAAGATTTACATCTCCCAGAAATCTTCAAACGAAGAATACGAGGCAAGGCTCAAGGAAAAGCTTTTGTTTTACCGCCAGAGGGGTGTTTCCTCGGTTGTTATCGGCGATATTTTTTTGGAGGATCTGCGAAAATACCGGGAAGAAAATCTGGCGAAAATCGGCATGCAGGGAATTTTTCCCCTCTGGAAGCGCGATACCCGGGAGCTCGCCCGCACTTTTATTAATCTAGGATTTAAGGCTGTCATTACCTGCGTTGATACCCAGCATCTTGGCCGAGAATTCGCCGGCCGGGAATTTGACCAGCAGTTTTTATCCGATCTGCCTCCCCGAGTGGACCCCTGCGGCGAAAACGGCGAATTCCACTCCTTTGTCTATGATGGGCACATCTTCCAGCGACCCATTACTCACCAAAAAGGCGAAATTGTCCTGCGCGATAGTCGTTTTTGTTATTGTGATTTGTTGCCAGGCGTCGGATAGTATGGGGGGATTTCTTATGCTCGCAGGATGGGGAATGCACTAAGTCCAGGTTCGCGTCTTTCCTCAAAAGGCCGTGCCCCCTCTCATTTTTAGTTTCCCTTTCCATCCCTGATTCCACTTGCAGTTTCCACTTGACAGTTCTGCTTTAATCTATACAATATCGTTATTGTTCAATAATTGAACGAGACTAACTTAATATGCCCAACGAAGTTTTGGACGAGCGGCGGTAGTTTTTTATTATGGCACCCAAAGAAAAAATAAAAGTCGTAATTTTGTGCGGCGGTCAAGGTTCACGAATCAAAGATGTCTCAGAAGTCCTTCCCAAACCCATGATTTCTATCGGCGGCCGGCCAATTCTTTGGCATATTATGAAAATATATGCCCATTATGGCTATAATGATTTTATTTTGTGCTTGGGATATAAGGGATGGGTCATAAAAGAGTTCTTTCTGAATTATTATTCCAAAATGTCTGATTTTAGCATGACACTGGGAAAACAAAGTTCAATTGTATATCACAACTCAACCGATGAGGAAAACTGGAATGTCACGCTGGTGGAGACAGGAGATTACGCCGAGACAGGCACGCGCGTTCGCAGCATTCGCAAACATTTGGCCGACTGTGAGATGTTCAGCCTGACGTATGGGGACGGCGTGGCAGATATAAATATTTCCGCATTGCTGGAGGCGCACAAGAAAAACGGGTTGCTGGGGACAATAACAGGAGTTCATCCCTCGGGACGGTTTGGCGAAATAGAATTGGCCGGCAATCGCATTGTAGAGTTTAATGAAAAGCCTAATGTCAGCGTTGGCTTGATTAACGGTGGATTCATGGTGTTTAATCGAGCCGTACTGGACAAATATTTTCATGATGAAGGGAATGTCAACATGGAACGGGACATTATCCCCAAAATCGTCCAGGACGGCCAAGTCGGTATTTATAGACATGCCGGATTTTGGGACTGCATGGATACTCCCAGGGAATATAACAGGCTTAATCAATTGTGGGACGAGAATAAGGCTTTCTGGAAGGTCTGGGCATGAGTGCAAAAGATAAGTTTTGGCGCAAGAAAAAAGTTCTTATAACAGGGCATGAGGGTTTTCTCGGGTCTTGGTTGACGAATGCCTTATCGGAATATGGGGCCGACATTTGCGGTTTGGACAAAACCCTCGGCCGGCCATTATCCGTCTTAAATGGAAATAGCAAAAGAATTACGGCGATAAAAGGCGATGTCGCGAATTTTAAATTAGTGAAAACGATCATCCTGCAATTCAGGCCGCAGATCATTTTTCATTTGGCTGCTGAAGCCATCGTTGGAGAATCTTTGCGCAATCCTGTCAGGACTTTTCGGACGAACATAAACGGGACCTGGAATATTCTGGAAGCTTCGCGAGAAAACGGGGGCGTTGAGGCCATTGTAGTAGCTTCAAGCGATAAGGCGTATGGGACCCACAAGAATTTACCATATAAAGAAGATGTGGCCCTGCGCGGGGAACACCCGTATGACGTTTCCAAGAGCTGTACGGATTTATTGTGCCAGACCTATTACAAAACTTATACGCTGCCTGTGTGTATAACGCGTTGTGGAAATATTTACGGCCCGGGGGATTATCATTTTTCCAGACTGGTTCCGGATGCTATCCGCAGTACTTTGTCCAATAAGCAATTCGTCATCCGCAGTAACGGAAAATTCACGCGGGATTATATTTTTGTTAAGGATATCGTCGACGGGTATATCCTGCTTGCCCAGAAATTGCAAGCATTGGAGTTGTCCGGCGAGGCATTTAATTTCAGCAATGAAGAACCGATGAGTGTCCTTGATTTGCATGAAAAGATCCTGGGCATTATCGGCAAAAAGCACCTTAAACCCAGGGTGCTTGACCAGGCCAGATTCGAAATACCGCATCAATATCTTTGTTCCCGCAAAGCCTGTGAGATCCTTGGGTGGAAGGGCCGATATTCTCTTGAAAAGGGCCTGAAAGAAACCATTGAATGGTACAGAGAACACGTCTAGAAAGCAAGATATGCGAATTCTAATGACGGGCGCAACGGGTTTTATCGGTTCCAATTTGATTCGGGACCTGTGCCAAACGACTGATCACGCATTTTCTATAGTCAAAAGAGAGCGGTCAGATACCAGTGCCCTTTCCGACATTCTCGACAAGATCAAGGTTTATACTTTAGATCCCGCTGCCGACAATATTTATGAGATCCTGGCTCAAGAAAAACCCGATATGATTATCCATCTCGCTACACTTTTTCTTGGCAGCCATAGCCGTGCCCAGGTGCCCCTCCTGGTCGAATCTAATATCCTTTTCCCCACCAAATTGTTGGATGCCATGGCATCATCGGGTGTGCGTAAATTCATTAATACCGGATCATTTTCCGAGCATTGGAATTGCAAAACGGAATATGACCCGGTCAATCTTTATTCTTCCACCAAGAGGGCCCTTGAGGATATCTTGTGCTATTACGTCAACGCCCATCATATCAAAGCTATAACGCTTAAATTATTTGATACCTACGGCCCGCATGACCCCCGCCCCAAAATTTTTTCGATCCTCAAAAAGGGATTAAGAGAGGATTCCCCCATCGATCTATCTCCAGGCCAGCAAACCATTGATTTTCTTTATATTGAAGATGTGGTTGAAGCCTATAAAAAAGCCATAGAATTCCTTGGCAAAGACACCGACGTTTCATATGAAACAGTTTTTATCGGGTCAGGACAAAGCCATACTATTAGGGAAGTTGTGTCGATTTTTCAGGAAGTTGCGGGGAGAAAAATCAACGTTAATTGGGGCGCGCGGTCCTACCGGGAGCGTGAGATTATGATAGCCATAGCCGATATTCGTAAAGCCGACGATTTATTGGCCTGGCGGCCGAGGTTTTCTTTAAAACAAGGGCTTTCCAAAATGATGACCGAGGAGAAAATAAGATGATTGAAGGGGTCAAGATTGTTCCTTTGCGGCAGATCCTTGATGAGCGTGGAAAAGTCATGCACATGCTCAAGAGTACTGACCCGCATTTTCAGCAATTCGGTGAAATTTATTTTTCCTGCGTTCATCCCGGTGCCATTAAAGCTTGGCACATCCACAAGAAAATGACGTTAAATTACGCCGTTCCTTACGGAAAGATCAAATTCGTTTTGTATGATGAGCGGGCGACTTCCTCTACCAAAGGAGAAATCATGGAGTTTTTCCTGGGGCCGGAGAATTACTCTTTGGTGAGCGTCCCTCCAATGGTGTGGAACGGCTTCAAGGGCGTGGGGGAGGTCACTTCCCTGGTTGCCAATTGCGCTACGATCCCGCACGATCCCGGCGAGATCGAACGGATGGATCCCATAAAAAGTTCCATACCCTATAACTGGGATATCAAGCATGGGTAGAGCCGCAATGATGGCAGAAGGGACAAGCCTGGCTTCTCTTCCAGCGCAAGGGGAACAAGCAGAGTCTCAATTGCAGTTTCAGAAACCTGTTTTAATCTACATGCCTTGTTACAATTGCGCCAAGAAGGTGGTCCAAACTATCCGGGAAATTCCAGCAGAATTGCATGACATGATTGAATGTTTCGTTGTGGACAATTGCAGCAGTGACAAGACCTCCGCTATTGTTCTGGAAGAAATCAAAGCAAAAAGACATCCTTTCAGGATCAATCTTATTCAACCCAAAGAAAACATTGGTTTTGCCGGATCGCAAAAATTGGCATTGTATATCGCTTCTTTATCCGCGAATGTCAAACATGTCATTGTGCTTCATGGAGATGGGCAATATCCGCCGATAATGCTTAAGCAGTTTATTCCTTATTTAGAAAAAGATTTCGCGATAGTGAATGGACATCGCAGTAAAAGGGTATATCCGGATAAGGAGGAAACGCCTTTTATAACGTATTCGATCATTAAATTCTTGAGTTTTTGTGAAAGTGTTCTTTTGGGTCTGCCTGAGAAAGAATGGCACAGCGGTTTGGTTATGTATAAAACCGAATTCTTGCGAAAGATTCCCTTCCAGTTTTTATCACCCTGGATGCATATCGACGGAGAATTCCTGATGTGCGCAGGAGTATTGAAAGAGAAAACATTTTCCGTGCCAATTTACAAACGGTATAAGGGTTTTGATGCGTTTGCCGGTCTGGGACGCCTTAAATACATCACTCATGTGTTGCGATTAATATGGAGATTCAAGAGAGGGTATTATCATAATTTCCTCAGGGGCGCAAACAAGGCGCAAATCCCATACCAATTTTATATCTTTAACAATTGTTAACCTCGACAGCGTATGTCGGGAGAAATAATGGAACAGAAAGAATTCGAGCTTATTAACATCATTGGCTCCGAAAAAGGGGCCAATCAAAGGGATTTTTCGAATTTGATGAATCTCTCCTTGGGCATGATTAACCTTTTGCTGAAAAGGCTTGTCTCAAAGGGACACGTCCATATTCAGCAACTCGGTAAACGAAAATTCGTTTATGTTCTGACCCCGGAAGGCCTTGCCGAGAGAGAAAAAAAGTTTAAGAAACACATGCTTAAAACCATTGATGCCATAGGTTTGATCAAAGATCAGATCGCCAGGATTATTGAGGAATTGTATTTTGATGGGGAAAGGACGTTTTATATATTAGGCAAGTCGGATCTGGTCTATTTGGTTGAAATAGTGCTTAAGGAAGGGAATTTTGAAAATTGTCGGATTTTATGCGCGAATCAAGTTCCGGCCGAATACATCGATGGGGTTGCTTTGATTTGTGTGGGACATATTGAATATGATCGAGTAGCGGCAAAAAACAAAATCAATTTAGTCGAGGAGTTGGCGCGGTGCGAGTCTCATAAGAAACCGCAGTGCCGGAACGAAAATCGCGACAGGGAATATCAATATGGAAAAATTTGATTATTTGCAACTTATAAAAGAAGCACGAAAAAATACGAAGAATCTTAAGAATTATTGTGAAATCAAGATCGCCGTGCTCGGGGACAGCGCGACCCAGCAGTTCGTCCAGATGCTAAAAGCGAACCTTTATCGTAATAAGATATTTGCCCATATTTACGAAGCGGATTTCGATATGATTGATCAGGAGATATATACCGATGATTCCGGTTTATATAAATTTATGCCCGATTATGTCGTTTTGTATACCTCAACACAAAAGATCCGGGATCATTATTATCAAAATACGCACCTTGATGCTGATCAAATCGTCGGTGAATGTGTGGCCAGGATATGTGGATGGTGGGAGAGAATCAACAGCAAGGCTACGGTCAGGATTATCCAAAATTTGTACGCCTTGCCCTTTGAAAGGCCATTTGGGAATTATGGCGGCAGATTAAAGGACTCTCTTGTGGGGGTGATCAGGGAAATCAATAATTGTATTGTCTCCAAACTTTCGGATCATCCTAATGTCCTGCTTAACGATGTTGAATATTTGGCCTCATTTCATGGGAGAAAAAACTGGTATGACGAAAAGTTGTGGATTTATGGAAAATTGCTCTGTGATCCGAAGTGTCTGTTATACGTTGTTGATAACATCACGAACATCATCTTGGCTGGGTTGGGGCGGCTGAGAAAATGTTTGGTTTTGGATCTGGACAACACGCTTTGGGGCGGGATTATCGGAGAAGATGGATTGGAGCACATTGAGGTTGGCAGGGAGGGGATAGGTGAAGCATTTTTTCTGTTTCAGAAATATCTTCTGGAGTTAAAAAATAAGGGCATTATTGTGACGGTTTGCAGCAAAAATAATCATGAAGATGCCATAGAGCCATTTCGTAAACATCCCGGGATGGTTCTCAAAGAAGATGATATCACCCTATTTATTGCCAATTGGGACAATAAAGCGGATAACATTCGCAGGATTGCGGAACAACTTAATATTGGTTTGGATTCAATGGTATTTATCGACGATTCCCCGTTTGAGCGCAACCATGTGAGAGCTTGTTTGCCGGAGGTCGCTGTGCCGGAGGTGCCGGAAGATCCCGCCGATTACGTTTCCTGTTTAAATCAGTTCAATTTTTTTGAGACATTAGGTTTTTCTCAAGAAGACTCCCAGAGATCGGGTTATTACCGGCAAAAATTTCAGCGAGAGGAAGCCAGAGTGCAGTTTTCAAACATTGATGATTATCTGCAATCCCTGAAAATGAAGGCTGTATTTTCCCGTTTTGATCGTCTGCATCTGGCCAGAATTGTCCAACTGATGCAACGAAGCAATCAATTTAATCTGACAACTTACAGATATAACGAGAAGGAATGTGAAGCTTTTATGGATAATGTCAGCGAGTATTATCCCGTCTACGTGACTTTGAAGGATAAATACGGGGATAGCGGCTTGATTTCGGTCATTATATTGAGGGTTTCGGGAATCAAGATTGTTATCAACGCGTGGCTAATGAGTTGTCGTGTTTTGTCTCGGGGGGTCGAGCAATTTTCTATGAATAAAGTCGTGGAATATGCCAAGAGTAAAAATTGTGAATTTATTGAAGGCATATATATACCCACGGCCAAAAACAGGATGGTGGAAAACTTTTATGAGCAGTTTGGATTCAGAAAAACAAGAACTGATGCATCCGGGCAGATATTTTGGCAATTAGCTGTTTGTGACTATCGGCCGCAAAAGAATTGGATCGAAGAATTGAAGGAGGAAGAATGGCAAACGCAGCTGTCCTAGAAGAATTGAATAAAATTTTTTGTGAAGTTTTTGATGATGATCAGATCAGGATCTTTAGGGAAATGACAGCCAAGGACATCGCGGGATGGGATTCTCTTAACCACATCAATCTTATCGTTGCTGTGGAGAAAAGATTTGATATCAAATTTACCACCAGGGAAATCATGACTTATGAGAATGTCGGGCAATTCGCCGATGCTGTTGAAGAGAAACTTTTAAAGAGCGGAAGAACACCGGATCTGATAAGGCGATAATATTATGAATGTGGAATCCCCGAAAATTCGGCAGGGACAGACGATATCTAAAGAATATCGGATAACCGATGAAATCCATGAGATTTTTAGCGAGCTGTTCGGTGACCGGAATCCCTTGCATGTGGATGACAAATATGCGGTTTCCAAGGGATTCCATGCGAAAGTGGTTCACGGAGCGGTTTTAGGGGGTTTTCTTTCAAATTTTATCGGCATGGAGTTGCCGTACAAGAATGTCGTTATTCATTCTCTTGAGATCGATTTTGTAAAACCCAATTATGTGGGGGATTACCTGAGAATAGAAGCAAGGGTCGATCAGGTTAGCGAGGCGGTTAAGGTGTTTGTGCTTAAGATAAATATCATGAACCTTATGCGGGGATATGTTTGCGCGAAAGCAAAGGTTCAAGTAGGAATTTTATAAATCGTGGGGAAAACATGAATATCTTTCTTTCGGGGGGATCAGGAGGGATTGGGAGCGAAATCATAAAATCATTCTCGGCTGATAGCGATACTGTTATTTATTTTACGTATTGTCATAATGCATCTAAGGCTGGTAGTCTTCAAAAGGATTACCCCAACGCCAGAGGACTGCGGTGTGATTTCTCTTCCCGGGATGGGCTTTTGGGTTTAATTTCCAAGTGCAGCGATATTGAATTCGATGTCATTATCAACAATGCATTCTCAAAAATAATTTTAGAAAAATTTTATGCTACGGATTGGGAAAAAATCCAGGAAGTCATTGATGTTGGCGTGCGCTCGGCATTTAAGCTGACGCAGGCGCTTTCCTGGTCCATGAAAAAGAGAAAGAAAGGTCACATTATTAATATTTTGTCATCTGTAACACTGGGGGACCCGCCAGCTCAAGTGATCCCCTATGTCATGGCAAAGTACGCGCTTTGGGGTTTTCACAATGCGCTAGCCGCTGAACTGACTAAAACAGGCATCCATGTTAACGCGATATCACCGCACATGACGGAAACAGCGTTCTTGTCCGAACTCCCGGAGCATTATATCGCTTTAATCAAGGATTCTTTGCCGGGCAAAGAGCTGTTGAAACCTTGTGAAATCGCGGCTATGGCCAAATATCTTGTATCGAATCAAATCAACGGAGTCAATGTGCCGATAATGTCAGCGAGGTCTTAAAATATATGCTTTTTAATACATTTGGATATTTTGTCTTTGCCATTACTGCTTTCTTTGTCTTTTTAGCCGCTCCTGGCAAGTGGAAGCGGACCGTGCTTTTGACGGCTTCCTATTTCTTTTATAGTTTTTTTGGTGTTAAGAGCGCGCTGTTATTATTTTCTGTTTCGTTAGTAAGTTTTTTCTTTGGTATCACGATGAGATCGGTGCGCTCATCACGGAGAATATATTATTTATGGGGGGCGATCTTTCTGCATGTTGCCACGTTGGTATATTTCAAATACGCTGAGTTCATTGTCATGAATGTGAATTATTTCTTGAAAGAACCTTTGAGCCCCATACATGTCATTATGCCTATAGGAATTTCTTTTTATATCTTCCAATCCCTTGCTTATTTGTTTGATATTTATCTGGAGAAAATCCAGCCGGAAAAACATTTGGGATATTTTTTGTTATATTTGAGCTTCTTCCCCAAGTTGTTGCAGGGGCCTATTGAGCGGGCCAGCCAGCTCATCCCCCAGCTTAAAAGGGGCTATGTTTTTAATTACAATAAAATAGCAGAGGGGGTCCAGCTGATAATCGTTGGTCTGGTGAAGAAAATGGTTGTTGCTGACCGTTTGGCTTTTTTTGTTAATGAGATTTTCTCCGATGTTGTAAATTTTTCGGGCCTGGTTTTGGTGTTGGCGTCTTACATTTTTACTTTTCAGATCTATTTTGATTTCTCTGGATATACCGATATTGCCCGCGGCCTGGGGAAAATATTCGGGATCGAATTAAGCGAGAATTTTCAGGCCCCTTATTTGGCCACGAATATCCAGGAATTCTGGCGAAAGTGGCACATAACGTTTTCAGCATGGCTGCGGGATTATTTATTCACTCCTTTGTTAAGCCAGTTCCGCAATTTTGGGGCATGGGGAGTTGTCGGGGCCGTACTCATCACTTTCGCGATATGCGGGCTCTGGCATGGGCCGGCGTGGGGGTTTGTCATTTTTGGTTTGATCCACGGCGCTTATATGGGGACATCTATTTTAACGTTAAAAAAGAGAAATGAACTGTGGGAACGATCGCGTGTGCCGGCTGGATGGGTCAGGAAATGGCGCATCTTTGTTACTTTTAACATGATCGCGTTATCTTTTGTCTTCTTCCGGGCGGATTCTATGAAAGACGCTGTTTATATTCTGACCCATCTGACAGGTCCGGTTGATTTAAGCATTCTATTTCAAGCATATTCAGCGATTGAAATACTTTCTCTTATTGCGGCCGTAGCATTGCTGGCAAAAAGTCCCGGGTTTGCTCCGGCAATATCGATAAACACAAATCGCGGGTTATCCCAACAATTTTATTATGGGGTTATGGTAAATTTGCTTATTTTTCTGGGAGTTAAGAAATATGCGCCGTTTATCTATTTCCGATTCTGAGGTCCGGAACGTTAAAATCTTTGGGTTAGTGACCGTTGCATTGTTCATGTTGTGTGTCAGCGTTTTTGAATTTGTTTTCTTGAGGTTGGGAGAGACGCTGCCTTATGAGGATGTTGTCAGGCGGCAGCAATTGAATGAGGAATTATATTATTCCCCGCGATATTTCAATGTGGGGGACATTTATAAAATTTATGGCGTTCAATCCAGCAAGCCCGAGATAATCGCATTGGGGACCTCGCGCATTATGCCCATGGAACAAAAACATATCGCTGGTGCGAAGTTTTATAATGCCGGGGTCGATGCTTCCACAAGCCGCGAGATCGCTGGGATGTTGAAAATCTTAAAATCACTGGACCGGGAAGCAATGCCCGGGGGGATTGTCCTGGGAATCGATTCGTGGTTGTTTAACCCTAATTATCCGGCCAACCGACAGGACTGGAAAAGCCGGATGAAAAGTTCCCTGGAGCGCATCCCTGTATTGGCCGGGTTCTACGCCGCGTATCAGTTCGTTGCTCAAAGGACGAAAAGTTATGACATGTTCATTGCCGACAAAGGATCATGGTTTGAATATTTGTTTCCCGCCCCGCAAGAGACCGGAATAGGATTAAACGCCCGGATGGCGCAGGGGGGATTTCGATCCGATGGCAGTTTTCATTATCCGGATTCCCATAAGGCAGATAATGTCAGGGAAATTTCCGAATGGAGGCAGTGGCTTGCCAGGGATCAGTATCGGTTCACGGCCGCAGCTGATATTGATCCTAACGCCCTGAACAATTTCAAGGGTTTATTGGAATTTTGTCGTACTAAAAACATAAAAGTCGTGGGCGTGTTGCTGCCTTTTCGGGGAGATTTTTATTCGGCCTTGACCAGTGTGCAGCCGCAGGCGGGATTTTTTGAGAAATTCCGGAAGACCATTCCTTCAGCTATGAATGCTTTCGGATACCCCTGCTATGATTTTTCATCGCCCGAGGCAATGGATTTAACAACAGAGGATTTTTGGGATAATCTCCATCTTAAGCAAACACCTTTCGGCAAGATTATGAAGCGGATTCTGGTGGAATTTCACGATGAGCCGATGATAAACACAGTCTTATAGGAAGGCAATGCAAAACGAGTCTTTTAGAATTCTATCAACAAAAGATATGGAATCCGGTTACCAGAGGATTGTTTTGGTGGATGAACTGGCCTCTTTTGTGGATTATTTGCGCTTGCGGAGCCATATATACGCGGCGGGGACATTGATTGTCGTCATAAACATTCCTCCTGCCGGAATAAAGAGTTTTTGGTTTCGCCGATTGGCAGGCGCCGATAATATCCGGAGATTCACATGGCATATTTTTTCTTTTTGTCAAAGATACACGGCGGAAGACCAGGCCATAGAGAACGTTGAGAAGGTTTATTCTTGGTTGCTGGAAAATGAGCGTATTCCGTTAAAGCCACTGGAATCTTTGTACGGTGATCCCGATGTTTGTATGGCATTTAAAAAACAATTGGTTCTGTGGCTGGCGGATTATTTCAGGGTCGTTAATGCCGCCCAAAGTTTACAAAGTCTGGGGCGGCCGATCCAATTGTCAATTTCCTCCCAATGGCAACAGATGGATCAATATATGCGTCTGGCCGGCGTCAAGACAACGTTGCCGGAAAAGGTGAATGATAGTTTTGGGGTGTCCTTTTCGGGCCAACTCGAGAAAATTGGGAAGAAATTTTTATTTTTAGCGGGGCTCCTCGGGACAGTCCCCTGGATTTTATCGCGTATACGGAAAATAAACTTCCATAAAAGTGCCCCCAAATCGATGCAGCTGGCGATACGGTTATATAACAATGATTGGGGCTTGCGCGGGCAAGCCACTCATGAGGCCGATTGGCTTCTGGATGGAGAAAGATTCCATCCTGGCAATACGCTTTTTGTTGCTGAAAATCAGTTGAACAAGGATTACGAAAACGAGATCAGTCATCGGAAATATACGCTTTCCCGGCAGTATTATAAGGCTGCGTTTAGGGAAGTTTCTGTGGATTTTATTCTCAGGATATTAATTCTTCAGAATTTCAAAAGGTTAGGCGCGCTTTTTCTGCAATCTCTGTCAACACCGATAAATTTGATGAAAGTGGTGGTTCATGCATGGATGGATTATTTCATGTGGCAGAATTTTATCTGTCATTACTTTCCAATGGCCTATTTCGCCTGCCATGATATTCAGTATCGGCATATTTTCCGTAATATCCTTCTTGGAACAATCGGCTGCCAGAGCTGGTATTTTGACCACAGTAACAGCAAAATCCAGATGTATGAAAATAATGGCAAGCTTTCCGGCCGTGAGGCTTTAAGGGATTATATGAAATTCGATGGGGAAATCCATTGGGGGCGGCAATTGATTCAGCTGGCTCAGAAACACCATAATCGGTCCCGCTTTTTTGAGGCTTACGGTCCGATTTGGTACCGTGAAATCAAAAAAACGGCATTGATGGATAAGATTATCTTGGACCGGTGGGGCAGTAATCCTGCAGGGATTATCTTGGCCGTTTTTACAACGACAAACAGTTTGCAGGCAATCAACGGGGAGAAAACGCATCGGGATTTTCTTCAGGCTTTTGTTAATATGCTCAACGATCCGCACTACCCAGATTTAAGAATTCTTCTAAAACACAAGAATTTGAATTACGAAGAGTATATGGGGTTGGAAGGTACGGATATTGCCGAGGTTTATGAAAATTTGAAAAAACACCCGAGGGCGATTGTTCTAAACCCTCGTTTTTCATCTAATGCTATCGTGTCCTATGCTCATCTTGTGGTTTCCATGGCCTTTGCGAGCCCGACGGTGGAAGCCCTGGTGGCCGGGAAGCGCGCTTTTTATTATGACGCAAGCAACGCCTATCGTAATTCTTTTTTTGAAAAGTTTCCCAGGATTGTTGCGCATAATGGGCTGGAATTAAAGGACACGATGAATTACTGGTTAAGTTTGCCAGAGCGGGATTTTATGGCTTATTTGGAAAAATATATTTTCCCGGAATATGGGGGTAATCTGGACGTTTCCCCCATGCAAAGAATCCGGCAATCATTAAACGTGTCAAAATAATATTTTGAAGTGAAAACAAACAAAGAACAATTCAGTCCACGGATTATCGGGATAATTTTGGCCCGTGGCGGATCAAAGGCGATTCCCGGAAAGAACATCCGTTTGCTTGACGGGCATCCTTTGATCGCTTACACGATTTGTGAGGCCTTGCGAAGCAAAAAATTAAGTCGACTGATTGTTTCTACTGATGACTTGGAAATCCAAAAGGTAGCGATTCAATACGGGGCCGAGGCTCCGTTTCTGAGGCCGGCTCATCTGGCGACGGACACGGCGTCATCTAACGACGCCCTGGAGCATGCCGTTGAATGGGCCGAAAAAAATGAGGGGAAACGCTATGATTACATCGTTGAGATGTTGTGCACCAATCCTATGAAGACAAGCGAAGACATTGACCAGTGCATTGAGAAATTGGTCCAGACTGGGGCAGATTCAGTTATTGGAGTGGCCAAACTACAGGACCACCATCCCGTTCGCATCAAGAAAATTGTTGATGACCGGATTGTCGATTTTTGCTTGAAAGAAATTCCAGGTTCTCATCGGCAGGCGCTTAAGCCCGATGCCTACATTCGTAATGGGTCCATATATGCCTGTAGGAGGGATTGCATTCATACGAGGATCGGTTCAGAAAATAGCCGCCCCTATATCATGCCCGAGGAACGAACGGTTAATATCGACGCTATAAACGATTTTTATATGGCGGAGATTTTGTTGAAGAAGTTCCCTCGGGATTATATACGGTTAGCCAGCCAAGAAGCTGATTTGGGAAAAACAGAGGCGCCCGGTTATATCCCCACCAGATCACAGGGGAAAAGGGTCCTTATTACCACCGTCCCCTTCGGTGATTACGATGACTCCCCGATTGAATTACTAAAGAAAAATAAAGTGGATTATACGATAAATCCGCTGGGCAGGCGTCCTACAGAAAATGAAACCATCGAGCTTATTAAAGATTTTGGTATTTTGCTGGCAGGGACAAGCCCTGTCACCAGGAAGGTCATAGATGCAGCCCCTTATTTACGGTTGATTGCTCGCGCAGGGATTGGGCTGGACAATATTGATTTATTGGCGGCCAAAGAAAAGGGGATTCAAGTGACTTATACGCCTCACGCGCCCGCGCCGGCTGTAGCGGAATTTGTTGTTGGATGCATGCTCGCTTTGTTACGGCATATCCCTCAAGCCAATCAGGATCTTCATAAGGGCGTATGGAAAAGACAGGTTGGCCGACGATTGGCAGATTGTACCGTGGGATTGATGGGAGTCGGTTCCATAGGGAAGTTAGTTGTTAAATATCTTCAAGGATTCGGCACCAGGGTTTTGGGCTTCGATCTTAGGCAAAGTGATATATCGGCAGATGAGCGTAATTTTCAGTGGGTTGATAAGGAAAAGTTATTGAGAGAATCCGATATTATTTCCCTGCATCTTCCACTTACGCAAGCAACAAGATATTTTATAACCTGTAAGGAATTGGGCATGATGAAGCCGGAGGCTTTGCTTGTTAATACTTCGCGAGGAGGCATTATTTGTGAAGAAGATCTTTTTGAAGCGCTGCAATCATGCAAAATCGCCGGCGCCGCCCTGGATGTTTTTGAGAAAGAACCCTACGATGGGCCGCTGGCGCAACTGGATAATTGTTTGTTGACCTCACACATGGCCGCCGCATCTGTTGACTGTAAAAGGGCGATGGAAATGGGCGCTGTCCAAGAAGTGTTGAATTTTCTTACCGGCAAGCCGTTGAGAATGACTGTTCCTCAGGAGGCTTATAAAGAACAAGAGCGAAGGAATGGGCATGTTTGAAGAGTTTAAAAAAGTCGGTGTCATAGGATTGGGAGGCATGGGCCGTCGTCACTGTGAGGCCCTAAAAACGTTGAAAAATGTGGAATTGACGGCCGTGTGTGATTTGAGGCCTGAGGTGATTAATCAGGTTAACCAGCAGTACGCGCCGCGCCGAAGTTATGTTCAGTGGAAAGATTTGCTCCAGAGTGAAAAATTAGATCTTTTGATTATCGCATCCAACGGCCCATCGCATGCCATGATTACGATGGCCGCGGCCGAGTGCGGTGTCCCAAGAATTTTATGCGAGAAGCCGATGGCAACCTCGCTATTAGATGCCCAAAGGATGACAGAAACTTGCAGGGGAAAAGGTGTTCGCTTGGCGATCAATCATCTGCGCCGGTGGGTTCCTGCCTATGCGCGGCTCAAGGCCCAGCTTGAAGATGGGGTTATTGGGGAAATCCGTCATATCACCTTTGAGATGGCGGGAGGACAACTGGCCTCAAATGGCGGGCATTTCTGGGATTTGGTGCGGTTTCTGACGGATAAAGAGCCGGTGAGAGTCTTGGGTTACCTCGATAGAACAGGAACTCCCAATCCCCGGGGCCCGCAGTACCGCGATCCGGGCGCCTACGGCCTTGTCTGGCTGGAAGGAGGCGTCCGGATATTTTTTGATATGTGCGAAGATTACGGGGTCCCCTCTTTTATTGAGATCATGGGGTCTATTGGTCGAGTCCTTATTGATGAGAAATACAGCAAGTGGGAAATTTTTGCCCGCAACCCCAAGGACCGCGACCAGCCTTTCACGCGCCGGCCGCCTTTAATCCCTATTGCTTTTACCGGAAGCGATATTGATATGATTGACTGCAGCCGTAGGGCGATAGAGGAGTTGTTTTCCACAGGACCCGTCAGCTGTAGTGGCGTTGACGGGTTACGGAGTCTTATGGTTTCCATTGCCATCCATCAATCGGAAGGCCATGGTAATCAGCCGGTTGAATTGCCGTTGCATCAAGAAATTTTTCAGACAGAATACCAGTTTACTTAGGTAACAGCAACACTTTAAGGAGAAGCAATTGATGAAGACAAAATGCCGTGTGGGGATCATCGGGGCAGGGCGGATGGCCTGTTTTCATCTTGATGTCCTGCTCAAGATGAATGATGTGGAGGTGGTGGCCTTAGCCAATCAATGGAGCGAAGAAAGAAGGAATGCCGTCTGCCGAAAGTATAATATTCCGCGGAACTATTCCAGCTTTTTAGAAATGCTGGATCAGGAGGCCTTGGATGCGGTTTTTATCTGTGTGAGTGTCATGGACAATTTTACTGTGGCGAGATCATGTTTGGTCAGAGGCATCCCCTCATTGATTGAAAAACCGCCGGGTTTATCCGTGGAAGAAACCGAAGAACTTCTTCAGATCGCCGAATTCAAGGGCGTGATCCATATGGTGGGACTGCAGAGACGTTTTTCCAGTACGGTTATGGAGGGTATCCGGATGATCCGTCAGCGGTCCCCGTTGATGTCTTTGGTGGTCGAGGCTCCTGAACGGTTTGAGGAAATCAAGGCCAAGAAAAAGTTCCCCCAGGAAGTTTTGCGCCGATGGATCTTCAACAACGGCATTCATTGTTTGGATATGCTCTCCTTTTTGGGAGGGCATATCAAGGAATTTCATGTTATGCAGCAGACTTGGAAGGAACCGCTGCATCCGGATTGCCTGCACGCCCTTATTCGATTTGAACAGGGGGCGATTGGTCATTATCTGTCGAATTGGAATTCTCCTGGGAATTGGGCCGTCAGACTGTTTGGGGACGGATGGCGCCTTGACATTGAACCTATGGAAGAAGGCCGGGTCACTTTTTCTGATGGGACCCAGCAAGCTCTGCCGATCAGTCAGGAGGATCGGGATTTTAAGCCAGGTCTTTTCGCTCAGAATAGGATGTTTATAGATGCCTGCTTGGACAAGAAGAAGATCGGTTTTCCCGGTGCTACTTTGAGGGAGGCGCTGGTGAGCATGCAGTTAGCGGAATGTTTGTTGTCCGGGGCCTTGCCGTGCCGGGCTGAAGGAGGGGTCGTTAAATGAACTATCCCAAGAAATTTCCAAGGGTGTCCGTGATCATCCGGACGAGGAACGAGGAGCAATGGATTGTACATTGCCTGCGCATGGTTTTTTCTCAGACGGTTCAGGATGTCGAAGTGGTGGTCGTTGATAATAAAAGCACGGATAATACCCTGGCTCTGGCCAGGACATTTCCAGTTAAAATAGTGGAAATCGAGAAATATTATCCCGGGCAGGCTTTGAACAACGGTATCCGGGTGTCCCACGGTGAATATGCGGTCTGTCTGTCGGCGCACTGTATCCCTAAACATGAAAAATGGCTGGAAAATTTGTTACGGAATTTTTCCGCCAACGAAGGGAACATTGCGGGGGTTTATGGCCGGCAGATCCCCCTGCGCTATTCTTCGGGTATCGACAAGAGAGACCTCCTGATCACTTTTGGGTTGGATAAAAGGATTCAGCACAAGGACACATTCTTTCATAATGCCAACAGTATGATTCCACGGGCATTGTGGGAAAGACTTCCTTTTGATGAAGAAGTAACGAACATTGAAGATCGTGTTTGGGCCCAGACAGTCATCAATGAGGGGTATCAGATTGTTTACGAGCCCGAAGCAGAGGTGTTCCATTACCATGGGATCCACCATAGCAATAAAAAAGAGCGGTACGAACAGACGGTCAGGATTATGGAGAATCTCCATATGGACTTCAGCGGTGATCTCCCGGCCAGTTTCAAACCCGGACAGTTGAATATTATAGCTTTTGTGCCCCTTATTGGAGAGATCAAGTGTGTAGACAGAACGAATCTGTTGTTACGGACGATCCAGCAGTTGCGCCAGTGTTCCTACATTAAGGATGTTATCGTGATCAGTGAACGCGATAGTGTTCTTCTCTTTGCTCAAAAAGAGGGCGTTAAGGCCATAAAGCGGGAAGAAAAATTCCTGGCACGGGGCAAGAGTGTGGAGAACACGTTGAATTTTGCCCTGACTGAATATGAAAAACAGAATCCGATTACGGATGCCGTGTTGTTTGTGAATTATTTGTTCCCCTTCCGGCCTGACGGGTTCTTCAATGCTCTGATTGAGCAGTATGTGTATACGGGGTCGGATAGCACAATCGCGGCCTTTAAAAATTTTCGGCTTTTTTGGTTTTGTGGAGAGCGCGGCTATCAAATGATCGGTGAGAATCTGAAACCGCGCAGCGAAAAGAATCCGGTTTATGAGGGATTGATTGGATTAGGATGCATCACCTCGAGCCGTTTTATCCGCAAGGGTATGTTGCTGGGTGATCAGGTCGAGCTTTTGAATATCGCCAATCAACAATACACGATCAAGGTCAGCGATCCTTATTTCCAGGAAATCGCCCGATTTTTTCTGGAAAAAGAGTTGAGTCTGAGTGAAAAGAAACAGTTTTTGCCATAAAAACGTTTTTATGGACAGGAGAATATATTATGCAGGATATTCTATTGGAAAAAAGACGGATTGGAGAATCTCATCCGTGCTTTATCATTGGTGAAATCGGCTTGAATCACAACGGGAGTGTGGAATTGGCCCAGCGCCTGATTGACGCCTGTCAGGAGGCGGGGGTGGATTGCGTGAAATTCCAAAAGAGGAATGTTGCTGGGCTGGCCATCAAGGACGTTCTGGATGCGCCGGATCCACGCTTCCCGGAATTCGGCAGGACATATCGGGACATCCGCAATCATCTGGAGTTTGATGCTCGGCAGTACCGTCAGATTATTAACCATGCCCGATCCCGGGGCATGATTTTCCTATGCACGGCATTCGATATCCCTTCCGTTGATTTTCTGGAAACCTTGGATGTCTGCGGCTACAAGACGGCAAGTCACAGTGTGACCAATCTGCCTCTTTTGAAGAAACTGGCTAAGATCGCGAAGCCGGTGATTCTTTCCACCGGCATGTGTGTGTTGAAAGAATTGGATCGGGCCGTGGACATATTAAAGAGCTGGGGAGCGCCTTTAGTTTTATTGCACTGCGTGTCTTCTTATCCTCAGGCCCCGGAAGAATCCAATTTAAAAATTATAGATACACTTCGAGAACGATATGGTGTCACGGTGGGGTATTCCGGCCATGAGATCGGCGCTTGGCCAACTTTGCTGGCCGTGGCGCGCGGGGCCAAGGTAGTGGAGCGTCATGTCACTTTGGATAAAACGATGGTGGGATTCGACCACAAGTTGTCACTGGAACCGGCGGAATTGAAGGGGATGGCCCTCCAGATCCGCCAAGTCGAGCAAATCCTGGGGAGCGGCGAGAAATGGGTCAGTGAAAGAGAACAAGTAACCCGCAATAAATATCATGTTTCGATCGTTTCCGCCCGAATCATAAAAGGGGGTTCCCGGATTGAGGAATCTATGCTGGATTTTAAAAACCCCGGGACCGGACTGCCGGTTTCCAGCATCAATGATGTGTTGGGCAAAAGGGCTAAATGGGATATCCCTGAGGATACCTTATTGACGCTTGATATGCTGGAGGGGTGAGATGTTGGCCGAACAAGAAAAGTTTGGGTCTTCCTCTAATCCGCGTGTCCTAGGGATCATCCTGGCGCGGGGAGGATCAAAATCCGTGATTAAAAAAAATATTCGTCCTCTCTTGGGGAAGCCTTTGATCGCTTATACGATCTGCGAGGCTTTAAGGAGTCGGTGGATTAGCCGGTTGATTGTTTCTTCGGATAGCGAGGAAATCCGCAGGACCGCCATTCAGTATGGAGCGCAGGCACCGTTTGTCCGGCCTGCCGAACTGGCCACGGATTCAGCCACGGCCTTGGCCGCTGATCAGCACGCCTTGGCTTGGGCGGAAGAGGAAGAAGGCGTTCCTTATGATTACGTGGTCGAGTTGCTTTGCACGAACCCCATGAAAACGTCGGCAGACATTGACGCGGCCTTGGAAAAATTGATGACGACGGCGGTGGATTCGGTCATTGGCGTGACGAAGCTGGAAGATCATCATCCCATCCGCATCAAAAAAATTATGGATGATCAGATCGTCGATTTCTGTTTGCCCGAAATTCCTGAGACGCACCGTCAGGCCTTGAAGCCGGACGCCTACATCCGAAATGGGGCCATTTATGCTATGAAGCGTGATCTCTTGAAGAGAGGCTCCCGTTACGGCACCTCCGACAGTCGGCCTTATATTATGCCGGCGGAAAGGTCAATTAATATTGATGCGGAGATTGATATGGCTGTGGCTGAGATCTTATTGAAGAAATACCCGCGGAACACCATTAGTCCTGTGATGACATGGGAGGAGGCTGGAAAAGTGCTCAACAGGCAGATATCGAGGAATTTTCTGATTCTGGAAAAGACGGGGCGATTGCGATGAGACCTCATCCTGTACAAGTGGGTATCATCGGTAGCGGATTTGGGAGCAGGGTGACTCTTCCTTGTTTTTCTGTGGCTGAGGGGATGAATGTCTTGGCATTGGCGAGCAGAACTCCAGAGAAAATGAAGAAAATTGCTGAACAGTACAAGGTCAAATATCTTTTCTCCTCTCTGGAGCAGATGCTGAATTGTCCGGAGATCGATTTGGTCTGTATCGAGGTGCCTCCCTTTCTGCACAGCCGGATGGTTGGGCAAGCGTTGCAGGCCGGGAAACATATCCTGTGTGAAAAACCCATGGCCTTGAATGTGGAGGAAGCCCGTCAGATATTTCAATTATCGCAGGGTTCCGGCACGATGGCGGTGATCAATCACCAGATGCGTTTTCATCCCAATTGTCAAAAGATCAAGAAACTGTTGGGCAACAGCATCGTGGGAAACCTGAGGTATGTGCAATTGGCTTATTTTACCGCGGTGCGTTGTGATCCATCCTTGCCTTGGGACTGGTGGTCTGATGAGAAGGCTGGTGGAGGACAGCTGCTGGCATTAGGTTCTCATTTTGTTGATTTATTGCGGTGGTGGTTTGGTGAGATTCGGTCAGTCCAGGGACATTTGGCAACGTTCACGAGAGAAAGGATGGATCCAAGCACCCATAAGATGCGGGCAGTCACGTCGGATGAGTATGTTTCTATGGACTTGGAATTTTGTTCCGGCCTGACAGCGGTGATCGTGACCTCCTGCGTTGATCCGGATGAGCCTGCATTGGATATGCGGATTACGGGCTCTGAAGGTTCTCTGGTTCTAAGAGGGTTTGAGAAATTGTTTTTGGTAAAGGACGGTTGTTCGCATGATCTTTCTGAGCCTGATTCTTTGCGGAAAGAACCGGTTGTAGGATTGAATCCATGGCGCACTTCTTTGGTTCGGTTGGCCGAACATTTAGTTGAATGCATCCAATCGCAACGTTTTGTCCATACCCCCTATCGTGATGGCTCCACGTTTTGGGATGGGGTCAGAATCCAGGAAGTCTTAGAGGCGGTGAAGATTTCCCATCAAACCCAACGCCGGGTCGGCATTTCGCAGAGGGACGACAGTCCTGGTTCTTCGGTGACTGATGAAGTGCGCTTATCCTTGGGGGTTCCCGATGAACAGTAGCGTTGATGTGAAGAGCTCGGCGAACAATTCTCAAGAAGAAAAAGCGGTATGTCCGCTTTGCCTGGGAGACAAACAGAAACGGATTCGTAATCGTCTGCGTTATGGGGTTCTGCGCGATGTTATGTCCTGTCAGGGCTGTGGTTTTGTCTTTCTATGGCCAAGGATGGGCCAGCAGGAAACCGTTGATTTCTATCAGAAGGGTGACTACCGGAATGTCCCCCGGGAAAGACTGGGACTGCAGATACATGATCCGGAAGATACCTTCCGGTCAAGAATGGGACAGGCCAGGCACCGTTTTGCCCTTGTTAAGCCTTATTTGAGCAAGAAGATTTCTCTTTTGGAAATAGGTTGTGGCTCGGGCAGCTTCTTATTCCTGGTTCAGCCCCATGTCAGGAAATGTACCGCCTTGGAGCTGGATTCTACATTTGCCGCTTATGTCCGCCAAAAACTGGGCATTGAGGTTCTGCAGGAGCCTATTGGAAATCTTTCCGTGTCTCGTCACGGCGCTGGGGCTTGCGCTGGACATGGGGTTGCAGAGGGACACCAGAATCTGATCGGGCGACGCGGGTCTGGACAAGGGGGGATGGATCCTTTTGATGTCATCTGTATGTGGTTTGTTTTGGAACATTTACATGATCCCTTAGCGGATTTAAAGAAGTTAAGGGAGTTGATTTCCGATTCAGGAATTCTGTTAATGCTTTTGCCTAATCTTTGGGATCCTCTTTTGACCATTTATCATTCTTCAAGGTATGAAGATTTTTTCTATCAACTCCCGCATTTGAATTATTTCTCACCGGAAACGCTGCAGATGGCTTTGGAACGGTGCGGCTGGGATGGGCAGATTGTCCCGGTACAAATTTATGGACTGTCCAACCATTTGCGCTGGATTTTTTTGAAACGTCCCCAAGTGCAAACCTCCAAGGGGACAATTGATGTCTGGAATTTTCCTGACCGTATTTACCGGAAGATCTTTGCCCAACGGCGGCAGACAGACAGTTTGTTGGTCATTGCGCGGCCCAGAACGAAAGGTGCCATATGATACGGATAGCCCCGGATACGTTGGAAAAAAATCTTATTGAGCTTTTCAGAAATTATGGAGCGTTTGAACAGGAGGCGCAGGAAGTCAGCAGCCACTTGGTGATGTCGAATCTGCTGGGGCATGATTCGCACGGGGTTCTGCGGGCCCCCTGGTACATTGAGAAGATTCAAAAGGGCGAGATAGTTCCTGGTGCGTCCATTGCAGTGGAGTTGGAAACTCCTTCTTCTGCAGTTGTCAACGGTCATTGGGGGTTCGGTCAGCCCATCGCGCGTTTTGCCATGGAGCTGGCTATGAAGAAAGCCCTGACTCAAGTCGTAGCCTGCGTAACGGTGCGGAATTGCAATCACATCGGCCGTTTGGGTGCGTATACGTCTTTAGCGGTAGCACAGGGTATGGTGGGGATGGGCATGGCCAATTTGCATGGGACCAGCCACGTGGTGGCACCCTTTGGCGGCATCGACCGTCGCTTGCCGACGAATCCGATTTCCATCGCTTTTCCCAGGGACGGGCAAGGTGAGTTTCTCTTGGACATGTCTACCAGCATGGTTGCGGAAGGAACTTTGAAAATGAAATTGCATCAGAAGGAGAGTCTCCCGGAAGGCTGGATCATTGATTCCGAGGGGAATTCAGCTCTGGATCCCAAACAATTTTATCATGACCCTCGCGGCGCCATCTTGCCTTTGGGTGGGATTTCGGCGCATAAGGGATTTGCCTTATCCTTGGCCATTGATGCCTTGAGCGGCGCTCTTTCTGGCGCCCAATGTTCCAACGCCCAGGCCACCCGTCATGGGAATGCCTGCTGGTTCTTGGCGTTACGCATCGAGGCTTTCACACCGTTAACTCAATTTCGAAAGAAGGTGGACTCCTTGTGCCGGCATGTGAAGTCTTCCAGGTTAGCAAAAGGGATCTCCG
Source organism: Omnitrophica WOR_2 bacterium RIFCSPHIGHO2_02_FULL_50_17 (assembly GCA_001805645.1). Lineage (GTDB taxonomy): Bacteria > Omnitrophota > Gorgyraeia > Zapsychrales > Zapsychraceae > O2-FULL-52-10. Next base: position 104,533 of record MHGQ01000032.1, on the reverse strand, counting down.
AGATCCTTGTTCCCGGTGAACCGGAACAGCGGCATGCCGAGAAGTCTCGGCAGGAAGGCATCTATGTTGATGATTTGACCTGGGGACAGCTCTGTCAAAAGGCGGATTTGGTGGAACTTGATTTCAGAAACAAAATAGAGTCTTTGAAGTGACAGGAAACCGGCTTAAGTCAGCTTTGATCGCGTTGCACAAACAAGGGAGAGTGGTTATTTCTCCCCATATTGCCGGGGCTACAGTGATCATTGTCACGGGATTGCGGCATGTTTGCTGGCCGTCAGCCGGGGGGCACAGTTTGTTGAAAAACATTTTACGCTTAATAAGACCTCATCGGTCATCCGGGATCATGTGCTTAGTGCAACACCTGAAGAATTTCTTCAGCTAACTCAATTGGGCAGAGAATTAAGAGGCTTATACAGAAAGATGTAGTAAGACAGAAGGGATCGGTGAATTGGATAAAAGGAAATTAAATGGGCATAAAAGTGCGGTTATATGGTTGACCGGTTTGCCGTCAGCCGGAAAGTCGACAATCGCAAGCGCTTTTGGGAAAGAGTTACTGCAGTCCGGGATCCACTCGATCATTCTTGATGGGGACCAACTCCGAAAAGGATTAAACAGCGATTTGGGATTTTCCCCCGCAGACAGGGCGGAGAACGTTCGAAGAGTGGGAGAAGTCGCCAGGTTTCTGATGCATAATAACATAATGGTTATTGTTGCCGTAGTTTCACCCTGTGAAGCCGAAAGGCAGAAGGTGCGTGGTTTTTTTGAAAAAGACAGGTTCGTTGAAGTCTTTGTCGATTGTCCTGTAGAAGTTTGTGAAGAAAGAGATTATAGGGGGTTATATGCGAAAGCCCGTCGAGGTGACATTGTGGATTTTACCGGCGTAACGGCATCGTACGAAAAACCCAGGAACCCGGAAATTCATTTGAGAACGGACAGCCTTGATGTGCCTAAATGCGTTTGCATGATTTGCGATTATCTGGTGTCCCGTGAAATCATAAATTTCTGTAACAAATAAACTTTATGGCCGATATGGATAAATATTGCCTTTTTAGCGCACCCTATTCTTTTTTGGGGGATATGAAGGAAGAATTTCAGAAAGCAATTCCGACAAAATTCTGTGAGATTTGGGACCGTGCCGCATTGACGCCGGACTCATTTTTGTCCATTTGGATTGTAAATCCGGGCCAGCGTTTTGTTATCGGCCTTGAAGAATTTGGATTATTTCCGGCACTATCAGTCATTATAACTCCATCGACCGCCAGTAACCATATCGATAAAGAAGATTGTCGGGCAAAAGGCGTCGCTGTCTATACTCTGCTGGATGATCGGCAAGGGCTTAATACGATAAGTGCCAGCGCGGAATTTACTTTTCTTCTGTTATTGAATACGCTTCGAAGGCCTGATGTGGTTATACAAGAAGTCGCCGCGGGACGCTGGCGCGAAAATGAAGAAATGCTAAGGGGGCAAGAATTAAATGGGCGGCAGGTTGGATTGGTGGGTATGGGGCGTATAGGACAACGACTGGCGAAATGGTGCAGCGCGTTTGAGGCCAAGGTTTCTTATTACGACCCTTATGTAACTTTTCCCGATTATCCTCAGCGGCCTCTGGAGCAGATATTTTCTGAGTCGGACATCGTTTGTATTTGTTGTGCCTTGACTCCGAAAACTACCGGCATGATCGACAAATCCCTTTTGAGAAGATTGAAACACAATGCCAGTTTCATAAATACTTCTAGGGGCGAAGTTCTTCGTGAGGAGGATTTAGTGGAGGTTTTAAAGGAGCGCCATGACATCAAAGTGGCGCTGGATGTTTTGTCCGCAGAGGTGACGGGAAACCAGTTTAAGTCAGCTTTGATCGCATTGCACAAACAAGGGAGAGTGGTTATTTCTCCCCATATTGCCGGGGCTACAGTGGAGTCACAAACAAAGGCCGCGGCGATAGCGTTGAATCTCTTGCGCCATCATGATTCTGTGCAAATTTATTCAGCATGATGTCCGGATAAAAATATGTCTAAGAAATTTATTATTTATTTAACAACTTCCGGTGCAGGCTCTCACATCATCAGAAGCATTATGATGGACTTGCACAATAAAGGGACCATTGAGCCGATCAACCATGACCAGTTCTGGGCCAAAGCAGCCGCAGCCATGATTGCGCCCGATACCAACGCGTTTGAAGAGTTCGCCGGGGAAAGTGTCACTCATTGGGATATTCTCGCACAGCTATGTTCTGCGCATGGGATAACCCTGGAGAAGGAAGAGCTTACGAAAGAAAGGATTTTCCGTATATTTGAAGAAATATATTTCGATAATGTAGACAAACCGATTTTTGATTTCTCCAGAAAATATACAACGCAAGAAGGCCCATGGAAACAGAAATATGTGGATGTTCTTCATGACCTGATCCTGGATTATTATCGATACGAAGGCAAGAAGATCAGCCTGAAGTTTATCTGTCAAGTCCGGGATCCCCTGGATAATATCGCCTCATTGCATGAACGTTTTAATAAACAGATTGCCCTCAACGAATCGCGTGGGACGGTTCTTAGTAATTTATTAAACCTGCAAAGGCTGCTGCCTGAATTATCCGAAAACGATTATGTTTTCTTGCGGTTTGAAGAAATTATTGCCTCGTTTGAAGCGCTTCGCGATGGATTCAAGAAAAAGTTGGGCCTGGAAGTGCAAAAGAATTTTTACTTGTCAGATATATCCATAAAGAAATGGCCCAGTTGCCCCCCCATTTATGATCTACTTGACGATAAGGCCCTCATGGAAAACGCACGGAGATTCTCCTATTCTTACAAGAGAATCGGCGGACTCCAGAGATCTTTTTATTTAATCAAAAACTCCTTTCAGAGAGAAATTAAAGAATTGCGTCTTGTTAGGGATGCCGCCAACGGTCGTTTAAATCAATATAATTCCATTCTGAATAAACATGCAAGACGTGGGAAACTGGCGGGGCTATATCTTTCACTATTATTTTTTATACAACGACAAAAGTTTAAGAATTATATGGATCACGTCGAAAATTTTAACCGCCTTTTAGTTTCGCATAATAAAAAGACAATGCCGCTGGAGGGAGTTGTTCAATAGTCTTATGAGTGCCGAAATTGTAAAAATTGGCATTATAGGAACAAGGTATGGGGGGATGGTTCATCTCCCGGCTTTTAAGGCAAACCCTTGCTCTGAAGTGGTGGCGATCTGTGGAAGGAATAAAGAAAAAACCAGCAATCTGGCCAAGAAATTTGATGTACCATATGCCCTAAGCGACTACGGGGGGCTTTTGGGGCTGGACGTGGATGCCGTTACCGTTGCAACTCCACCGGAAACCCATAAAAAAATTGTTTTTGAGGCCGCCAAGAGAAAAAAAGCATCTGTTATGCGAGAAGTCGCTCGGTTGTAACGTGCAGGATGCCGTGCAAATGTATAAAGCGGTCGAAAAAGCCGGTGTCATCCATCTTGTGGGACACCAGATGCGGTTTCAGCTTCAGAAGATTGCCGTAAAGAAAATCCTGGAGAACGGGGATTTGGGGCGGATCTTGCATGTGACGCTGGATTACAGTACCTCTAACCGGATCGATCCGGGGCTCCCGTGGAACTGGTGGTCCGATATCAAAAAAGGTGGCGGGCAACTCTACACGATGGGTTCTCATCAGATTGATTTGTTGCGTTGGTGGTTTGGTGAAGTGAAATGGGTTAACGGCGAGTTAAAAACGGTTACCGACCAGCGCCGTGATTTGAAAAGTAACAAGCTTCGCAAGGTAACTTCCGATGAGATCGCTTCTTTTCAGCTTGGTTTTGAGAACGGGGTTTTTGCATCATGCGTTGTTTCGAGTGTGGCCATCGGATGGAAAGGGCCATCTATTCAGATTTATGGTGAAAAAGGGTCTCTTTTTCTGGAAGGCGAGCAGAATTTGACGATGTTTCGAAAGACAACAACTGTGCACGATTTGTCGATCAAGGATCCATTGCTGATGGAGGGATGGGTTTCCGGCAGTGAATGGCGCGCTTCATTTACGCGGATGGCAGATGATTTTCTTCATTCGATAAGAGACGGTCGCCCGGTCGGCGGAGCCACTTTTGGGGACGGTCTTAAGACGCATAGGGCCATGGAAGCCATACGCCAATCGTCTCAGGAAAAGCGACGGGTAGAAATTCGTCAGTTATGACAGGAGGCATCGCCAGATAATGTTTTTATGGCAGCGAAACGTTAAATTCGATGGTCTTAATATCTTGCGGAGTGTCTTGGCGTTGGGCGTGATATGGCACCATATGTATCCGCCGATCCTGGGAGCGGTGCGGCTTAATGTCCCCGGCAGAATCCTGGTATGGTTGTTTTTCAGCCTGTCCGGCTACGTGATCAGCAAGAGTTTTTATGAGGGGAATTACCGCCTTCAATGGATATCCATCAAATGTTTTTATCTCAGAAGGGTATTGCGAATTATTCCTTTATTATATGTGTCTTATTTTTCCATATGGTTTTTGTTCCACAGAGAGGATGCATTATTTACGGCGCAGACATTCCGGGAGTTATTGTTTTTACAATATGATCCTCAATATCGTTATGTTAGCGGGGCCTGGTTCATTTGTCCGCTTATACAACTATATCTTGTTTTCCCGTTATTATTTTTGGCCATCGAGAAATTTAGAATCCGGCAAAACCCGATGATGATGCTTCTTGGGCTATTGGTGCTGGACCCTGTTCTTAAATATTTAAGTGTTTACCTCCATTGGCGATTGGCGGGAGCTTCTGTCGATGGTGTGTTGCCGTTTTTTGATGACCGTACTTTATTGGGAAATTTGGGGCCGTTCCTTTGGGGGGCTGTCATATACCCTTTGGAGAGGACTTCGCATAGTATCATTGACCGAAGGGGAATACCGCTATCATGGCTGATGATCGCTTTAGGCATTATCGGGGTATGTTCTTTGCTTTATCAATTGGCGCATAAATATTTCTGGGTGCTGCCGACTTCAACACTGGTCGGCGCGGGAAGTGTATTTTTGATCGCCTGGTGTAACCATAAAACCGCAGAAATCGTTGCGTCGAACCACTGGCAACCGTCATTGGTGACGAGATTTCTGCTTGTTTTGGGGCCGCTTTCTTATGGGGTATTCCTTTGGCATGATGTGTGGATCGAGAGATTAAGTTCAATTTATCCGTTTTATCAGAGTAATTACGCGTTCTTTATTCTGGGGTTTATGGCAATCAGCTTTATGACAATCTTGGCTTCCGGTGTAACTTATTGTGTCGTTGAGGTCCCATTCTCAAAATTGCGCAAATATATCTAACAAGGAATTTAATATGCAAAAGAAAGCTTTAGAGAAGAAAACGAGAAGAACTTTTCATGAAATTCATAAAGCCCAGGGGGACGATAACTATATTTTTACAAGATTATCCACGTTGCTCAGCACTGATTTTCTGAAAGTGGAACCGGATTTTTTTAAAGGAAAAATTTGCCTGGATGCCGGATGCGGTTCCAATGCGAACGCAACCTTTAACATGCTTTCCCTGGGGGCTGAAAAAGTATACGCTTTTGATTTAGATGAAACAATTGTTAAGACCGCACCTAAATATCTTAGAAAGTTTAAGAGAAAATATGAATTGAGCATCGGGAATGTTTTTAAAATACATTTTCCTGATAATTATTTCGATTTTACGCATTGTGCTGGCGTTTTACATCACACGGTTGATGTTTATAAGGGGTTAGCGGAATTAGCAAGGGTGACTAAAAAAGGCGGCACCTTATATTTTGATGTCTATGGTAAAGGCGGCCTCATCCGTGAGATTACGACCTCCCTTAGGTTAAAATACCAACAAGATAAAGAGTTTCGATCGGTTATTGATAATCTTGATCAAAAAGTTTTCAAAGATTTCCTTGGCTGGATTCAATCAGTTATGTCTCAGAAGGGCGATAGGATGGGAAGTGAAATATCTCTTGCTTTGGTATCTGAGTTGTTTGACAAAGACCTAGTCTTGACAATTAAAGACAGATTACAGGCGCCTTTGTATCATGAGGACTCCGAGGAGGAACTGATAAAATGTCTTCAAAAGAATGGTTTTAGGGATATAGTGCGACTAACGAAATATCCAAGATATAAAAATGTAAGAAGATTTTTAAGCCCCTTATATGAACAGTATGATAATAAATTCGCCCGATTTTTATATGGAAGCGGGCAAATTCAACTTAAGGCAATTAAAAATTTCTAAATTATGAAGATACTGGGAATATCTGCTTTCTATCATGATAGTGCCGCCGCCCTGATATCGGATGGCAAGATTGCCGCTGCTGTCCAGGAAGAGCGTTTCACCCGCAAGAAACAGGATAACCGTTTCCCAAGAATGGCCATTAAATATATCTTGGATAACGAGGGGATAACCGTTAGCGATATTGACATTATCGTGTATTACGAGAAGCCATTTTTGAAATTTCAGAGGATCATGGACAGTTTTTTGTTTTCTCCGCCTGCCGGCAGAGGGCTATTCGCGGATGTGGTGGCTTCACAACTAAACTCCAAACTTTGGATTTCCTCAACTATCAAAAAGGAATTGAATTATAAAGGAAGAATAGATTTCATCAGGCACCATCAAAGTCATGCTGCTTCGGCTTTTTATCCTTCGCCGTTTCAGCGGGCCGCCATCCTTACGGTCGATGGAGTAGGAGAGTGGGAAACGACAACTTATGGTGTCGGCGCCGACAATAATATTGAGTTGTATAAAAGGATAAATTTCCCCCATTCTTTGGGGCTTCTTTATGCCGCTTTTACTTATTTTACGGGATTTAAAATTAATTCAGGTGAGTACAAGGTGATGGGGTTGGCTCCTTATGGTGCCCCCAAATATGTTCAAAAAATATTGGAACATCTCATCGATCTTAAGGCGGATGGCTCATTCCGATTGAACATAGAATATTTTGACTATGTGGTTGGGGAAAAAATGGTTAATGACAAATTCGAGAAATTGTTTAGTCGCCCGCCAAGGGCTCCGGAGGCAAGGATTACCCAGGATGATATGGATTTGGCAAGATCCGTGCAAGAGGTAACTGAATTGGTGTTGCTTCGGATGGCCAGGTATATTCGTAAGCAAACCAATGAGAAATTTTTGTGTCTGGCGGGAGGCGTTGCCCTTAATTGTGTGGCGAATGGGAAAATCCTTAAGGAAAGAATTTTTGAAGATATTTGGATCCAGCCGGCGGCAGGGGACGCCGGAGGCGCTTTGGGGGCTGCTTTTTATGCGTGGTTTAAGACCTTAAATAATTGCCGAGATGTAACTTCTGATACGGGTTTTATCCAGAGGCATTCTTATCTTGGCCCCCAATACACCGACGAGGACATTAGGGAATTTTTGGACGATTACCGGATCCCTCATGAACGTTCGCAGGATATCTGCGAAAAAGCCGCGGAATTCTTGGCAGATGGAAAAGTTGTGGGATGGTTTTCCGGTCGTATGGAATTCGGACCACGGGCCTTGGGGGCCCGAAGCATTTTAGGAGATCCAAGATTACCGGATATGCAGAAGAATATGAACCTTAAGATCAAATATCGGGAATCATTTCGTCCTTTCGCTCCGGCTGTATTGGAAGAATGCGCCGAGGAATGGTTTGAGTTGGGTCGTCCATCACCCTTTATGCTCTTGGTGGCCGGCGTAAAAGAAAATAAAAGAAGGCCCATGACACACGATGAACAAAAGTTATTCGGGATCGACAAGCTTAACGTTGTTCGTTCCGATATTTCTTCCGTGACTCACGTGGATTACTCGGCGCGGATCCAGACGGTCTCCCGAGAAAGCAGTGGACCGTTTTATTCTTTGCTGAAACATTTTTATCGCAAGACAGGCTGTCCGGTTCTTATTAATACCTCATTTAATGTTCGGGGTGAACCCATTGTCTGTACGCCCGCGGATGCTTATCGTTGTTTTATGAGGACGGAAATGGATTATCTTATTTTAGGGAACATGGTCATAGATAAGACAAAACAGGCGCAATGGTCGGAGAAAGAGAATTGGCGCGAGGAATTCGCCCTCGATTGATTCTAAACAATATATGGATAGAAAAATTTATTGGTTTTTAATTAAATCTTTCATTAATAGATTTTATTATCTTTTTCTGTGCCCTCTGGCATTTTTCTGCAGGTGTATTGGGATAGATAAATTAAAAAGAAAATTTGAGCTGGCGCGTGAAAGTTATTGGGGAAAATGAAAGTTATATTCAGACGACTTGCAGAGAACATGCAGAGGGATTATGGGAGAATCATAATCGTTTTTTTGCTTGCCTGGCTGATTTTTGCCAGTTTGGTCATCGGGCAGATGTATGGCAGACAACCTGGCTGGATGCTGGTTATCTTGTGTTTGTTGCCTTTGGTCGTGCTTGAATTCGCCGTGTCGCTGATTTTAAGATTGGCGTATGGCTCTGAATATATTTATTCTTTGGTAAATTATTTTCTTGTCGATCATCCCGTATATGGAAATTGTTTCCGGAAAAATTGTTTCGCCAAGAAAACAAATTTTTTGATCTTTGATAAGTTTGTTTTTCAAAAGGGTTCTGGAAGAATTGACGATATTGAAAGGAACCGTGAGGCCAGGGTCGATTTTAATGTCAATTCACTTGGGTTTAGAGGAGGGGAGTTTTTATCCCATCAGCGGCGAGGGAAACTCAGGATATTTTGTCTCGGCGGCTCCACTACTGCTTGTGATTGCAATGATGACCACGAGGCGTGGCCAGCGCAACTGGAGCAATGTCTTGATGCCCAGGGGTACAATGTTGAAGTCGTTAATGCGGGCGTGCAGGGATGGTATTCGTATCAGGATCTTCTCCGTTTCAAACAGGAAATTTGCAGCTATCATCCTGATATCGTTTTGTTGCACCAGGGCTGGAACGAAGAGTTTGAGTATACCTCCCTTTCTTTAGGGACAAGATGGAAGCCGCGGGTTGCCAGGAATGTGCGGGAGGAACATAATCTTTATTGTGCGCCGAATCGTTTTTTGTCGAGCACGGCGATTTTAAGTTTCTATATGGCGATGCAGGCGTTTTCTAAGGGGTTTGTTTTTATTCCTAATATGAAATTTACCAATCCTGACCGCTGGGAGGCCTTGCAGAGAAACGAATATATCCTCGCCTGGTTTGACAACCTCATTGATATTGCCCGGTGCGCCAAGTCCCAGGGTGTTCTTTTATACACGATTGATTATCCAGGGTTAGTGAGCATCGAAGATACTGTTAAAAACCGGGATTTCTATGTGGAAAATTCACGTTTAACACCTTTGTATGCCGACTATCAGGCTGTTTCCAAGAAGAAAATCAGCCGGACCCTGCGAGAGGCGGGGAAAATAATATCCTGTTTGAATGCGGAGGAAGATTTTATCCAATATGAGGCGGATCGTCGCCTGCCGCTTTTCTTAGATGAAATACATTTGAGCCCGGAGGGAAACGCTATTTTGGCGCAGGCCATTTGCGAGAAGTTAATATCGGACACCTCCTTTCAGCGGAAATATGGTCATCCTGAAGAGAGATTTTTCAATGTCTTTTTAGACGGGGCTCAAATTGAGAAAGTGCGTCAGAGATTAAGCAGGAATGCTCGTTATGTGGATGATTTTATTGAGAATAAAATAGACAAACTAAGGTACTCGGGCGGTCCCAGGGCAATTCAGCGTCTTGAAGTGCCCGAAGATCGTTACACAACTTTTTAATATTATGACAGAGAATGGGCGAATATTTCTGGGAACAACGGCCTTGAGCGAGTTTTGGGACAGCTCTTTGCCTATATTTTTCCTGGGGGATTGGTGCCTTCGCTATGATCAGCGAGGCCAATGGAAGCAAGGTTTGTCCTGCGATGTTTTAGAGTATCCATGGAATGATCCCGAGCAAATGTTTAAGGCCAAAAAATATTGCGATGAAGCTTATGAAGTCCTGTTTAGGCAGCTGGTTGAATTCTTAAATAAAACACATGGCGTCGACCACGGGTTGCGATATTGGCAGGTTATTCTCGGGGAATGGTTGTGGCGATATGTGCAGATCTTTTACGATCGATACGCTTGTTTAAAGCGCGCCCTTGATCTAAGAACGGGGCTCCAAACAATCCTTCTGGATGAAAGTAGCTATAGTTGCCCAACGGATAACGCCGAGTTTATGGAGTTTTGCAACTTGGATATTTATAATTTGCAGTTATATTCTCAGATTTTACGGGCGATGGGTCTTGAGTATCCTTCCAGACCCTGGGAGGATGTGAATAATAAGGCCTTGCCCTTCAAAAGACATTTTAAGGAAGCTGTTAATGATAGTTTGGCGGTTTTAAAATCAAAGTCCTCAAGGAGAATGTCCAATCGGGCTGTGGCGATTTGTGCTATCGCCCAATCATTGTTGGGGGCAACGAGGTTGGATGAAACTGACGTTTTCCGACCGACAAGATTATTTTTTAGAAAAAGAATGCCGATGTTAAAACCTGACTGCGATTTGCGCAGGCATTTTTTTCGAATGAAAGGCGCTGATGAATTTCAGCAAATTTGTCTGAATACTTTAGAATATAATTTTCCGCTCGCTTTTCTTGAGGGATACGACAAGTTAAGCAAAGAGGTTTGCGGTCGGATCACGCAGGTGCCCTCGGTGATCATCGCCGCTGTTGATTGGCGGTTTGATACCAGGGCCGCGTTTTATATCGCCCAAGCCGCTGAGAAGGGGGCGAAGATCATCGGCCTGCAGCACGGCGGGGGCTACGGGATTTTTGAAATTGATTCAATGTTCGATCAGGAACTTAAAGTTGTGGACAAATTTATATCATGGGGCTGGACGCAGTTCGATAATCCTCAGATTGTCCCTTTGCCGCAACCGGGTTTATCTAGAGAAAAGATGCTCAGGAGCACCGCTAAAATACAGACGTTCCTTTTTGTGGCAAGCACGCATTCCCGATACCACAATATTTTTCAATCCAGCCCACTGGGACCCCAATATAAAGCATATATTCAGAATCAAGCCGCGTTTTTTTTGGCGCTCCCTGAGCAGATAAAAAATATGTTTTTGGTGCGGTTATATCCGGCTGAACTGGGTTGGTACAACCGTAGCCGATTGGAGGAGGCGGTGCCTGGATTGCGCTATTCAGACGGAAAAAGAAAATTTTTGGAAGAGGCCAAGGGGAGCCGTTTGATCGTTTGCGACAACAACCAAACGACCTATTTGCAGTCGCTTGGGTTAAATATCCCTAGCGTTATATTTTGGGATGAGAATGTCTGGGGGATTTGTGAAGCCGCCAAGCCTTTTTTCCAAGAACTCAAGGATGTGGGGGTTTTTCATGGAACACCGCATTCAGCCGCGCGCTTTATTAATGATAACCACAATCGAATTGAGGAGTGGTGGTTTTCTGCCGAGGTGCAGAATGTTGTTAATAAATTTAGAATAAATTATTGTCGTACTTCGGATAACTGGAAGAATGAGTGGTATCAAGCGATTCGCCAGGAAGTCATTAACGCTAATTAACGCGGAGAACGTATATGGCTAATGAGATCAATGTTAACGGACGGATGATAGGACCAAATCATCCGCCCTTTGTTATTGCGGAAGTTGGGATCAATCATGAGGGGGATTTTGACAAGGCTAGACAGTTGGTGGATGCGGCCGTTGCGGCCAAAGCCGACTGTGTCAAATTCCAGTGTCACATTACCGAAGCGGAAATGATCCCGACGGACATGAAACCAGGCAAGATTTCCGAGGAAAGATTATGGGATATTATAAAGCGTTGCGAGTTAAACGAAGAAGAAGAGCGTCGATTAAAAAAATATTGTGAACAAAAAGGGATCATATATCTGTGTACGCCCTTCTCCCGGGAGGCGGCCGATCGACTGGAGGCTCTGGACATCGCCGCCTTCAAGATCGGTTCAGGGGAATGCAATAATTTGCCGTTATTGGAACATATCGCGGCGATGGGAAAACCTATCATCCTTTCAACCGGGATGAACGATATTGGTTCTGTAAGAGCGTCTGTGGGGCTTATACAACGATATAAATGTCCTCTCATGTTGATGCATTGCACTTCGATGTATCCCACCCCTTATGAAAAAGTCCGGTTAAATGCCATTGTCGAACTGCGCGAGACTTTTGATTTGCCGGTGGGATTAAGCGATCACTCTATCAATATTTATACCTGCTTGGGCGCCGTTGCCCTCGGGGCTTGCGCGCTGGAAAAACATTTTACGATTAGCCGCCAATGGCCAGGACCTGATGTGTCTTTATCGGTCGAGCCTGATGAATTAGCAGAACTTGTTAAAGGCTCTCGGGCAGTTTTTATGGCCACGGGAGGTAAAAAGGATATATTGAAGGAAGAGCAGCCGGTCATTGATTTTGCTTACGCATCGGTGGTTTCTCTCCGAGATATAAAGGCCCGGGAAGTTTTTACGAAAGAAAATATTTGGGTTAAAAGACCCGGCACGGGGCATTTTTTGGCCAAGGATTATAAGAAGCTTTTGGGAAAAAGAGCAAGCAAAAACATTGCGCGTGATAGCCAACTTAGTCCGGAGGACATCGTTGAGCATTGATCTTAAAGAATATAAAGTCCTGGTCACGGGGGCGTTAGGGGTCATAGGGCGAAGATTGACCAAGCGGTTGCAGGAAGCTGGAGCCATGGTCATAGGGCTGGATGTTTCTGGCGCGTCAGAGGTTCTGGAAAAGGACTGCCTGATCAATGGTAACATGATGGACCTCAAGGTGGTCGATCGAGCTTTGAGGCAATTGTCGCAGATCCCCCGCCCTAAAGCCGCGGTGTTTCATTTGGCTGGCATGAGCGACGCGAACCAGTGCGAAATCGACCCAACGGCCGCCGTTGAACAGAACGTTGTTTTGACAACTAATTTACTGGAGGCCTGTGTTAAAAATAAAATTCGAAGAATTATTTATCCTTCAACGGCTTATGTTTATGGCACCTCATATGACCAGCCGATTGAAGAAGGATTTGCCTTAAATCCAGAAGGGGTATATCCCTTGACAAAAGTATTGGCGGAAGAGGCCATTAAAGGATACGCAAGGTTTGCCGACTTAAGTTGCGATATTTTTCGGATTAGCAATATTTATGGGCTGGATTCGAAGAAAAATACAATATTCGGGACAATGCTCGATCAGGCGAAGTTCAAGAATTCTGTGTTCTTGCATAATTTGCAACCGGTAAGGGATTTTATATTTATCGAAGATGTCATTGAAACTTTTGCAAGGTCTTTGCTCTATGGCGAAGAAAAAGGATGCGCAATTTTTAATTTGTCGACGGGAAATGGGACGTCCGTTGGAGAGTTGGCGCGAACTTTTTGCCGGCTGAAAGATTGGCCGCCGGAGGCGGTCAAATGCGATAATGAAGCGGGTAAGAAATCGGTTCTGGTCTTGTCCAATCAGCGATTGTATCAAAGATTGCGGTGGAAACCATCCATAGATATTGTTGAGGGCATCAGGAAGACTTTATTGCAATCGGGGGATATCAAGTATGCCCAAACGTAAAATTGCTATTTTTACCGGCAACCGGGCTGAATACGGCCTGCAATATCCTATCATCAAGGCCATCGACGCTCGCTCTGATCTGGAATATTTCTTACTTGTTTCCGGCGCGCATTTGCAGGAAGACTTCGGTTATACGGTCAAAGAAATTGAGGCTGACGGCTTTAAGGTGTTTCGTGAGGTTAAACTCCAAACGGATAGTGACGACCTGTTTGGGACCGCGCAAGCCATTGGCTCGGGTATTTCCAATTTAAGTGTCATTTTAAAGGATTTAAGGCCGGATTTTCTCGTTGTCTACGCCGATCGGTTCGAAGGATTTGCGGCCGTAGTTACGGGAACTCAAATGGGAATACCGACGGCTCATATTGAGGGAGGAGACATCACTGAGGGCGGCGCCCTGGATGATTCGGTGCGTCATGCCATGACAAAGCTTGCTCATTTGCATTTTACGACGAACGAAGAGGCCTCTGAAAGGATCCGCAGAATGGGGGAAGAGCCCTGGCGTATACACACTGTCGGGTTCCCGGCCATTGACCTGATTTCCCAGGGGAACTTTGCCAAGGCGGAGGAGTTAAGCAAGAAATATAAAATAGATCTGAAAAATCCTTTGATTGTTTATACGCAGCATTCTATCGCGACCGAATTTGGGGACGCCGGAGACCAGATCAATCCAGCCATCAGTGCTCTTACCAGACTCGCGGAAGAAGGGGTCCAGGTCATTATGACTTTCCCCAATAATGATGCGGGTAGTAGTCTGATCATTGAGAAACTAAAAAGGGTCGATGCGAAAGGGAAGAAAAACATTCAGGTTTATGCCAGCCTCGGCCGATATAATTATCACGGATTTTTGGCTCATTGTGCCAATGGAGGCAAAGGCGCTTGTGTGGGTAATTCTTCCAGCGGGATCAAAGAGACGCCGGCCTTCGGCTGTCCGACCGTCAATATAGGTAATCGGCAAAAAGGACGGTTGCGCGCCAATAATGTGATTGACGCAGATTATGATGAAGATGGTATTTACCACGCGGTAAGAAAATGCATCTATGATGAGGTTTTTAGAAAACAATGCCGGAATTGCGAGAATCCTTATGGGGACGGCGATGCGGGAAAGAAAATAGCCGAAGTTTTAGCCATTATCCCTATTGACCTGAAACTTTTGCAGAAGAAAATGACTTATTGAAAGTCGAAGATATGAAAAAAATCAGAATTATACCGCGGCTGGATATTAAAGGGCCCAATGTTGTCAAGGGTATCCAATTCGAAGGCCTCAGGGTCGTGGGCAATCCTTTTGCCATGGCTAAGAAGTATTATGAGCAAGGGGCGGATGAATTATTGTATATTGATATCGTTGCCAGTCTTTACAATCGAAACAATCTTACCCATATTATCGAGGAGACGACCCAAAAGGGAATATCTATCCCGCTAACGGTGGGTGGCGGCATAAGGACTATTGATGATATCACCAAAATTCTGCGTTCCGGAGCCGACAAAGTTGCCATCAATACGGCGGCGGTTAAAAACCCCGAGTTCTTACGTGAGGCATCCAGAAAATTCGGGTCATCAACGATCGTTTT
Source organism: Omnitrophica WOR_2 bacterium RIFCSPHIGHO2_02_FULL_50_17 (assembly GCA_001805645.1). Classification (GTDB taxonomy): domain Bacteria; phylum Omnitrophota; class Gorgyraeia; order Zapsychrales; family Zapsychraceae; genus O2-FULL-52-10. The sequence continues at coordinate 89,502 of MHGQ01000032.1, read as the reverse complement.
ATCCATCGAGGCAAAGAAAATCGCCGAAGGGAAATGGGAAGCGTATATCGATAACGGACGCGAACGAACGGGATTGGATGTGATCGCATGGGCCAAGAAAGCCGTGGATTTTGGGGTTGGGGAAATTCTTATTACCTCTGTCGATAAAGAGGGGACAAAAACAGGGTATGATATGGATTTGATCAACGCGACAACAGCGGCAGTTTCGGTGCCGGTCACCGCGTCGGGAGGGGCGGGCAGGATCGAACACCTTCAGGAATGTCTGGCAAATGATCGTTTGGAGGGGGTCGCGTTGGCCAATCTTCTTCATTACGACACTGTGACCGTCCAACAGATAAAAAAAGAATTGGGGCGCCGATATCCGGAGAAAATTCATAGCACCAGTCAGTATGTGGTCCGTGAGTCTGCGACTGCCGTTGAGCAAGTCTCCATTCTTGATTATGGATTGGGGAACATCCGAAGCATCAAGAACGCATTTGAAGAATTGGGAGTTAAAGTCAATCTGATCAGTTCCCCAGAGGAAATTGGCAAAGCAAAACATCTGATATTGCCGGGCGTCGGTTCTTTTGAAGAGGGTATCAGGAATTTGCGGTCGGCTCATTTAGACCAAGCCATCATTGATTATGTCGGCGAAGGCAAATTTCTTTTGGGGATCTGTTTGGGAATGCAGTTATTGATGACAAAAAGTTATGAATTTGGGGAACACACAGGTTTAGGAATTATCGAGGGCGAGGTTTTAAGATTCGAAGAAGGCCCCTTGCTGTTAAAGCAGCCGTTTAAGGTCCCACACGTTGGCTGGAATAAAGTTGCCTTAAATCGCCGGGCCGAAGATATTCTCTTTGATGGAAAAATTCATGATTTCGAGGCTTACTTTGTGCATTCTTATTATGTAAAGCCTGTACGGGAAGAATATGTTTTGGCGACGACCTCTTATGGCGGGCAGGAGTTTTGTTCGCTCGTCGCTAAAGACAATGTGTATGGTTGTCAGTTCCATCCTGAGAAAAGCGGCGGCATAGGGCTATATCTTCTCAAAGAATTTTTGCGTCTTAGCATAGAGGGGGCCAGGCGATGAAGGCGGTGGTGCTGACAAGCAATTCCTTGCGACATCGATATTTTGCCAATGTTATAAGTGAGAATTTTGAGCTCGTTGGGCTTGTCGCGGAACCGAAATTCGATTATTTTTCTTTCCAGCAGCAAAAGAGCTTGCTGGTCCAGGAGCATTTCCGGCGGCTGGAAAGATATGAACGAAAATATTTTGGCAGCTACGGCGGTTTCCCGCAATGTCCCTTGATGGAAGTTGCCGTGAAACAAATAAATGACGAACAGGTTATACGATGGATACAGCAGAAAAATCCCCAATATGTTTTTTTGTTTGGCACGGGAATTTTGAATGACAAATGGCTGGCACTGTATTCTGATAAGATTATTAATCTGCATCTGGGGCTTTCTCCCGATTATAAGGGAACGGCAACATTGTTTTGGCCTTTTGCCAACGATGACCTGAGGCATTTAGGTGTGACGATTCATATTGCCACAGGCCAGGTGGATGCGGGGGCGATTCTGGGGCAAATAAAGCCGGATATTGATATTGGGGATAATTATTATGACATCACCAATAAAATCATTCGTAAGGCTATAGACCATTTTCCCCGGCTTGTCAGGGCATACGATCAAGCGGCGATTGTTCCGGTGCCGCAGAAGCCGGGCGCGCATTCGCGGACCTATCGAAAAGATCAGTTTACGGAAGAAGTTTTACAAAAAGTTTTGAATAAATATGGGAATGGTTTAAAGTAGGATGATATCGATAATATTGACGGGGTCTTCAAATGTTCGGGAAAACCATAGTCATTGTGAATTATCATTACATTCGCGCAGAGCAATGTGACAATGGGATCCATGCGATTTCCATTGAGGGATTCTCGAAGCAATTAGACCTTATCGCCGGGGAAGGATACCAATTCATATCTCTTGAGGATTTACACAGGGCAATTTGTCGGAAGAACATGGATTTTTTGTCGCACAAGGCCTGTTTGGTAACTTTTGATGATGGGTTGAAGGAATCCTATGTCCATGGAGTGGACGTTTTGGATCGCAAGGGCATTCCGGCGGTATTTTATATTGTGACGGACCCGATTGTTGAACAGAAAGTTTTGCCTGTGCATAAATTCCATTACGCACGCAAGATGATGAGTGATGATGAAATATGGGGGTTTATAACGGAGAAATTTGATCTGCCGGGAACCGCCGTTGCAGAAGATGTTCTCATGGAGCAATATCCGTGGGATTCGCCTTCAAGCGCAAGGTTAAAGTATCTGCTCAATTTTCAGCTGGCGCAAGAGCAGCAGGTCCGGGTCGTTAATTATTTGTTTCAGATGGCCTATCCGAATGATGAATCTGCTTACGCCAATGATTTGTACATGGACCAAGACCAGATCATCGATCTGGCGCAGAGGGGATATTTGGGCACCCATTCCCAACAGCACAAAGTACTGAGTATTTTAAGTGAAGATGCGATCAGAAACGATTTAAAGAATTCCATGGATGTTATTTTTTCCCTGACAGGTAAAAGGGTATCGTCGGTTAGTTATCCTTACGGAGGTTACACGGCCGTGACTGAGAACATCGGGAAAATATGCAGGGATTTGGGAATGATTTCTGGAGTGACAATGTTTCGGGGGATTAATACGATAAATGACATAATGTATAGGAACATGATGCTAAAACGGGTGGACATGAATGATATGCTCGGTGGAAAGAGTGAGAAAGTTTATAAGGAGTTGGCTTATGGAGTATAAGGCGTATTACGGGTTACCGGATAAGGTCGTATTTTGCCGCGAGTGCGTTATATCCAACCAAAGGCCGGGTTCCACGGTTGAATTTACCAACAAAAATCTTAAGAAAGAAACTATTCAATTTAATGAGGAAGGGATTTGTTCCGCCTGTCAATATAATCGGCAGAAGAAAGAGATTGATTATCAAAGGAGGCAGGAAGCGTTGTTTGAATTTCTGGATCGCTATCGCAAGAGTGATGGAACCTATGATGTGATCGTGCCTAGCAGCGGTGGAAAGGATAGTTCATTTACCACCCATTGTGTAAAAACAAAATACAAGATGAATCCCTTGGCGGTGACGTGGGCACCCCATATTTACACCGAAGTCGGTTGGAGAAACTTCAACAATTTGTCCCGCACGGGAGGAGTCGATAGCATTTTATACACTCCCAATGGTGATTTGCACAGGCTTTTGACGCGACTGGCTTTTGAGAATTTGTGTCATCCTTTTCAGCCGTTTATCCATGGGCAGAAGATCATCGGGCCATCGATGGCATTGAAATTCGGCGTCAGTTTGGTCATGTATGGAGAAAATCAGGCTGAATATGGTAATGACATCAGGGACAATCTCCGGAACACAATGGATTATTCTTTTTTTAGCGTAGATAACCCTTTGGAAATGGTTATGGGGGGCATGGCGGTAAGAGATATTATAGAAAAATATGGATTCAGCCTTAAGGACTTTGCTCCTTACATTCCGCCTAAAGCGGATGATTTGAGGTCTCGTAACATTCAAGTTCATTATCTGGGTTTTTATGAGCGCTGGGATCCCCAGGAGATGTATTATTATGCGTCCGAACATACCGGGTTTCAGGCCGCCCCGGAAAGATCGATAGGGACTTATTCCAAATATACCGAGATAGACGATATTTTAATCCCCTTTCATTTTTATACGACTTATATCAAATTCGGTATTGGCAGGGCTACTTATGACGCGGCCCAAGAAATAAGGAACGGAAAGATCGCTCGGGAGGAAGGCGTTGCTTTAGTTCGAAAATATGACGGCGAATTCCCTGAGAAGTATTTTAAACAATTTTTGGAATATATGAACATAAGCGAGGAGAGATTTTGGGAGGTTGTCGATAACGCGCGGTCTCCGCACCTTTGGAAAAAGGAGAATAATCGGTGGGTATTAAGGCACGCAGTCGCGGAGGAATTAGAGGTTATTTGAAATTTCTGGTTATAGTCCCGGCCCGGGGCGGTTCGAAGAGACTTCAGGGAAAGAATCATATGCAATTGGGCGGCAGGCCGTTGATTGAATATACCATTGATGCGGCCAGAAAATCCCGGTATTGTAAAAATTTTGATTTGGTGTGTTCCACGGATGATAAAGAAATTGCGAGGATAGCGCGGGTTAACGATTGTCTGGTCCCGTTTTTGCGTCCCCCAAAATTGGCTTCGGATAAAGCGAACAGTATGGATGTTGTTTTGCATGCCTTATCTTATATGGAGAGTGAAACGAAGAAAAAATACGATTATGTTATTTTGTTGCAGCCAACATCTCCATTGAGAACGTGGCGGCATCTGGATGAGGCGATCACTAAGGCTTTAAGACATCGATGCGATTCTGTGGTGTCCGTTGTGCAGTTACACCATTTATTTTATAATTTAAGGTATTTGAAAAGGGACGGTTCTCTTGGCGATATGGTTTTGCGGAAGGAAGGTTTAAAAACAAGGAAGGGATCTAAGATCTTTGCCATAAACGGCGCTATATATATCACACGAAGGGATGTGATCGTGGAGCAAAAGGATTTTTATGGGCGAAGGTCGCTACCATATTCGATGGATAAAAAAACTAGTATTGATATTGATACTCTTGAAGATTTTCGATCGGCAGAATTTCTCATGCAACAAAAGAATAATTCACGCACAAAGGTCGCATAATGAGAAAAATCGCAGCACTACTTTATTATTTGAAGATTTATCCATGGCGCAGCGCGTGGCTAGTCACCGTTATCCTTTTATGCGCAATACTGGAATTTGTAAGTCTTTCCTTGTTTATCCCCGTTATTGAATATATTCAAAATGGGCCTAATATGCCGGCCGGCAATCAAGCCGTAATGGTTGTGGTCCGGGCTTTAAATTTCCTGGGGATAGAAGTCACGCTTTTTAATTTGTTGGCGGTTACCTTTTTATCGACCACTTTGCAATTTTTGTTGATTTTTACGCAGAACACGTTGACAGCTTACCTGTTTTTCCCGATCCGTAAGGTCATCCGTGATCGTTGTTTTACGAATCTTATGGGCTCTTCGCTGGCTTACTACACCGATCGCAAGACAGGTGATCTGATTAATATCATGACAGAGCGGATTGATACGGTCGGGTACGCCATCGGCAGGGCGGTCCAGCTCGTGGCGGACGCATTGCTCGTGGCGGCATATCTCTTTTTTATGATTTTGGTCTCCTGGCATATTTCCCTGGTCGTTCTGGGGGTGGCACTGATCAAATATTTAGTGACAATGGCTTTCATTCAACGGTCCAAACGCATAGGTCATCAATGGCTGGAGGCAGGTAATAGACAGTTTAATAAGCTGGTTGAAAGCCTTCAGGGGATCCGGTTAATAAAATCCTTTAGCCGCGAAGAACATGAGAGGGCCAATTTTTCTGATATTTCTAAAGGATTCTCGAATATTCAGATTAAAGCCACTGTCAATGAAGAATTGATGACGCTGCTTGATAACATTTTGGCCCCGTTTTTGTTCGTCGTTATTATCCTTTTGTCTGTGGAGGTTTACCATGTCAGCGGGAGCTATGTTTTCATATATGTTTTCGCGCTTATGAAAATGGTCCCCAAATTGACAAAAATAAATGTTAACCGTAATCAACTCAGCGTTAATCTGGCCAATGCAGAGGCGATCCTTGATCTGCTGGAAGACAGGGACAAACCAAGGATCGTGGCGGGTAATAGAAAGATAGAAGCATTGCAATCCGCCATCACTCTGGAAAGTTTATATTTTTCCTATAAAGCGGGACGGGAGGTTCTCAAGGACGTTTCATTTTTGGTAAAAAAGGGTGAGCGTGTTGCGATCGTAGGGGCATCCGGTAGCGGAAAATCATCGATTATTAACCTGTTGCTGCATCTCTATGTTCCGGATTCCGGCAGAATATGCGTCAACGGGATTGACCTTAAAGAGTTTAATTTGGCTTCCTGGCACAAAATGATCGGATTGGTGGACCAAGAGACGGTTATCTTTAACGATACGGTCTATAATAATATTCTTTATGGCAATCTCGACGCTTCCAGGGCAGAGGTCATCGACGCGGCTAAAAAAGCCCAGATCCATGAAACGATCATTCGCTTTGAAGATGGTTATGAAACTATCCTTGGAGAGCGCGGGACCAGATTGTCGGGGGGGCAGCGGCAAAGAATCGCTATTGCCAGGGCGATCGTCAAGCATCCCCAGATTCTTATTTTTGATGAAGCCACAAACGCGCTCGACGTCGTTTCTGAGCAGATGATCCAGGCGTCCATAGACGAAATCAGCCAGGAGTTCACGACGATTCTGGTGACGCATCGCTTGTCGACAATCCGTCACGTCGACAAGATTGTGGTTTTAGAGCACGGCCGTGTTAATGGTGTTGGCACGCACGATGAATTGATAAATATAAATAACAAGTATCGATCATATTGTGATGCCCAATATAAAGAACGAAAATTCGATTCTTTAGAGGTGAAATCATGATTTCAGCGCTTTTGATTGGACGCAAGGGGAGTGTGGGCTTCCCTAAAAAGAACACTTTCCTTTTTAGAGGCAAGCCCATGGCTTTTTATCCTATGGATGCAGCCCTGAAAGTTAAATATGTGGATAAAGTTTTTATGTCCACAGACGATGATGATCTCAGGGAATTGGCCCGCAAACACGCGGTGACGGTTATCGAGAGACCGGCGTACCTGTGTACCAATGAGGCACTGGGAGAGGATGTTTTTGTTCACGGCGCAAAGTGGATCGCGGAGAAAAACGGGGACCAGGAATTAATTGTGTTATTGCATTGTAACGCCCCAACCGTCCTGTCTTCAATGATCGATGAGGGAATCAGGGTTTTACGGGAAAATCCTTTCTATGACTCCGCTGTTTCTGTCTCTCGTTACAATATGTGGAGCCCTTTGAGGGCAAGAAGAATCAACGCGGAAGGTCTGTTGCAGCCGTTTGTGCCCTTTGAAGCGTTTGGTGATCCCAAGAAAATAAATTGTGACAGAGATTCCCAGGGAGATGTATATTTTGCCGACATGGCTTTGTCTATTGTCCGAATGTCCTGTATCCAGAACATTCATGAGGGGTTATTGCCTCAAAGATGGATGGGCAAGAGGGTTTATCCGTTAAAACAGGAAGCCGGGTGCGATGTGGATTATGAATGGCAAATCCCCCAGGTGGAATATTGGCTTAACAAGAATTTACCTGTCACGAAAGACATGTCTTCACGGCATGTTTGATTATTATCGAAGGAGGGGTCACTTTGGTTCCATCAGTTAAATTTTTTGCCGATCGTATCGATAAAAAATATCCTTTTACTTTTGTTGATATCGGCGCCATGGGAGGCATCCCCAGGAAGTGGGATTTATTGTCCGAGGTGATGAACATTATGGCGTTTGAGCCGGATTCCAGGGAATTCCAGAAATTAAAAAGCGTGCCGCGCACGACGTATTTTAATTATGCTTTATATAACAGATCACAGAACCTGAAATTTTATCTTACAAAAGAGGCCGGGAAATCATCGATATATAAACCCAATGCGGACCTTTTGAGTTTTTTTGAGGATACGGACCGGTTCGATGTTGTAAAAGAAGAAGATTTGCCTTCCGCGAGGGTCAAAAGCCTTGATGATATTTTCGTGGAAAACAATATCCCGGATGTGGATTTCATCAAGATAGATACTCAGGGAAGTGAGCTTGCTATTCTGCAGGGAGGGCACGGCAAAGTACTGCCGCAACTTTTCGGTCTGAATGTCGAAATGGAATTTGTGGAGATGTATAAAGGGCAGCCGCTTTTCAGGGACGTTGATAGATATTTGTATGACAATGACTTTCGCTTAATAGACATGAGGAGATATTATTGGAAACGAAAGGATTATTATAATTATCTGGGCAAAGGGCAGCTGGTCCTGGGAGACGCTTTGTATTTTAAGGACATAGATGTTTGGTTACAAGATCTGAAAAGATCGGCGAGCAAGGAATATGTCAGCTCCAAGATCTATAAGGGCATCCTGATCTGCATGGTTTATAAGACCTTTGATTACGCGGTATCCTTGGCTAAGGCCGGGTTAAGGGATGGTTACCTGCCGGAGGAAAGCGGTGACGTGATATTAAAGGAGATCAAGGATTTTTCACACCGGGGTGCTGTCTACAATTTCCCCGGAAAGTATAATCTTTACAGGGTTTTCAATTTTGTTTGTCAACAGCTAAAGCCGCCTTCATATCTGGGTTGGGCGGATTCCGATACCATGATTGCCAATATCAAGGATAAATAACATGGAAACAGAGACGTATCAGAAACACCATAGTTTTGAGAATTTTTTCTCGTCTCTTCAATCAGATATACACTTCCAGAAACAACGTGTTGTGGAGCTTGTTAATAGGCATCTTTCGGCTTCGACCGTCCAGCCAGGCCAAAAGGAAGTGCTCAGTGCTGCGATCAAGGACTTGATCGCAGATGAAGCCTCAAAGCCGAATTTTAAAATAACAACTTTCATAGCGGATGAGCTTTCACGAACCAATGATGGGGATGTGCCCCGGCATATTTTTCATCGGTATCGTTACGATGTTTATCCCCGGCAGAGGAAGCTGGAAAGTTATCCGCCTTATCTCCAGATTGAGCCTTCTTCAATCTGCAATTATCGCTGTGTATTTTGTTACCAGGGGGATAAGGAATTCACCGACAAGTCGGGGGATCATATGGGGTATATGACCCTGGATTTGTTCAAGAGAATTGTGGATGAGATCATCGGGAATGTGGAGTTCATTTCTCTGGCATCGCGTGGAGAACCTTTGGCATGCAAGGAGATCGACCAGATGCTGGAATATTGCGCAGGAAAGTTCCTGGGATTGAAAATTAACACAAATGCCTCTTTGCTCAATGAAAAACATTGCCATGCGATCCTGGCCGGAGGTGTCAATACGGTAGTATTTTCGGCTGATGCCGCCGCTGAACCCTTATACAGCCAATTAAGAGTTCGGGGAAACCTGGGAAAAGTGTTAAAAAATATCCGGATGTTTAATTCTATAAAACAAAAACATTATCCGGATTCCAAAATTATTACCAGAGTTTCCGGTGTTAAATTCAGCGCGGAACAGGAAATGACGAGTATGGCTGATTTGTGGGGGGAGCTTGTCGACCAGGTATGTTTTGTCGTCTATAATCCCTCTCACGGCCTGGACAACATTTATCAAGCACCACAAAATACGGTTACCACTCCCTGTTCAGAATTATGGCGCCGGATGTTTATTTGGTATAATGGCCAGGTCAATCCATGTGAGACGGATTACAAATCAACGCTGTCTGTGGGTAATATCGGAGAAAAATCCATTGCCGAGGTATGGTCCAGTGAGAAATACAACAAACTTCGCATGGCCCATGCTAATAAGCAGCGCATTGGGGTATACCCTTGTAACCGGTGTGTTGTCACTTAAGAAAGTGGAGATATAAAAATGTTGCCCCTTAAAACACATCTTGCCCGTCTGGAACGGGTTGCTAACCCGCAAGAGATCCGTTTGAATTACTTGCGCCTTGACAAAAATGAGAATATTATCCCTTTGCCCTCCCGGCTGGTTTCAAAGTTTCGTCGGTATATTACGGCCGGTGTGCTTTCGGCCTATCCTGAGGTGACATCGCTTTATAGTAAGACGGCCCGATACGCGCAATGTGCCCCGGAGAATATTTATCTCGGAGCGGGTTCGGATGGCATCATTAAGGCGGTTTTTGAGGTTTTTGTCAATCCGATGGATACCGTGGTTCTGGTGAGCCCGACTTACGCGATGTTTTATGTGTATGCCAAGATGTTCCAGGCTAATCTTGAGGAGGTTTTTTATGACCGCGATCTTTCCTTGCCCGCAGAAAGGATCATAGAAAAGATCGAGACAAAATGTCCCAAACTGGTTTGTATAGCCAACCCCAACAGTCCAACGGGCACAGTGATCGATGCAAAAGATTTAGAGCGAATTATCCAGGTAGCTAGCCAATACAACGCCATTATTCTTATTGATGAAGCGTACTTTGTTTTTTATCCCAAAACCTGCGCGGGATTGATCAAGAAATTCCCCAACTTGGTGGTGACGCGGACTTTTTCAAAAGCGTTGGGGCTGGCATCCGCCCGTTTGGGTTTCGCCATTGGGTCCAAGGATCTCATTGCGTGTTTGCAAAAGGTCAGGCCGATGTATGAAACCAACGCCTTCGCTGTCAAATTTGCTGAATTTATCTTGGATAACGCAAATATCGTTAAGAAGATTGTGGCAATGGCCATGGAAGGAAAAAGTTACCTTGAGAATCAACTCCAGCAAGAGGGATTCCCTTATTTTAAGAGTTATGCCAATTTTGTCCTTATTGATACGGGCTCCGCTCAAAAGGCTTTACAAGTCGCCGAAGCCTTGAAAAGAAAGAAGATCTTGGTAAAGGCGGGATTCGGGTTTGCCCCCATCGCGGGCTGTATCCGGATCAATATAGGCAACGTTGAACAAATGAAAAAATTCCTGCGCGCCTTGAAACAGGTGGCCAGGGCACAGAAAGGAACATCGGAGGAGACAATATGAAAGTCACAGTGTTCGGAGGTTCTGGTTTCTTGGGCAGTCATGTCGCGGATGTCTTGACGGACAGGAGGCACAAGGTAACCATTTTTGACAAGATGCCTTCCGTTTATTTGAGAGATGGCCAGGAAATGATCATCGGCGACGCCCTTGACCTTAACGCGGTCCGCAACGCCGTTAAAGGGGCTGATGTCGTTTATAATTTTATCGCTTTGGCGGACATCGACGAAGCGAGCACCCGACCGATTGACACAGCTCGAGTCAATATCCTGGGAAATGTTAATATCCTGGAGGCGGCAAAGGACGCCGGCATTAAGAGGTTCATTTATTCGAGCTCTATTTATGTTTACAGCGATGCGGGGTCTTTTTACAGAAGCAGCAAGCAGGCCTGTGAATTGTTTATCGAGAATTATGAGAAACTTTATGGCCTCGATTACACGATTTTAAGATACGGATCGCTTTATGGTCCGCGTTCGGATGAGCGCAATTGGATTTATAAGGTCTTAAAGCAGGCCATATTAGAAAAGAAGATCATCCGTGAGGGCAATGGCGAAGAAATCAGGGAATACATCCATGTCCAGGACGCGGCGAAGCTCAGTGTCGACATCCTCGGCGATGAGTACCGAAATCGCAGGATCATTATTGCGGGCAATGAGCAGATCAAGGTCAAAGATTTGTTGACGATGATGAAAGAAATATTAAAAGGCGAGGTCGATATTGAGTTTATACCTGCCAAACAAAATAATCATTATGAGATCACCCCATACGTTTTTAATCCTCAGATAGCCACAAAGATGCGCGGCAAGGAGCATTTGGATATGGGGCAGGGGATCTTGAACATTTTAAGCGAGCTTCATCGCAAGCACGTGGTCTGTAAGACTGATAATATCGCCAGATAGATTTCTTATGAATGTTCTCTGTGTATTTGATTCCAGCATAAATGTTAAAAAACTTCCGCTTAAAGCGTTTGGGGCAGAAGATGTAGTCTATTTGTTTCCCCTGACTTCAAGCGATTCATTGGTTGAGGTTCTGGTGCGTGAAATCGGTAAAAGGGCCCACAGCGTCCAGGTCATCTCCTCGGCGGAACTTGTTAGTTCGTGCGCTGAAGTTGTCCGGGGAAAATACCTGCGATTTATTGCTGAATTGCCGCAGCGGATCAATGTCGGCGGCAAAAGTTTGAAGGAATATTTTCGTCTGAATAAAACATTGAGCATGTGGTGGCTAAGTTCCATCGCTGAGAAGAGCACCTTAAATTCAGGCGCTTTCAATGCTCTTGTCCAACTGGAGGCGATCACAGGCAGTGTTACAAGCAGGAAAATAACAAAGATCGTTTTAGGATGCCAATGTGCGCGAATCCGCAGGGCCATTAAAGATTTTTGCAAGAAACATCTCATAAAGGTGCGATTTGCCTCCACTCAGAATGAGAGGAGTTTAAAGTTGTCTGTTAAGAATTTTCAAGGTCTTTTTTATCTCAAGCATATCTTGATATTGTGTTCCTGCGTTCTCAATATCGTTCTCAGGACATGTAAGATCAAAAAGGCTGTCGGCCGGTCCAATCGTTCATTGGACCGCGAAAATCCTTTGCTTTTTGTGACGTATTTCCCTTATTTTGATGTTTTGTCGGCACAGAAAGGTATTTTCAGAAACAAATTTTTTGCCGGCCTGGATGATCCTCTGCGCGAGCAGGGAAGGTCCGTCATATGGGCGGCCATCTATGCGCAGAATAACAGCATTTCCTTGGATGAATCGTTGAAATTCGCCAGACGATTTATCGAAAACGGCAATAAAATCTTTTTTATAGAAGAGTTCAACGGTTTGTTTTCTCATCTGAAGGCATTGTGGATGATGGGGATCATGGTGTTTCGATTTTTGAGGATCGAAGGCCTTGTCCGTCGGGAGTATGAAATCGGCAATTATAATTTCTATCCGTTATTTAGAGATGAATGGTATTTGTCTTTCGTCGGCAAGGGCGGGTACATGGCGCTTTTGTATTTTTATGGATTTCAGGAACTGCTAAAGAAAGTTAAGGCGAAAAAATGTTTATATTTTTTGGAAATGCAAATATGGGAAAAGGCCTTAATATTTGCCCGCGACAGTTTAGGAGTTGATACATCGATGCTGGGGTATCAGCATGCAACGATTTCGCGGTTTCTCTTGAATTATTTTAATGATCAAAAAGAAATCGCGGGTGGGGGCCCCTATCCTGCGGCCCGGCCGGATAAAATCATCTGTAACGGGCGGATTCCCTACAATTACATGCTTGAGAGCGGATGGCCAGTGAGCCAATTGGAGGTTGTTGAAGCGATAAGGTATAATCATCTGAAACTTTATATGAAAACAGATTGGCCGCGCAAGAGAGATGTCATTCTGTTGGCCTTCTCAATCAGTATCGAAGAAAGCAGTTCGATCCTTACAGTTGCCTGCGAGGCCTTTAAGAACATTCAGGATGTTGAAATTTGGATTAAGCCACATCCATTTTTGTCAATTCAAAAGGTTCTGGAAATGGCCCGGATTGATCCCGCCAAGCTGGATTTCCAAATCAAAAATGACCCCATTGAGAATTTACTGCCAGAGGTCAAGATTGTCATCGCCGGAGAATCGGGGGTTTCCATAGAAGCATTGCTGTTTGGGTGTTTTGTTGTCAGTATCAACACCCCGGAGCGCATCAACATGTCTCCGCTTAAACATATTGACAGCCGGTTGGTGCGAACCGTTTATTCTCCCCAGCAGCTGCGAGAAATTGTCAGGGATATTCTGACAGACGATACAAGTCATGGGAAATATAGGGCAGAGACAGAGGAGCTTGTTAACAGATTCCTGTTTTTGGATCAAAGTTCGCAGGTGCCGGAGAAATTTCTCCGGGTACTACAGAATTAGGCCATGATAAATAAAATCATTTACCCATTTCTAGAAGTTCGGCCGGGTTTTTGGATCTGTTTATATGCCGTTCTGCAATCATTTTTATATTTTCAACCGTATGACCACAGTACGGCAGGGGCATTTTATTTTTTGGCATATGACGGTCAATTATTCCCAGCAGATACGGTGCGGACATCGACTTTGGGGACGTCGACAGTTTTTTATCATTTCATGCATTTGGTCCTGGGTGATAAAATGATTGATCCATTTTATTTATTCATCCCTTACCTGATAACCTGCTTGTTGATCGCGTGGTCAGTTTATCTGGTCGGTGAATTGATCTCTGGAGGGAAGAAGGGGGGGGGCATTTTGATGCTGGCGTTTCTTCTGGTGGAAAAGCAAGCCATCGAAGGGGCCTATGTGAGTTTGATCCGTTCGGATTATAATTATCAGCATTTTACATTGCCGATTTTATTTTTTTCGATCTATTTTTTGCTCAAAGAAAAATATTTCTACTCCACGCTGTTATTGGCCATTTCTTTGTATTTTCACCTTAAAACTCCCGTTGCTATCGTTTTGGCGCTGATACCATTTTTTATATACAAGATATATAAAAACCTTGGGATAATCCGCAGCCTGATATTTCCTTTTCTGGTGGCGCTCCCGAAGGTTTTTTCTGTTGTGGCCGAAATGGGTAATCAAAGCTTTACTCCGCCGGAAAGGAAGGAATTCCTGGATTTGATGATACACCGGGAACAAATTGAGGGTAGTATGTATTTGAACCAAGCCGGGATTACTAATTTAATTGTTTATTTGGCAATAACGGCCATAGGATTATGGACGACGCGGTTTGTACAAGACAGAAACATCCGGCGTATTATTTACTGGGGTCATGCGGGAGTCTTTTTTGCTTTTGGGATCGGCATTCTATTGTTTGCTCTCCATCATTTCTGGCGGCCATTGGGAGAAGTAGTTGTGATGGGGTATTCTCGAGCCAGCATTTTGGGGCTGCTCTTTACAACAGCGACTGTTTCCTTGTATTTCTCCAAGCTTTTGGAATCCGGTCTGTATCATAAGCGGTCTCTATGGATGTTTGTCTTATTGTTTATATTTTTGTTTGTTGCCGCCAATAATTTATACTGTCTTTCTTTTTCTTCTGTTGGGAGCAAGATACTGGGTGTCAAAACGCTGAGCAAATTATTATTTGCCCTTATTGCTGCGGGAGTCATTGTTTATGCTGTAAAAAGTCATCAGTATCAGTTCTCTCCCAGCTCATTGGCTATGCTTGTTTTGCTTGTGGCATTAAGTTTCGTTTCTTTAAAGGGTGTTGCCATGGTTTATCGGTCGTATAAAATGGGGTATCCCTATTTCCCTTTTAATCCCGGGTTAGCTTACTTTGATAAAGATCTGCAGGAGGCCGGTGATTGGGCCAGAAATCATACTGAGAAAAGCGCATTGTTTTTGGTAATTGCCCAAAGGGAAGATGAGACCATAAATTATTGCCCTGCGAGTTTCAGAAACAAATCGATGCGAAGCGTTTGGTGTTCGGACTTGGTTGGAGCTTATGGCAATGTGGCGGCTTTTAGGGAGTGGAAACGGCGGGAGGATATTTACAAACAGCACCTGAAAATGCCATTTGAGCAATGGGCATCGTGGATTCCGCAGGAAAATATTGATTACGTCCTTTTGCCTAAAGGATTAGTCGGCTGGCGCGAGTATAAAGTGGTTTTTGAAAATAAAAATTATATTATTTACAGTATGAAGAAAGAAATATAATTTAAGTGGATTTATTCATCCAAGGAGGAAAGGTGAATTTAAAAGACAAGAAAATCCTTATCACAGGTGGATTGGGCTTTATCGGGTTTAATGCCGCATGTTATTTCGCAAAGAATAACAGGGTTTGCGTCGTTGATGATTGTAGCAGGATCGGCGTTGAAAATAATATTGAATTGCTTGATAAATTCAATATTGAATTTCATCATGTAGACATAGCCCGTTTCCGGGAATTAAAAGATGTTTATTTTTCCTTCCAGCCCGATGTGATCTTGCATATGGCAGCCCAAGTGGCGGTTACGCTTTCCATTGAAAATCCGTATCGTGATTTTCGTACAAATCTCCAGGGGTCGTTTAATCTTTTGGAATTGGCAAGAACCGCTTCTCGCAAGCCAATTTTTCTTTATGCTTCAACGAATAAGGTTTACGGTGGCAGTATAGATGAGTTTGCATTAAAAGGTGGCAGATATGTCTCTACCCGCTATCCTAACGGTTATTCTGAAGAGTCCCAGCTCTCTTTTGAAACCCCTTATGGCTGTTCCAAGGGTGCGGCCGATCAATATGTCATCGATTATTTTAAGACATACGACATCCCGTCGGTGGTCTTTAGACAGTCTTGCATATATGGTCCGCATCAATATGGCATGGAAGACCAGGGGTGGGTCGCTTGGTTTGCCATTTGTTCTGTTTTTAATAATCCCTTGACCATTTTTGGTGACGGATGCCAGGTGCGGGATGTTTTATATGTTGATGACCTGATTGAGTTATATGAACAAAGTATCCTTAATATCGACAGTGTGAAAGGCCATGCTTTTAATGTCGGAGGAGGCCCTGCCTTCACATTGTCTCTCAATGAGCTTGTTAGGATGCTGGAAGAGAAAAGGGGTGGTTCGCTGGATATTTCTTATGCAGATTGGCGACTGGGCGATCAGAAGGTTTACATCTCAGATATTCGCAAGGTGGAGGCTTTACTGGGATGGAAATCGAAAACTTCTCCCGTTGAAGGGATCAAGAAGTTGCTTGAATGGATTGTGAGTGAACGCGCGCGGATCCGTCGGGTCTGGGAAAAACAAAAGAACCTCAAAAATCAATTTGGTGTGTCCGTTGTTATCCCGGCTAGGAATGAAGAGGCATGTCTTCCAGCTGTTTTAAGTGAAATAAGCCTTTATTTGCAGAGTTCATCGGATAATATGGAGGTCATTGTGGTCAATGACCGCTCAACAGATCGAACAGTTGAGATAGCAAAACAATATCCGTTTGTAAAAGCAATTGATAATAAGTATGGGCCGGGCAAGGGCGCGGCGTTACGGTCGGGATTTGATGCCGCTAAGGGGACCTATATCGCTATGATGGACGCGGATTTCTCGCATGACATCGCCGATTTGCGTTATATGTTTGATGAGGTAAAAAGGCACAAGGGGCTGGTAATCGGTTCCAGGCTTATCGGAGGAAGCGAAGAATATACGCGAGTGAGGGCGTTCGGCAACGTCATTCTCACCTGGTTATTTGGTTTTGTGCATGGACGCTATTTGTCCGATGCCTTAAATGGCTTTAAGGTTTTTCATCGTGATGTTTATACCCAATTTCAATATACGGCACAGGCGTATGAGATTGAAATAGAGTTATTGGTAAATACGTTGAGGTTAAAGAGGCAAATTAGCGAAGTTCCTTCCCGAGAGCGTGCACGTATGGGGGGTCGGGTAAAATCATCCATTGTCAGGCATGGCACGCTTTTTATGCTTCGGATTTTTTGGGAGGCCCTCCGGAAACCTCAAGAGAGGTCCCCGCAGGTTTCAACTGGAGAGACCAGGGAAACCCCTCCCTTGGCTGAGGTGGGTCAGTTCGCAGTTCAGCAAAAGGAGATGATACGTTAAAAGTTGATTGAACGTTGGTGAAGAACTTCGGGTAATATGAATTACTCGGAGTAGATAGGTCATGGGCTGGATGCACTGTCTGGGGCACAGACCCCGTAAAGGAGATTAGCTGGTGCCTATGATCGAATGGTCACCATAGGGCATTGACCCTGGATAGGAGAATGGTGTTCACCGACTAAGATTCTACTCCGCTGTGGTTAAACCAAAATAAAGCGGAGGGAGAAAATGAGAAGAAAGATCGGGGTAGATTTGCACAAGAATAGTTTTCGGGTTTGTTATTACGAGAATGACAAGAAGTATGATTTTGAAACTCATCGCGTAAGTGTCAAAGGGCTGGAAGGTTTTAAGAAAGGGTTAAAGAAGACGGATGAGGTGGCGGTTGAATCGACGGGCAATACGGGACATTTTGTCCGGGCGATCGAGGGCGAAATTAAGCGCATCAGGGTGATCAATCCGTTCCAGTTTAAGATCATTGCGGAGTCGGTGAAGAAGATGGATGACGAGGACGCGTTAAAGATCGCCAGGTTTTTAAGCAAGGACATGATTCCCGAGGTTCGGATGAAGACAAAAGCCGAAAGTCAATTGGGGTCGTTGATCGGGACGCGGGACAAGCTGGTGAAGCTGCGGACCGCGTTGAAGAACAAAGTGCATAATATTCTCAACGCGAACGGGATCGTCACGAAGACGGAGTTATTAACTTCGGACAAGAGCCTGGAGAAGGTTTTAGGGAAAGGGCTGGACGCGTCGTATCAGTTCGAGCTGGAGATCATTGTGGGCGAGATCCGGCACCTGAATGAAGCGATCGCGAAGATCGATGGACAGATCAATGACCGTGGCCGGACGTTGAAAGGTTACGAGGGCGTAACCAGCATCGCCGGGATCGGCGGCTTGAGCGGGACGATCCTTTTGAACGCCATCGGGGATGTCAAGTACTTCCGGGACGAGAAAGCGCTGGCGAGCTATTTTGGGATTATGCCGAGGATCTACGCCTCGAATGAAACGGTACATATGGGGCGCATTACCAAGATGGGTAACAAGATCGCGCGGACGGCGCTGGTTCAATCGACGTTAATAGCGATCCGGTACAGCCCTTATTTGAGGGCTTTTTACGACAGTTTGAAGGCGAAGAAGGGCTCGGGCAAGGCGATCATTGCGACGGCCAGGAAATTGCTCGGGATAGTTTATAACACGCTAAAGAACAATTGGGTCTTTGAAGACTTCGGGAATTATAAATTGGCGCTCAGTTGTTCTTAGCAATATCAGCCGAGTAGGATCGGTGACTTTTAACATAGGAGCAATAATGAAGGTCGCTTTAATAGAGGTAAAGCCGATCCAGAATGAATACATCGCCAAAGAAATGGCGGGAGGATTGGGCAAGAGGATCACCCTGGGTAATAATTTCTGGGCGACATTTCTGCGCAATCAGTTGACCAATAGTTTCATCGCTCCTCCAATTAGTTTAGCGTCACTGGCTGGAGTGGCAATGGCATGCAATCATGGAATAAAAGCTTACCACATCGCCCGTATTGAGGACATCGAAAGAGATACCGATATCGCCATTGTTTTAAGCAGCATGGTCGACTATCACAATGAAGTCAATTTTATTCGCGGGATAAAAACGCTTTTACCTCGCTTAAAAGTGATCGTCGTGGGTTCTTTTGCCTCAGCTATGCCTGAGATCTATGCGGGGGAGGCAGATTGTATCATTAAAGGAGATTCAGAATTGGCTGTCCAGAAAATTCTTTCGGAAGGATTTCCAGTCGAGAAAATTATCGTTTCTGAAAGGCCCGAAGATTTAAACACTCTTCCTATGTTGAATTGGGAGCCGTTTATGCGTAACGGCTATTATGCCCGACGACCATTTTCAAAGGAGTTGGGCGTGGGGATCCAGAAGTCCCGGGGTTGCAGTATGACCTGCAATTACTGTCCCTACGCTGCTTTTTATGGCAAGGCAAGGCATTTCGACAGTGATTATGTTCTGAAGATGCTTGAACATTATCATGATAGACATCAGATCAATTATTTTATGTTTCGTGACCCTAATTTTGGGGAGAACCGGAAAGAGTTCCATGTTTTCATGGAAAAATTGATTAATAGCGGTTTGAAAATAAACTGGAGTTGCGAGGCGCGTCTTGATACGTTCAAAGAAGACAGCGATTTTGGACTCATGGCGAAAGCGGGATTACGTTACATTATCACTGGAATAGAAAGCAGCGATGAAGAGTTGCTTAAACAAAATCTCAGAAGGCCGATCAAGAAAGAAGACGCCTTCAGAAAGCTCAAAGTGTTAGAAAGATCGGGTGTGATTGTCCAGACCAATTACATTTTGGGGTTTCCCCATGAGACGCAGGAAAGTGTTTATAAAACTATCGAGTATGCAAAACAGCTTAATTCCATGTTCGCGACTTTTCATGTCTTCACACCGCAGCCTGGCACCAAGATATTCGATGATTATAAAAACAGATTGCTCGGCCTCGATTGGCAAGAGTTCAATTATTCCAACCTTGTCTGGGGGCATGATACGCTTACTAAAGATTTTCTCGACAAAATAACAAGCAACGCGTATGTGGAATATTATTTCAGGCCCAAGTGGATGTTAAAGCATACCGGCAGGCTGCTAAAGACGGTCTTCTGATGAGCACGGTTCTGGTAACAGGCAGGAATGGTTTTATCGGGCGGGAACTGGTTCGGCATTTAAAGAAGACACATAAAGTAATCTCTGTCGTTCGTCATCGGGCAAAGGATCTTGATTATAATAATGAGGAGCTTATTCAGAAGGACCTTCGCGCCGTCAATCTTGAAGATATAAAAGGCCGGCGGATCGATATTATTGCGCATCTGGCGGCGCATATTCGCGGTAGTTCATTAGGCATTGAGCAAAACAATATCCGAAGTTCCGAGAATATTTTTAATATCGCCGAATCATTGAATGTTCCCGTTCTCTACGTGAGTTCTGTGAATGTATTATTTGAGAATGCCCTGGGAGGATATGCGCGATCAAAGAAGATATGTGAAGAATCACTTAAAAAGCGGAGGTTGCATTATTTAATTATTCGCGTCCCACTTGTGATCGGAGGGGGCTCACCATCTGTAAGAAGAATCAGGACATTTTATGGGAGATTTTCTTTTTTCCCATTGTTGGGGCCTCAGCAGGGGAAAGTTCAGCCTGTTGCGATATCGTCGTTAGTTGAGATTTTATTGTCAAAACTAAATAGTGGTGACTTTCGCGATGAGACCATAAATGTTGTGGGGGTAAAAAAGTATTCTTATCGCGCAATCATCGAAAATCTTTTGAGAGAAAAACGGCCTGTTCGCTTTTTGAAGGTGCCTTTGCCCATTGCTTTGTGGCTTGGGCGTCTTGGAACGGTGTTCAAACTATCGGGATGTGTATCGCCCGAGGAGATAAAAAGTATTAATATGGACAAAATTATCGAAAAGTTCGATCCTCTTATTGGACAAACTGTGTTTATTGAGAATGACGAGGAGACTTTATTTACCTCTCCATGTTAAGAGCGATTATTTTTGATTTTGACGGTGTGATCTGCGAATCGCTGGCAGCGAAAACGAAGGCATTCCGCAAGCTGTTCGAGAATTATCCTGATAAACTGGATGAAATACTCAAGATCCACATCGACAACGGCGGGATGAGCCGTTATAAAAAGTTTGAATTGATTTTTAAAGATATCCTGAAGAAAGAATTGACGGAACAGGAATCCCGAAGGCTGGGACAAATGTTCTCTGAGTATTGTTATGCGGAAGTCGCGGCATGCCCTTTTGTCGAGGGGGCATATGAATTCCTGAAGAAATATCATGATAAATTATTTTTTTTTATTGTTTCAGGAACCCCTCAGGAGGAAATGAGTTCATTGGTTCTTGACAGAAAATTGGATGCTTTTTTCAAGGGAGTCTATGGTTCCCCACGAGTTAAAGACGAATTGATTACCACGATCTTGCGGCAGAATAACCTCGCTAGAGAACAGGTTGTCTTTATCGGTGATTCAGTTAACGATCAGCAGGGAGCCATGAAAGCAGGGGTGACCTTCGTCGGGAGGATATATCAGGGAGAT
Organism: Omnitrophica WOR_2 bacterium RIFCSPHIGHO2_02_FULL_50_17; assembly: GCA_001805645.1. Lineage (GTDB taxonomy): Bacteria > Omnitrophota > Gorgyraeia > Zapsychrales > Zapsychraceae > O2-FULL-52-10. The sequence goes on along the minus strand of MHGQ01000032.1, from coordinate 68,363 downwards.
GCTAACCCTTTTACGGGTTTAAGCGAAGGGCAGATTATCAGAAATATCAAAGAGCTCGAGGTTGTCTTGCGGCGACAGAAATTGATCCCAACGATAGAAAATTAATTCAGACTGATTAAACCACCTGCTAAGCAGGTGGTGATGGACAAATGGCTAAACCAATTATTAATGTTTTTGAAAAGTCCGATCGGCGAAGCCGAAATTCCTGGCGTAAGGCCACCACTTTTAGTGGTGGATAGTCAGGAATTAGGACTTTTCTTTACTTCGTCATCTAGGCGCATGTATTATCCTGGACGGTGAAATAATCTCAATAAAGGAAATCTTATTATGTCACTTAAAGTAATGCTAATTTACCCAAATTTAAGGGGGATGAACATGTTGCCTCCTGCCATCGGATTGTTATCGGCAGTTTTGAAACAACAAGGATTCACGGTTAAATTGTTTGATACGACATATTATGAGCGACTTGATGACGAACATGCTGAGGCCGATTCGGATCAGATGAAAGTGGAGAAACTTATGGCCAGACCTTTTAAAATGCCTAACGAGGTGACTATAAAAACAACCAATGTTTTCACAGATTTCAACAATGAGGTTAGAGCATTCGGGCCGGATTTATTGGCGATGTCGGCTACTGAAGATATGTTTTTGTTGGGAATAAAGCTTTTAAGGACATTGGGGAAAGATAAACCTTTAACTATTTTGGGGGGTGTTTTTGCTACTTTCGCTCCAAAATTGGCTTTGAGTTATCCTGAAATTGACCTTGTGTGCAAAGGAGAAGGGGAGGATGCGCTTAGGACATTGTGTGAACGACTGCAAAGCGGACAATCTTATGAAGATATACCTAATCTTTGGGTGAAGCGAAAGGATGGGACAATTAAGGTAAACAATACGCGTATGGTTGATATGAATGCTAATCCGCTTATTGATATGTCTATTTTTGAGGAAGCCAGATTTTACAGACCGATGGGCGGACGGGTTTGGCGAATGTTTCCCGTGGAAACGCATCGTGGATGCCCATACACGTGTACTTACTGTAATTCCCCCTCCCAGATGAAGTTGTACCAGGAAGAAGAAGGAAAGTCTTACCTTCGCAGGAAGACTTTTGAAAATATGCGTAGGGAATTGCTCTTTTATAAAGAAGAAATGAAGGCCGAATATTTATATTTCTGGGCGGACACTTTTTTCTCTTGGAAGCAGGGAGAATTTGAAGAGTTTGCTGAAATGTATGAGAATATTGGTTTGCCCTTCTGGTGTCAGACAAGAGTTGAGACAGTGATTTATGAGAGGTTCAAAAAACTAAAGGAGCTAGGCTGCGCACGTATTTCTTTCGGCGTTGAGCATGGGAATGAAGAATTTCGGAAACGGGTTTTAAAACGGGTAGTTTCCAATGAATTAATGATACGAAATTTTAAGATCCTCAATGATGTCGGTATCCCTTTTAGTGTTAATAATGTTATGGGTTTTCCGCACGAAACTTATGAGTTGGCTTTCGATACCATTGAACTGAATCGTCAGATCGATTCCGCCGATCGTAATGCCTATGCATTCACTCCTTTTGCCGGGACTCCTTTGCGGACCATTTGCAACGAACTCGGTTACACTAAAGAAAGTGACGTTGTTCATTCGATCTTTGTGAGCGGTTCTCTTCTGGAAATGCCACAGTTCCCGAGGGAGAAGATAAGGGGTCTTTTAAGAACATTTAATCTGTATGTAAAGTTTCCGAAATCGCGTTGGCCGGATATTAAGCGCGCTGAAGAGAATACTCCAGAGGGCAACAGGATTTTCAATGAATTAAAGGCAGAATTCGTTGAAAGATTCTGGAGCCATGAAGATGAAGATTTTGAAGCATCCGCCCAAGAAAAGTCTTTTGGAGTTCCCATGAGCCAATAGTCGTGGCTTGTCATGGATTTTTCATTTAAGGATGGATCATTGTGAATCCTTTGGTCAGTGTTGTTATAACAACGCATAATCGAGCTGAATTAGTTTTTGAAACTGTCCAGAGTGTTCTGGAACAGACATATAAGAATATTGAAATCATTGTCATAGATAATGAGTCGACCGATGATACGCGCAAAAAGTTTGAAGGGTTAGACCGCAGGGTAAGGTATGTTCATAAAAAAAATGAAGGTGCATGCAAGGCGCGAAATGTCGGCATCACCCTGGCCCAAGGGGAGTATATAGGCTTCCTCGATAGTGATGACTTGTATTTGCCGGGAAAAATAAAATTTTGCGTGGAATATCTCGATTCCCACCCCAATTATGGGTTGGTGCACACAGCGGCCTATTTTATTGATGAAAAGGGGCAGGTTTTAGAAGAATATTCTCACTCCCAAAGTCGGCATCTTGGAAACATTACACATCGTTTATTGCTTAGAAATTATATCTGCAATTCCACCGTGGTCGTCAGAAAGACGTGTTTTGAGCGGGTAGGCCTGTTTGATGAAGGGATTTTTGCCCCGGCAGATTGGGATATGTGGCTGAGGTTGTCCGAAAACTATGGAGTCGGATACATAGGATTGCCATTAACAAAATACCGTGTTTCCAACAATTATATTTTGAAGAATTTATCAGCATCAAAAGCAGAAGAGGTTAGAGTTTTGGAAAAATATTTTACCCGTAATGCGCGTGATGAGTCTTTCCGCGGGCGGGCTTTTTCCGGTTTACATTTGCGATATGCGCAGGCATATCTGATCTCTGGCGAATTGAAACAATTTAAGGAAGAGATTGTGAAATCTTCGCGAGTTTACCCGCTTAATTTAAAGAGTATTTTTATGGCTGTTCATTTCTTTCTGTTGCGCAAGGATCTGGTTAGAAGATTGAGTCACAAAATTATAAGAAACTATAAACAAATTGGGAGCCAGATACGTTGAGCAGTTCCTTAAAACCACTTCGTTTCTTTCAGGGCATCTTCAATGTCCAGCTTGTTTCGACGGTCGGTTTTTATCTTATTGTGACGTATAGTGCGCTTTGTTCAATCTTTACAAAATCTTTCGCCCAACTCAACCTAAGACCTTCCTTCCTTAATTTCCCCATGTTTATTGGTGAAATCCTGTTGATGGTTTGTTTTCTTTTGCTTGCTCTCAAGTGGAGGCTGGAGAAAAAGAGCCTCACTTGGGCGCATGCAGGCATCCTGATTTATTTCTTATGGATTTTATGGAAAGCATTGAAAGGGTATCACGATTATCAGAATAACCCGCTTGCGTTCCGTAATGCGGCGCTTTTTTATTATGCGCTATTTGCCTTGATTGGATATGAATTCTGGGACAGGAAGTTATTTGGTCGTTTAGTGGTTGTATGGTTGCTGGCGGCCTTGTTAATTATAAAATTCTTTATTAGCATTAATAATTATTTCGTTTTTCCGTATCTTATTTTAGGGTTGATACTTGTGCGCAGGCCCAAAAACGAATGGCTCAAGCTAGTGTTGCTTGCGCTTCTTTTGTATACACCTGCCTTTTATTTTGAGCCAAAGAATTTTTTAACTATTGATTTCTTTTTTGCCGGCGGTCGGGCCAGGGTTTGGGGGCATATCTTTGCTTTTGCAGTGTTATTTTTTGTGTTTTTATTCAGGTTCATCCCTTGGCCGCGTTTGGGTAAAATAATATTTTTTCTTGGATTCCTCGGCCTTTTAGGTGCGGGATTGGCCAGATATTCCGACAAGAATGCGCTGGAATCAATGTTGAAATTCAGGAACGTGATTGGAGAATTTCGAAAATATAATACTGTAGTGCTATCTAAAGAGAATGGGGATAAGCCCGTGGAATTGACGGCGCGTCTTTACTCCAAGGAGGATCAGGGGTTTGCTGACAATACATTTCTTTTTTTGAAGAATTTTAACTTGTCTCATCGCAGCAGGGTGGTTGAAAGAATGGGAGATTTGCAGAATTTCGCAATAGTTGTTGAAAAGGCCAAGACAGAAAGCATGGCAGATGTTATTAAGATTATAGATGAACAAAGGGAATACTTGCGTGATGAGTTGCGTCAACATATGAAGGTTGAATGGGAGGGCGTTAACAAGAAGATAGAAGAGGAATTCCAGGAGTTGAAGAAAATGATTGATCAAAAAATAAAAGATAATGACACGCGGACACTGCTCTTGAAAGAAGTGGACGATAGAGTCGGGGGGGTAGTCAAATCGCTTGAAAATAAACAACAAGAATCTAGCGGGCGGGGGATGGGATTAATGGAGAAAAGATACGACAATATTAAAGAGAAAGCCGCTGATATGATTCGACAAAGGAAAGTGCGTCAGATAAAAGGGGGGATTAGTAATTCAGGGTTGAAGGATGAAATCACATTAAATGCTGCGCTGGGATTGGCGGAAGACAGAGATGAGGGAGGTTATCGGACATTAGAAGCTGCTTATAATAGCATGTTATTCAGATTGTTTATCTGGCGGGATATGGCCGATGATTTGTTGAGGACGGATTTTCCTTGGAGCATGTTAGGGGGTGTGAGTTTTGGGTATCCGCAACGCTCAAAGTCGCTGGAGATCATCGGGTGGGCTCGCCGGGAATGGTCCCGTGATGGTTGGATAGCTCCCCATAACTCCTTTTTGCATATGATTTATCGGGGAGGGATCGTAGGGCTGATATGTGTGCTTGGCATAACAGCAGGCATAATATTTTTGTTAAAGGAATTCATTCGCCTTAAGTCTTTGACGGGGATCTTACTTGTTACCACATTCATTTATTGGGTCACTATTGCTAATTTTCTGGTATTTCTGGAGGTCCCTTATAATGCAATTCCGTTCTGGGCACTATTAGGCATGACATTCGCCTATTATAAAAGCATCTATGAAAAATCGCCTCAAAGTGAGGTCTTATGAATTGGAAAAATAAAAAAGTATTGGTGACCGGATCGGACGGATTTATCGGCAGTCATTTGGTAGAGGAGCTTTTACGCAGGGGAGCTGATGTCAGGGCCTTCGTTTATTATAATTCCTTTAATCATTGGGGATGGCTGGATACCTTGCCAGGTAGCATGAGAAAGAAAATTCAAGTTTTCTCGGGAGATATTCGTGATCCCAATGGCGTTATGGAAGCGGTCAAGGGGATGGACACTGTTTTTCATTTGGCGGCCTTGATCGGCATTCCCTTTAGTTATAATTCGCCGGACAGCTATGTGGATACTAATATTAAGGGGACTTTGAATGTTTTACAAGCAGCCAGAAACTGGAGTATCAGGAAGCTGGTACATACCTCTACCAGTGAGGTTTATGGTACGGCCCAGTACGCCCCCATTGATGAAGATCACCCCATCAACCCGCAATCGCCGTACGCTGCCACCAAGTCGGCAGCTGACAGTTTGGCATTATCATTTTATCGTTCATTTGATTTTCCTGTGACCATTTTACGCCCTTTCAATACTTTTGGGCCGCGCCAATCGGCAAGGGCGATTATACCGACTATCATCACCCAGATTTGTTCGGGACAGAAAGTAATTCGATTGGGCAACTTGGATGCGAAACGGGATCTCAATTATGTTAGAAATACAGTGGATGCTTTCATTCAAGTGGCGGAAGAAAAAGACACCAACGGACAAGTGTTCAACACAGGAAGTGGAGTGGAAATATCGATAAAGGAATTGGCAGATATGATCCAATCCATTCTTGGTCGTAAAGTAAGGATCCTGGTTGATCAGCAGCGGTTACGTCCCGTCAAAAGTGAGGTGGGAAGGTTGATTTGTGATGCTTCGAAAATCCATTCGGTTTGTGGATGGAAAGGGCGCAAGACGATGCAGGAGGGGCTTAAGTTGACGTGCGACTGGATCAAGGCAAATTTGGACCGATATAAAACCGATATTTATAATATATGAGTTTTAATCTTAAGATCGAACGGGTAAAAATTTATGCGTAAAATCCAAGCTATTATACTGGCCGGAGGGAAAGGTTCGCGACTCCGTCCTTATACCACGGTTCTGCCCAAACCTTTAATGCCTTTAGGTGAATTCCCGATAATTGAAGTTATTATCCGGCAATTCAAACATTATGGTATTGAGAATATCGCGATTTCCACCGGCCATCTGGCCGAGCTGATAGAGGCTTATTTGGGCAACGGAAGAAAATGGGGCGTAAAAATAAGTTATGTTCGGGAGACTCAACCGTTAGGGACGGCAGGAGCGATCAAGCTGGTTAAGAATGTAGAGGAAGACTTTTTGGTGATCAATGGCGATATCCTGACGGATCTAAATTTCACCGATTTGATCGAACATCATAAAAGAAATAAATTTGCAGCCACGATCGCTGTTAAAGCGCGCAAGGTAAAGACAGATTTTGGTGTTATTGAGATGGACGCTTCTTGCGCATTGTCGGATTATATTGAGAAACCTGAACATAAATCTTTTGTGAGCATGGGGATCAATGTTCTGAGCAAACATTGTAAAGAATATATTCAAGATAATGAATCCATCGGCATGCCGGAGCTTATGCTTAAATTAAAGAACGCCAGGGAGAAAGTCTATTGTTTCCCAACCCGAGCACTCTGGCTGGATTTGGGGCGCTTGGACGATTTTGAGTCCGCACAAGAAGTCTTTGCCAAATTCAGCAAGAAGTTCCTTCAAAGCTAAAACAAATCCTTGAGCATATTTATTCCATTCTTTCTGAATTCAAGATGAAAAAACGGGTCCTTATTACAGGTGTCAATGGTTTTATCGGTCATTCCCTGTGGCAATATTTGAAGCAGAAACCTGGGATAAAAATATTCGGCTTGGACCGCAAAAGAATACACAAAGATAAAAACATTTTTCAATTTGACCTTAAGCGAAAGGTCGAGTTGGGGGTTTTGCTGTCAGATATCGCTCCGGATTATATTTTTCATCTTGTCGGCGGCAGAGTGCGTAGCAAAGGAATGTTAGCGGAATCCAATCTTCTGGCAACTCAATGTTTGCTGGATGCGGTCAGCGAAATGCCCCCCCCCCGTCCACGAGTCATTATCCCGGGTTCGGCTGCGGAATACGGGAAGATGCCTTCCGGAAAGAAAATGATCACAGAAAAAACCTGTCCTGAACCGGTAACGACTTACGGGGCGATCAAATTAAAACAAACCCAGCTGGCCTTGAATTATTATAAAAAGGGAGGGGATGTTGTTATTGCCAGGATTTTTAATGTGCTGGGCAAGGGCACGCCTCCGACTTTCGCTGTTGGTAATTTTGCCCAACAGATCGTGGCAGTCGAAAACGGAATGAAGGAAGAAATGATCGATACAAAAGATCTCGGAGGGAAAAGAGATTACCTCGATATCAAAGATGTTTGCGGGGCACTGTGGGATATCGCCCGATATGGAAAATCCGGTGAAATATACAACATTTGTTCCGGCAGGGCCGTTACCATGAAGGAGTTATTGGAGAAATTGCTGCGCTACTCGAAAGTAAAAACCATTCAGGTTAAGGAATCTCAGGACAATATCTGCACATCATTTGATGTGGCTGGTTCCAATAGAAAATTGCGGTCGGTAACCGCGTGGCGACCCAGGGCAAGCTTGGAGCAAGGCTTGAGAGAAACTCTACAATATTATAGGAACTTGAGCAGGGAAGCTGTTGATTTATGAAAATTCTTGTAGCGCATAACAATTATCTGCTGCCGGGAGGCGAAGATGCCGTTGTAAGGTCTGAAGTTGCCATGCTCAAACAATTTGGCGAAGAAGTTTTATTATATGACCGCAATAACAAGGAAATCGAAAGTGCTTCGATCTCCCGGAAAATCCAATATATCTGGGAGTTGGGGGGCTCGCCCCGAACCTATCGTGAGATCCGGTCGCTCATCAAGGGGTTTCGTCCGGATGTCGCCCATTTTCATAATATTTTCTTTAGCATAACTCCGTCAGCATATCAGGCTTGTAAAGATGAAGGAGTTCCCGTTGTGCAAAGTCAGCATAATTTCAGACTACTTTGCTCCAACGCTCTTTTTTACAGAGACAATAAAGTTTGTGAAGATTGTCTTGGCAAGAACCTGATCCCGGGAATTTATCATCGTTGTTATAAGAACTCTTTTTGGGCGTCCTATTTTCTTTCCCGGATGCTACAAAGGCATTGGCAGCGGGGAACATGGTTAAATATGGTGGATTCTTATGTTGTCGCCGCAGAATTTACCCGTCAGAAATATATCCAGGGAGGGATCCCCGCCGATAAGATTTTTGTTAAGCCGAATTTCTTTGACCAAGCTCTGCCAGAAAGCCAAGAGAAGCAAAATGATTATGTTTTGTATGTGGGGCGCTTGAGCGAGGAGAAAGGAGTGGATGTCCTTATCAATGCTTGGCGGTTTCTTGAGGGTATCCCTCTGAAGATCATGGGGCAAGGGGTTCAGGAAGAGCAGTTAAAAGGCCTGGCACGGGGCATAAAAGATATTGATTTTGTGGGGTATGTCTCACAAGACGAATATCATCATTATATGAGCGGGGCAAGGGTGATTGTTTTGCCTTCCTTATGTTATGAAAGTTTTCCAAGAGTGTTTGTTGAAGCCTGTGCGTATGGGATCCCCGCTGTGGCGAGTCGGCTTGGGAGTCTGCAGGAACTTGTTAAAGATGGAGAAAATGGTTTGACCTTTGATCCTGGGAATCCCCATGATTTAGCTCAAAAGATGCGACACATCTTAAATGACGAGAATGAATGGAAAAGAATGCGGGAAAAGGCGCTTGAAAGTTATAGAATCAAATATACTCCTCAGAAGAATTATGAAATGTTGAAGGATATTTACAACCAAGTGATCTTAAAATCAAAGACCATCGCTAAAAATGAACACCAATAAAGAGGTGTCTTATAACCGCGATTTTAGCAAGGCCTATGGGGTTGTTTTCCTGATCTGTATTTTTTATTGGCTTTATTTGTTGTTGAACACCCATATGGCCATTAAGTTTGATGCGGCGGGATACGAACAGCTGGGAGAGATGATATATAAAATGGGGTGGTTGGAATATTTCAAAACAGGTCCCAACCGTGAGCCGCTGTACTCTGCCGCTGTCGCAGGTTCCATGTATATTGGAGATTTAATATCGCGTCCCTATCAGTTTATTCAAGCGATCCTGCAAGTCGGCCTGCTTTTCTTGACTCAAATCCTGACTTTGCTTTTATTGAAAAAGCTTAAAATTAACCATTGGATAACGCTTTTTGTGATTTTATATCTAGGTTTTTCACCATCCTTGGTTAATGCCACCTTTAGTCTTTTTTCCGAGATCATAGTTATTCCTTTGGTCCCGGCGATAATTTATTTCAATGTGTTGGCTTGGGAAGCGATGCAGAACAAACCGACAGGGTGGGTGGCAATTTTGGGGTTTTGTTGTGCTTTGTTCTTTTTGTTGGCCATATTTGCCAAAGGAATTTTTCAGTACATATTTTATCTTTTTTTGATCCCTTACCTTGTTTTGCTCGTTTATTCCTGGTTTGTTAGAAGGCGCGATATTGTATTAAAAGTGTTTATTTTTGTTTTGATCGAGGTAATTATGGTAAGTCCATCGGTCATATCGTATAAAATGATGAACAGCCGGTTCAATGGCCAATATGAATTTACCAATCGTTTCGCGGAATTGCTGTATGGGAACACGGTCAAAAGGACCAATGAGATTTCCGCAAGGATCTGGGGGGCGCACATCGCTTCGATCCCGGGTGCCGGGGTCTGTAGGAAATTTTTTACTGAACAAGAGTGCCGGTATTGCGAATTTCAGCAGGCGGATGATTTGAGGAGTTCGTTGCCGGGCCTGTTAGTCGGAGTCCCTACAGATCAAAGGGTGGGGACAACGGTCGCCTATGTTGTTGAGAGATTCTGGCAAAAGCCACTGCAGTATTTGGCCTTGACTGTTATAGAAAGTTTGCGGATGCTGTTTTGGGAGTCCAGCCAGATCGGTATGGTCGAATATCCACAGTGGCTTTCAAATATCTTTAATGCAAATATATTTAGTGACGGGATTAGATTCATTGCTTCCCTGTTGACCATCTTTGCCCTGTGTTTTGTTATTTCTTATCTTTTTAATGAAAAGGGGCGTGGCCCGGTGAAGGACGAGCGCTGGCTTGTTCTTTATTTTGCGGTTTTGATGATTTTAGGTTACACGGGATTGTATGCACTGTTTTCCATTGTTACACGGTATGCTCTTGTTATTGCCCCTGTCTATCTTTTGTGTATTGCTTTTTTTATACAGAATAAGTTTCTCCCTAAAAGTCCGGCAAAAAGGCAATATCCCCATGGCATGCGATAACTTAGATAAACGGGAAATTAAGATGCTCAATATCTATTGGGTTTTAATTGCAGTTTTTTATATCATCTGGAGAATGGCCGTTGCCTGGGAGCGGTTTTTATGACCAAACCGGTGAACCCCGAGAAGACATTTTGTTATTTATTTCATGCGCCAACTCTTCTGTTGGCAATAGGATTTTTTTTCTACTGGATTGAACTGTATGGCTTGCGGGTACCTGGCGGCAGAACCACTGCAGCCGCAACGATCGCATTCTGCCTGATTTTATTTGCTGTTTTAATTAAGGATTATAAGAGCCTTGCGTCCCGGCTTAAGCCTTTGGGGGGTGATTTTGCACGACTGGATTTTTTTAATAAAATTTCATTGGGCGCTGGGTTTTTGATTGCCCTCATTATTTTGGGTGTAGGCCTTAATGCTTCATTGCTTCCTCCACACCTTATTCAGGAATTTGATACGCTTAATTATCATCTGACTTTGCCTCGACAGCATCTGATTTTAGGATCGTTTCAGCATATCCCGTGGGCTACCGCCGATCTGTACTTTTTGCCGATCGACTTTGCCTTGGCGCCTTATTGGCTAGCCACCGCATTGCCCAATAAATTACCCCAGTTTTTGTTTTTTACCGGACTAGTCTTTGTTTCCATGAATTTGGTAAGGATTCTTTCGAACCGAAATGTGCTGAGTTCATTTTTAATCGTTCTTGTTATTCTTGGGTCCCATAATGTTGGCATACAGCTGGGGATTGCCATGTTGGATGTGGTGATATGTTATTTGCTGGTTGCTGCCCTGGACAGTTTTTTAAATGGCAAATTGTTCCTTTGCGCCATTGAATCAGCTTTTTATTTCTGGTCAAAATCATTTATTCCCCTTCAAATTTGTCTTGTGGTATTTGTTTTGTTGGGGTTATATATGGTATATCGGAAGGCAGGATTTAAAGACAGTGGCTGGACATTTGATGATTTGGAATACAATTTTTATTCTAAATCGGGAGATTTTAAAAGAGCTCTGACAAAATTTGCCGGTTATTTTTGCATCGTGAGTTTTGTGGTGGCAGGTCCATTCGTGGCAAAGTCATTATATTACGCCGGGACACCATTATTCCCCTTTGGAGTGGGCGCTTTGGCCATTAATCAATCCATTGATAAGAATTCTTTGGAATGGCGATCCCTGGTCAGAAAGACACAGGAAGTCCTCGCCACCAAAGATCAGTATGGCTCTGGCCGTTCACTGCTGGAGTTTTTACGTCATTTTTGGCTTATTGCGGTGCCTGAAAAGGGAGTGAATAACCGATATGATTATCCGGTGGGCTTGATGTATTTGCTGTTTTTGGGCCCCTTCATATATTTCGTGAGTAAAGCGTTTGTAAATAAACGCTTTGTTGTTATACCTTTATTCATAGTGGCTAATTGGATGATTTGGTGGTGGGGTTCTCATCAAAGTCGTTTTTTGTTTGTCCCTATTGTGTTGTTGTTTATTGTCGTTGTGTCACATATAAAATATCATTCAAAGATTTTTATAACCTGCGTTTTAATATCGGTTGCCTTGGTCGGGCTTTCGGTTTTTCGTGCGCATAAAAGGGATTTTGGATTGTCGGCCATGGAGGTCTTGCGGGAAAAGGACAGGGAGTTGTTGGCATTGTCCCAAACAGCGAGGAAGGGAGAAACCATCAAATTGCAGTTTTTTGATGCCGCGTTCGCTGATTTTCCAATAGATGTTGTGAATAGTGAATCTATTTTTGTGTTGGAGCATTAAAAATGAATTATTTACAGTTTATAATGTTCTTGTTTTACGGATTATCTGTCCTTATTTGCGGCATCTTCCTTTACGGGATGATTAACCCGAAAAAGAACGATTTCATCAATTTTAGCCTCTATGCGGGGGAGTCATTCTTACTGGGCAGTATTTTCCTGATCGGAGAAATGGTCCTTTTCTCGATCCTCGGGTTATATAGCGGACCATGTCTTTGGGGACTCGTCTTTATAAATTATGGTCCTCTTTTTTTCAAACAGGTTCGAAATGCATTAAAAGGTTTTTGGGAAGCTTTATGGAAATTCAGCATTCCAAAAACCATATTTATCGGGCTCCTGCTGATTTTTATATTTAGAAATCTCTATTTTCTGGTTGATGTAGATTCTCATTCTACCTATTTATTCGCACAAAAGTTATGGTTGGCCAAAGGTTCAAGCATCCTTGGGGATATAGCCACAGATATAAGAATATTCGCCCCTCATTTTAACGCGGTTCCATATGCCTTAGGGTTAGCTATTTCCAGCGGGGACACACTGTTCCCGCAGTTGGTCGTCGCTTCTTGGAGCGTTGTTGTCCTTTTGTTGGTTTATGGCTATGTCAGTTATCGCCTTAACCAGTGGTATGGGGTGGCTTCTGTTATGCTGGTACTTTTCGATGAGCAATTTTTTTATTCCGGCGCAAACAGCTGTTGCATCATTAACAGCGCTTTAATCGCGTTTTTGTTCGCCTCAGCTTATAATTTTCTTGAAAGCAGAAGTCAAAACAGCCCGTTTCGATTTTTATTGGCGTTGGTCTTTTTGGGACATCTTATGGCCAATAAATATCAACTGGCGTATGTCTTCGTTTCCTTTTTGATCCTGGGGATCTTTATTCAACCAAAGCCGATGGATAAAATTATCAACATTTGGAACCATCGCCAATATTTATATCTTTTTCTCGGTTCAGCCTTTTTTGTTTCGCTGTGGTACTGGAAGAATTATTTTATTACAGGCGTGCCCACTTTTCCAATTCTCGCGGGGCAACTGGGGATATGGGGTTGGAATATTCAGATGACGGATGTGTTTAATAAGGTGTATGCCGGCGGATTGAATATCGAATTAATAATAAAATATATAAGTTATCTGTTTATCTGGTCAGGAGTCCTCACTGCTAAAATTGTTATATTATTTATTCTTTCCCTTCCGTTTATTCTTATTGTGAGTCTCGTGCGTTCTAATATTGAGAAAGAAACCTTGATACAACTGGCTTATTGGTTCAGCTTGTCAGTTTTGTTTATTATAGGCTTGTGTCTGGCAAGTTTTGTGGATCCCAGGCACTATCGATATGGAACAGCGATATTCGTCGTAGCGGCGGTTGTGATGATGGACTATATTTTCATGGCTTTAGGGGGCGCGAAAGGACGTTTAGTTTCCATTTTTCTTCTTATTTGCGTGGCTTGGGGATCTTCCTGGATTATCTTCGCCCAAGGGGGGCATTTGAAAAGACCCGCCATCGCTGATAATATTGCAGTCTTGACCAATCGATTGCATTTTAATGATATACTGGAACGTTACTATCCGGATAACATTATCGCCATAAATGGTTATAGGGCGAACCCAGAGAAGGCGAAGGAAGCGGCCTGGGATACAGGGGTGGGAGGGAAAACGAGGTTTTCAGCCTTTTTATTGCCGGTTCAGCCGCAGGTCGGCTTGTGGCATACAACCGTCGTTGGGTGGGAATCCTACGATGACCAGACATTGGTTGTCAAAGATTTATTAAGTTACGGCATTAAATGGATTATGCGGGTTAAGGACGGTCAGTTGATATTTATTTCTCCTGATGAATATGCCCAAGAAGTCGTGGCTTATGATAGGTTCCCGAGCGAGAAATTTTATAACTATGGTTTCCCCAGTGAGCTCAGTACGGTTAAATATTAAGTTCCAAACACAGATTTATGGGAGGCACAGGTAGATCATGCAGATGTTTTTGGAAGTCTTGGACGTAAAAATAGCCGCTGTAAATCCTCTGGTGGCTTGCGATCGTATCAGAAATTGGGTTAAAGAGAGAAAAAAGATTTATGTGTGTGCCGCTCCGGTATCCACTCTTGTCCAGTGTCAGGAAAATGAAGCCTATCGCCAGATCATTAATGCGGCTGGTATGGTTACTCCCGATGGAATGCCTCTAGTTTGGATAGGGAAATGGAGAAAAAATAAAATCATAGAACGCACCTACGGCCCGGATTTGATGCTGGCTTTGTGTGATCTGGGGCAATCTGAAGGGTATCGTCATTATTTTTATGGGGGGGACTCACTTACTAACGTCCGTTTGCTGGAAAAGTTGAGAAGCCGGTTTCCTGGTATTAGAATTGCAGGAAGTGTTTCGCCTCCTTTCAAGGCGGTTGGAGAGATGGAAGGGGACTCGGTTATTGCGCAAATCAACGCGGCCAATCCGGATATTTTATGGGTTGGTTTGGGGTCCCCAAAACAGGATTATTGGATGTCCATTCATCGGGAGAGGTTAGACGTCCCTGTCATGGTTGGTGTTGGGGCCGCGTTCGATTTTATAGCTGGAACAAAACTTCAAGCACCTCCGTGGGTGCGTCGAATCGGTTTGGAGTGGCTGTTTAGATTTTGTTGCGAGCCCCAACGACTGTGGAAACGGTATCTTATCGGAAACACCAAATTTATTTATTATCTTATCAGAGACCTGGTGACAAAAAGCGGCAGATTATGATCAAGATTACCAAACATCACGTTATTAAAAGCATTTATGTCTTGATTGACATTGCTTGCATTTTCTTTTCCATTTGGCTCGCCTGTTGGATCAGGGAAACGACACTGCCGTTCGATGTTCATTTTAATAATATTTTTGTCAATTCCGCGAATCCGTTCTTGCCCATTTTTCTTTTTTGGGGATTGGTCGCGATTTTCTTGAACGATGGACTTCATTTGTATGAAACCAGACGCGAGATTTTTGAGACCGCGGAAATCTGGAGCGTTTTCAGGTCAGTTTTTGTGTCGACTCTTTTTGTCATTGTGGCTATTTTTATCGTCAAGGTCATTCATTTCCCGCGCTCGGTTCTTTTTTTGACTTCTCTTGCGATGGTTTTGACATTTTCGTTATGGCGAATTTTAAAGCGCATGTTTGTCGGATATCTTGTGGCCCAGGGATACAACAATTTTAACGCTTTGATTATAGGTTGTGGCAAGGTCGGGAAAGTCTTGGTCAAGGAAATCGAAAAAAGACCCGCTCTGGGCATAAAAGTTATCGGTTTTCTGGATGATTTTAAGGATCCTGCTTCGGAGCCAGACGGCCCGAAGATTTTGGGGAAGATGGCCGATTTTATGACTGTGGCCCGATGGGAGTTTATCGACAAAGTATTTGTGACGACTCACCACGATGACCGCGCCTTTTTGCAATTATTGGAGGAAGCCAAGGAATTGGGCATCGCGGTGCGCGTGGTCCCCCATGGGTTTGAACTGACATCAGGAGAGTTCGCCAAATATAATATTGGTCTGATCCCCATTTTGGAATACTGCGATGCTCAACCCTTTCATAGACAGATTGGCAAAAGGATTTTTGATTTTCTTATCGCTCTGGCCGGGACGGCTATTTTCTTGCCTTTTTTCCTGGTCATTGCCGTCATCATTCGCATGGATAGTCAGGGATCCGTTTTTTATAAGTCCCGGCGTTATGGACGGGGGGGACGTATTTTTAATATGTATAAATTTCGAAGTATGGTCGCAAATGCCGATCAGGTTTTCGATGCTATCAGGGACCGCAACGAAGTGGATGGCCCAATTTTTAAGATTAAACAGGATCCGCGGATTACAAGGGTCGGTAGAATCTTGCGCAAATATAGCCTTGATGAATTACCTCAATTATTCAATGTTTTGCAGGGACAGATGAGCCTGGTCGGCCCGCGTCCGTTGCCGGTTGACCAGGTTCGCAAGGAAGATTTGCGCCAGCTCAAAAGGCTTCAAGTTCGGCCCGGCATGACGGGATTATGGCAAATCAGGGGCCGTAGTGATCTTTCATTTGTCCGGCTGGTCAAATGGGACGTTTGGTATATTAATAATTGGTCGTTTTGGCTTGATTTAAATATCCTTATCCAGACTATTCCCGTTGTTATCAGGGGCAAGGGCGCCTATTAACCCATTTCGCATGCCTTATTCCATCACCGAAGAGACGATTAATTCGCTTCTTCGATTGTTTTTATACTTGATTATCTTTTGGTTGCCGTATGGTTCTGCTGTTGTTGAAAGCTCTGTAATTATTTGTTTTACGTTATGGATTTTTAAAAGAGTTTTTTTTCGTCACGGGATTTTTCTAACCCGTTTGCGTCCAGCGATCACCCCCCTTGACCGACCAATCTTGTTTTTCTTAGTAGTCTGTTTCTTCTCGGCAACCAATAGTGTTTTTCCGTTGCAGTCTCTATCCAATTTCTTGACAAAAACGTTGGAATGGTTTGTCATTTATTTCCTTGTTGTTGAATCCATCGTGAAAAGAAAACATGTTTATATTATTTTAGGTATATGGCTGTTTACTCTATCCGCAACGGTCATTGACAGTCTTATTCAATATTACGTCACTTATAGGGATATTTTTTTAGGACATGTCATCGAGCCGTCGACACGGGCGACCGCAGGATTCAAGACGGCTAATGGTTTGGGCGCGTATCTAACATTAGCTATCCCTTTGATACTGTCATTGATTTTTTTTAGAAAAGAGATCTTCCGGTATCGTTTGCTTAGCGCGACGATATTCTTCTTCGCCATCTGGTCGTTGGTTGTGACGTTTTCCCGCGGAGCTTGGTTGGCAGCTTTTCTGGGGGCTATACTTTTTTTTCTCTTTTTTTTATTTCACAAACAATTATCGGGTTTTTATCTTGTTCTGGGATTCTTCATTATAACGGTTTTCTTGAGTGTTTATTTGCGGTTTGTTTTAACGGGCAGTTTCGATTTCGAATCAATGGCTAGACATGCGACGGCATCTTGGAGGCTGAATATCTGGAGGGATGCTTTGATCATGCTTGAGGATAGACCGATCCTGGGGCACGGGATTAACACTTTTATGCAGCTTTTTGAGGTATATCGACGAGATATAGGTAGCGGCCCTACTTATGCCCATAATTGTTATATTCAATTGGCTGCGGAAACGGGAATCGCCGGGCTCGTTAGTTTTCTATGGATTGTCTTTGAAATATTTCGAAAGTCTTTAAATTATTTGATTTTTTGTTGGGAGGGGAATGATAGTCTTGTGGTATTATCATTAGGGCTATTGTCTGGAATATTTGCCTTTTTGATCCACAGTTTTTTTGATAATAATTTCTATTCGCTGCAGCTTTCCGTGTATTTATGGTTTTTTGTAGGGATTTTAATTGTTATGCTAGGAGAGATAAAATGCCAAAGTCCAAACGAGCGCTGATCACAGGTATTACTGGTCAGGATGGCTCCTACCTGACGGAATTTTTGCTTAAAAAAGGCTATGAAGTCTACGGCCTGATTCGCCGTTCCAGTTCTTTTAATACCGCCCGCGTTGATCATTTATATCGGGACCCGCACGAAAAGGATGTCCGCCTCAAGCTCGTGTATGGCGATCTTAACGATGCCAGCTCGCTAAACCGCATCATTAAAACGGTCAAGCCCGATGAAATATATAATCTTGGCGCGCAGAGCCACGTTAAGGTCAGTTTTGAAATCCCTGAATATACGGCTGAAACCGTTGCCATCGGCACCACGCGGCTTTTAGAAGCCATCCGCGATTCCGGAATCCATACAAAATTTTATCAGGCATCTAGTTCTGAAATGTATGGTAACGCGATGCAGCGCCCACAGAATGAAGAAACGCTTTTTTGCCCACGCAGCCCTTACGCTGCCGCAAAAGTTTATGCCTATTGGATGACGGTTAATTACCGCGAGGCATACGGAATGTTTGCGTGTAACGGGATCCTGTTTAATCATGAATCTCCCCGGCGCGGTGAGACATTTGTGACACGAAAAATTACCATGGCCTTGGCCAGGATCAAACATGGCGTACAGAAAAGGCTCTATTTGGGAAATCTCAATGCAAAAAGGGACTGGGGTTTTGCCGGCGATTATGTGGAGGCGATGTGGCTGATGTTGCAGCAGCCCAAACCGGATGATTATGTGATCGCGACGGGGGAAACTCATTCAGTCAGGGAATTCTTGCAAGAGGCCTTTAGTTATGCAGGGTTAGAGTGGCAGAAATATGTTCATGTTGATAAACGGTATTTTCGTCCGACGGAGGTGGACTATTTGCTGGGGGACAGCTCCAAGGCCAGGAAAAAGCTGGGCTGGAAACCAAAAGTTAGATTTAAACAGCTTGTCCGCATGATGGTAGATTCGGACATGAAGGTTGTCGCTCAGGAGCTTTATGGTAAAAAGAGAGGATTGGGCTGATGAAGTTCTGGAAGGATAAAAGGGTCGTTGTCACGGGTGGGGCTGGTTTTCTCGGGCAGACGGTTGTCCGCTTATTACGACAAAGAGGATGCCGTCAAATTTTTGTCCCGTGTAGCCAGGAGTATGATCTAAGAAGTTTGCCCGCCATCCGGCGGATGCTTAAAAAGGCCAAGCCGGATATTATCCTGCATCTGGCGGCTGTCGTCGGCGGAATCGGGGCCAACTGCGAGAATCCTGGGAAATTTTTTTACGATAACATCATCATGGGGGTTCAGTTGATTGATCAAGCGTATCGTCATGGTGTTGAGAAGTTCGTGGCTGTAGGGACGATCTGCGCTTATCCAAAATTTACGCCGGTACCTTTTAAGGAGGAAAATTTATGGGGTGGTTACCCCGAAGAGACCAATGCCCCTTACGGCTTGGCTAAAAAGATGTTATTAGTCCAGTCGCAGGCCTATCGTCAACAATACGGGTTTAATTCCATCTTTCTCTTACCGGTCAATCTTTACGGCCCCGGCGATAATTTTGATCCAGAGACGTCGCATGTTATTCCGGCGCTTATTAAGAAATGTATTGATGCCAAACTAAAAAGGGAAGACCATGTTATGGTCTGGGGCAGTGGACGGGCAACCCGCGAATTTTTGTACGTTGACGATGCCGCGCGGGGCATCGTATTGGCCGCGGAGAAATATAACAAACCCGAGCCGGTGAATATCGGGGCGGGATTTGAGATTTCCATCAAAGATTTGGTTTCAAAAATAGTCCGGTCGACTGGTTTTAAGGGAAGAGTGATTTGGGATGCCTCAAGGCCGGACGGCCAGCCGCGGCGGTGTCTGGATACAACTAGAGCCAGAAAAGAATTCGGTTTTCGAGCCATGACCGATCTCGAAACAGGCCTCAAGGAGACCATCGATTGGTATATAAAACATATGGGAGCGCGGTCAAGCGTGTTATGACAGAACGTACAGAAAAATTTATCAGCGGATGCGATAAGGTGATGGCGGCTTCATTCTATGCCCTTATCTATTTTCTTCCTATCTCCATAGCCTTAGTAGAAACTTTTACGGGACTGAGTGTGTTTTTTTATCTTCTGAAAAGAACAGTTGTCTTTCGGGGAAGTTCGCAAAAAGGAGAGTCCCCTATTATTAAACTCTGGTTTCTCTTAAGGTCTTTTAAACCAAAAAAGAATTATCTCAATCAGCCTATAGCATTATTTTTATTATTTAATTTCCTCTCTCTTGTATTTAGCCAGCAGTTCTCGGCCAGCATGGAAGGTTTTGTTGGCAAGGTATTGGAGAATATTTTTCTTTATTTTAGTTTTATTGAATGTATGAACTCAAAAAAGAGGATAAAAGTATTCCTCATTATCTTCTTTATTTCAGGTTTCCTTATGTTTACGAACGGTCTTTATCAATACTTTATCGGGCAGGAATTTATTCGCGGGAACTATCTGGGCGGGGGGAGGATGTCTTCCAGTATGAGACACGCCAATGATTTTGGTGCATATCTTATTTTTATTGCTCCAATGTTATTAAGTATTTCATGGTTGGTGACATTTGGGAAAATTAATTCCTCTGCTGGAGGCGCTTACGGACCCGAGTTTCGTTTATTTTTTTCAAAAAAGGGAAAAACGGCAGTATGTATTTTGTTTATTTTTTCAGCTATTTGTTTGGGGTTGACATTTTCTCGCGGTGCATGGTTAGCATTGATTATTGCTGCGATAGTGATGGGTTTTTTGGAAAGAAAATTATTGGCGGTGAGCCTTGCGGTCATATTTATATTTTTTGGGGTTTTTTATTCACAGATGATAGAAATCAGGGGGGTTAATTTTATAACGGATACTATAAAAAGGACGCAAAAGATACCCAAGGTAGCCACAGTGCGGCAGCTTAGTGCTTCTGGGGATCGGTTGGGCAGGAAGCCGAAGGAGACAACGTTGCAAGCCAATATTACTTCGGAGAATGTCAGACATTTAGGCGTATCGCCAGTTAATTGGAATTTTGGAGATAAGGATTTTACCATAGATTATTGGTATTACCCCAAGGACACCAAAGATAATGATGGTTATTTTTCTTTAATGAGGAATTATAAAAATTGTTTATACCTGAGAGGAAATACCAGCGCGGCTTTGGAGTTGGGGTTTAAAAAGGACGGGACGTTTGAGTGGTTTCGGACATTTCCGAACAAATGTAACCTAAATCAATGGAATCACATTGCCGTAGTCCGGGATAATAATCAGGTATATTGTTTTATTAATGGTCGGCGTTTGGCTGTTATACAAATCCCGGAAGAAAATTTAACGTTTCCATATGTGGTACTGGGTTTCTGGGAGACCGGCAATAAGAATTTCGGGTTTTCAAATGGTTATATTTACGGTTTTCGCATAACAAAAGAGCAAGCCCTGTTTAAATCCGATTTCAAGCTGGAGCCATTATATGCCCAATTTAAAAAATTACTTAAAGATTCGTCTTTGGAGCAAACGATAAAAACGGGTTTGGTGGAAGGTCAAGAAGGGCACATGTATGCTCTTGATGCAACCAATGGACATGCCATTTTGGTGTTGCATGACCTTGGCGAAAAATCTCCGGGGACATCAAATTTTAAAGAGAAATTTATAACTTCAATTTATCGGGCTATCCCCCCGGCGATTATTGAGAAAGAAGATGCGAAGCGGCAAAGCGCAGTTCAAGCGACGCAAGAACGCCGGCAAGAAATCTTAGATGAACGCGAAAAGATTTTTCTGGCGCTTCAACAATTCGGTGGCTCCGGAAGAAGAAAGTATTGGCAGGAGGCCTTCAATATTATAAAGGACTATCCTTTTTTTGGTATTGGTGTGAATGCTTATTCTCTGGTTGGCGCCCGTTATAAAATCAGCTGGGGCGGATATCCCCATAATTGTTATCTTCAAATAGCCAGCGAAATTGGGATCCCCGGGCTGTTTTCTTTTTTGTTTATCTTGTTTGTATTGTTTCGAAGAAGTATCCGGGCACTGAGTTCTATAGATGATATTTTTCTGCGCTTCCTTTTGCTTGGAGCGTTATCCGCGTATGGGGCATTTCTTGTCCAAAGCTTTTTTGATACGTTCTTTTATTCCGTCCAACTTGGGACTTTGATGTGGATCTTCATGGGGCTGATTGTAGCCATACAAAGATTGGGGACAAAAGGGTATTCCAATGGCCTGGAGTCCGGTTTTCAAAAATAATATTATCGGATTCATTGGCATTGCGATAATTCTCATTCTTCTGGGTGTCCTTTATTTCCAAGAACGAACCAGAATGAATCACTGTTATGGGGTTCTGTTTTATAAACGGGCGCAGGAATGTGGTGACAAGTGCAGCTTGCGTCAGCAGCTAAGTTATTATCGCAAGGCTATTTACCACGACCCCAATTGCGCCGATGCGCATTATCAACTAGGTGTTTTGTATCGTAAAATAGGGAATTATCAACAGGCCTTACAATCCTACAAAAAAGCCGCCGCCCTTGATCAATCCCATTTTAAGGCGTATTTTGAACTTGGTCTTGATTGTTTTCAACAAGGGCAGCCGGAATATGCCACGAGATTTTTTAAACAGGCATATCGTTTTAACAATAATTTTGCCGATCTCCATTATTATATGGGGCGAGTTTATGAACAAAAAAGAGAATGGATAAAGGCCCAATGGCATTATATGCGCACGATTTCCATTGAAGAAAAATATTTTGACGCGCATCTAAGGCTTGGAATGATCTATCATCTTCTGGAAAATGACAGATTGGCGCTGGAGCAAGTTGAGGCGTTGCGTTTCTTCCGGGAGAACGACAGAGCAAATCATCTGGAGTATTTTATAAAAACAGATCAGCGCTCTACAATCCCTGAGTCTCAATGAAGAAAAAAAATTTTGTGTTGGATCTTTTTGTCCCCTTTCTTTTTGTTGTTTTAATTACTTTCCATCCTTTTTATCTGCACGGCGAGCTTAATTTTTTTGAATTAGGGATTTATTTGTCTGGCATTCAGGCCTTGCTGGATGGGGCAGTGCCTTACCGGGATTTCTTTCATCTGCGCGGGCCATTTGAGTTATATATGCCGGCGTTTTTAATGCGCCTTTTCGGGGAAAACATCGCCGTTCTGTTTACCTACTTTTATATCGGCACCGTTATGACTCTTCTTGTGTGTGTTGCCCTTGGCAAACAGATTTTTACGACGCGATTGTTTTATTATTTAGCCATTCCCGTCCTTGTGGCGAAGACTTTTCCGCGGGTTGTTTTTACGTACTGGGGAGGGATGCGGTTTGCCCTGGGGCTGATGGCTATTGCCTGCGGGGTACAATATTTTAACAGCCGAAAATCACGGTGGATGTTGATGTCAGGGATTATTGGCGCATGCAGTTTTTGGACGAGTATAGAAATGGGCGTCTACACGTGTATCGCCATCACCATGACTTTGGTTTTGTGCGCCCTAACGCGTGTTTTGGACAAAAAAGATTTTATCAAATTATTGGCTTTGTTTGCTGGAGGGTTTCTGGTGATTGGGTTGCCCTACACTATCTATTTGGAGGTCAACAGCGCCTTTCTCCCTTTTTGTGAGGCGACACATACCGTTATCCAGAATATGGAGAATACTTTTCCCCAAGTCGAAGCTGTCCCCCAAAATCCAGTGGAAGCCGTTGGGGCGATGCTCAATCCTGGCAGTAAAAATTTCAGGCATTTGACCCCGGCTTATTTATATATTTTTTTGACCATATATTTCGCGAGAAGAATTAAATCGAAGGCATTCCGCCTTTCCGACGGCCCTGTCGTTTGTCTCGCGCTGTACGGGCTCATATTTTTTATCGGCTCATTCCGTAATATTTGGTCATCGAATTTTGAAATGGTTTTGCAGCCGGACAAACTTTTATTGTTCTTTTTGCTTGAGAGGATATTTTTCTACTTTCGCATTCGGAAAGAGTGCATGCTTCAGGAAATAAAAGAACAAAAACGCCCCATGTTTAGAAAACATGCGAAAGTTTATCTCGTCAATGTATTCATAGTGGGAGTGATAGTGTCTTCGATCGGCTATCCGATCCAGAGATATAACAAAAGGTTTTTCGCGTTCCAATTTGTCCGTAATACAATCTTAGGCAAAGAGACGGACTCTCTAAAGCCTTTACATGATACCGAAACGTCAAAGCTTATGATCGATAGGGCAAAGGGGTTGACGGTGCCTTCCTGGCAGGCACGGGATTTTGTTGAGTTGACACAATTTATACATGAGAGAACCTCACCGCGGGAGCCTGTTTTCATTTATCCGGAAGGGGCTGCCTACAGTTTTATTATCGACAGGCCTTTTGTGGGCCGATTCCCCATGGGAACATTCGCTTGGTTTAATGAGCGCAGCCATAAAGAATATCTCAGAGATTTGGCGAGACTCCAACCCAAATTTGCCGTCATACCCAAAGCATTGCCTGGATATTTTGAACGAACCCATTTCATAGTTGACGCTAACAAGCAAAAATATGATGAAGTGATGCGTTACATTGAACGACATTACGAGCTTGTCACCTCAACCCCCACACTAAACATATTAAAGTTAAGGAATCTAAAATGAGCAGTGACTCTTTCGGGCGACTGGATATTGGTTGTGGGAATAATAAAACCCCTGACTCGATATATTTAGATATCAACAAAGATGCCAATCCGGACATCGTGCATGATCTGAATAAATTTCCTTATCCTATCGAGGATAACAGCATCGATGAAATTGTTGGAAACATATCATTGAACACCTTGACCATCCCCAGGCATTTATTGAGGAGCTTTATCGGATTCTTAAATCGGGGGGAACTATATTTATCGAAACACCTCATTTCACAAGCTATGTGGCCTATTCGGAACCGCAACACAAATTATTTTATTCCTACTTTATGTTACTTAATCTCATTCGGCCGATACCGCTCGAAATCATTAAATATGAGATTACGTTTTACAAAACGTACAGGATGTTTGGGATTAAATTTCTAGCCAATAAATGGCCGCGCACGTACGAGCGCTTTTGGGCCTATATGTTCCCTGCAGAAAATTTGAAGATATTGCTGAGAAAGAATGCATAGAAAACCGAGAGGCATCGACTTATTTTTCCTTGCCGCGTTTGCTATCTTCATTACGCTTCAGCCATATTTTCTATATGGAGGGTTGAATTATTTTGAATTGGGAATCTACCTGCCGAATATCAGCGCCCTTCTGGATGGGCAAATTCCTTATAGAGATTTCTTTCATCTGCGCGGTCCTTTAGAATTGTATGTCCCGGCCTTCTTTATGCATATTTTCGGAGAAAATGCGGCTGTGCTGGCCGCCTATTTTTATGTCGGTACTGTGGTGACGCTGTTGATTGGGATATGGATTGCCAAAGATCTCTATCGAACGCGCCTTGTTCTTTATTTGATGGTTCCTGTTTTCGTTGGGAGGACATTTCCGCGGGTGGTTTTTATGAATTGGGGCGGCCTGCGTTATGGGTTAGGTTTATTAGCGTTACTATTGGCCATAGGGTTTTTTAGGCGGAAAAAGTCCTTTTGGCTGGTTGCTTCCGGCATTATTTCCGGCTTAGCTTTGTTGACAAGTGTGGAAATCGGAGTTTGCGCCATTTTCAGCATATTGGCTACCTGTGTTTTTGCGCAATACGCTCATTTTCATGATAAAAGGGTTACATGGAAATTTATCCGCACCTATATTCTAGGGCTGGCGCTTGTTTTATTACCCTATAGCATCTATCTTTTGACAACACAATCTTTGCTTGCGTATTGGGACATGACGTATGCGGTCGTGACCAACATGACCAAGGTATTTCCAGACTATCTTTTTGAAGACCATCCTAAAAATTTCTTAGAGGCCATCTTGGCCATGAGTCCTTTGAATCGTCATTTCCAGCATTTGACACCAGCCTATTGCTATCTTTTTTTTATGGCTTATATTGTATACAAGATTAAACGTAAGACGTTAAACGAGGAATGCCTGCCCATAAGCGTGGTCGTTTTTTATGGTTTGATTATGTATATTATGGCCTTTCGAAAAATTGGAGCCGCCCAATTCGAGATGGCGCTCCAACCCGAGAAAATTATTTTATTTTTCATGCTGGAAGAAGCCTATCTTCTACTGCGGAATAAAAAAGAAAAGATAAGAAAATTACTCCAGAGGAAAATGCTGAACACTGCAAGGGAGTTCAATCAGTTGAAGATTTTTGCCATCAATTTTTTGATTTTAGGTTTTATTATGTCCTCATTAGGATATTCGCTTATGAGATACGATCGGCGTTTCTTTAGTTTTCAATATATCAAATATGCTCTGCTTGGTAAGGACAGAAAAGAGCTAGTCCCTTTATCCGATGGAAATGCGGAACAAATGCGTTTAAAGCGAGTTAAGGGTATGGTGGTGCCTTCTTGGCAGGCCCAAGAATTTAGACAGCTGACGGAGTTCGTTGACAAAAATATAAAACAGGGTGAACCTATCTTCATGTTCCCGGAATTGGGATTCTACAGCTTCCTTGTTGATCGCCCGTTTGTGGGACGGTTTCCCATGGCTACTTTTTCGTGGATAGGGGGCTGGCATGACGAATTCTTGGGCGATCTTAAAGCTACGAAGCCAATGTATGCTGTTTTATCAAAAGACCCCGGGCCGTCTTTCCCCCGAGCCTATTTTAAGATTGAAGCAAATAAGCGATATTATGATGAAATTATGCAATATATTAACGATTACTATGTCCAGGTTAATTCAACTCCGACTTTATTGATATATCAGCGTAAATCCGGGAGTTGATTTTATTTGGGGATGATTAAATTGACAAATCGGCAGGCTCAGTTATAATATAAAAAATTTTTAGTTGCGCATAACAGTTAAAAGAATCGGGAGACCGATGAACAAGCTGACCGTTAAAGATATTGATCTGAAAAACAAAAAAGTTATTATGCGGGCGGATTTTAATGTCCCCTTGGATGATCGGCTCAATATCACCGATGACCGCCGTATCCGCGAAGCCTTGCCCACCATCAAATACATCCTTGATCAAAAAGCCAAAAAAGTCATTTTGATGAGCCATCTGGGCCGTCCGGAGGGACAAGTCATTGATTCTATGAGGCTTACGCCTGTTGCTAAAAAGTTGCAGGAACTGTTGGGGGAAAAGGTGCTGCGGCTGGATGACTGTATCGGCGACGCGGTCAAGAAGGCCATCGAGACGAGCGCCGAGCGGGTTATCTTGCTGGAGAATCTGCGGTTTTATAAGGCCGAGACCAAAAATGATCATGAATTCGCCAAGAAGCTGGCTTCCCTGGCGGATATTTACATCAACGACGCCTTCGGCACCGCCCACCGGGCGCATGCCTCCACCGAAGGCATTACCAAATACCTGCTATCCGTAGCAGGATTTCTTCTGGAGAAAGAGATTGCCTATCTTGGCAAGGCTGTGGACAATCCTGTTAAGCCGTTTGTCGTTATTTTGGGAGGCGCCAAGGTCTCCGATAAAATTTTGTTAATCGAGAATTTAATCTCCAAGGCGGATGCGATTATTATCGGCGGCGGCATGGCTTACACGTTTCTTAAGGCAAAAGGAAGAAACATCGGCAAATCTATCTGCGAGAATGATAAATTAGAGTTAGCCAGAGACCTTTTAAAGAAGGCGGAGGCTTCAGGTGTCCAGATAGCATTAACGACGGATTTTGTGGTTGTCGAAAGTTTTGACAAGCCGCAGGCAAGAAAGATTGTCGCGGATATCCCCGAAGGATGGGAAGGTGTTGATATCGGTCCTCAGACGAGAAAAGAGTTTAAGAAGATTCTCTCAACGGCCAAGACGGTTGTCTGGAACGGGCCTATGGGTGTTTTTGAAATCGATGCCTTTGCCGAAGGGACCAGAGAAATCGCCCAATATCTGGCCGGATTAAAGGGTGTGACGAGCATCATCGGCGGGGGAGACTCGGCCGCGGCGGTGAGCAAGTTTGGACTGGAGAAAGGCATGACGCACATCTCGACCGGCGGCGGGGCGTCGCTGGAATTCTTGGAGGGGAAGGAATTACCGGGGATTGTCGCATTAACGAATAAAGAACGCGTGGGAGTCCGATGAGAAGGCCTGTCATTGCCGGGAACTGGAAGTTGAACAACGCGGAGCGGGAAGCGGTGGAACTGGTTACGGCTTTAAAGACGAATTTATCCGACGTAGATACAGTTGACATCGTTGTTTGTCCTGTTTTTACGGTTCTTGCGGTGGTTCATGATGTCTTATTGGAGTCCAATATTGCTTTAGGCGCTCAGAATGTGTATTGGGAAGACGCAGGGGCATTTACCGGAGAGGTGTCCGCGCCGCTTCTGAAAGAAATTGGTGTTGAATACGTCATTATCGGGCATTCGGAACGGCGGCAGTATTTTGGCGAGACCAACCAGACGGTGAATAAAAAGATACGGGCGGCGTTGAGGCATGGCCTTGTGCCGATTGTCTGCGTCGGGGAGGTTCTTGAAGAGCGTGAGGCCAACAAGACCTTTGATGTCATCCGCAGGCAGTGTGAAGAATGCCTGGCGGGATTGAATGCCGATGAGTTAAAGAAAAATATTATTGCCTATGAGCCGGTGTGGGCTATCGGCACAGGAAAGACAGCCACCTCCCAACAGGCAGAGGAGGTTCACAAGTTTATCCGCGGGCTTTTGGCAAAGATGGGCGGCAAAGAGGCATCTGAGGCCGTGCGCATTCAGTACGGCGGCAGTGTCAAACCGGATAATATCGCCGATCTTATGGCCCAGCCGGATATTGACGGCGCCCTTGTCGGCGGGGCGAGCCTTAAGGCGGATGCCTTCATCCAGATCGTGAAAAACTCTTGTGCCGTGACGAGGTGAACTTATGATGACGGGATTCGTGATATTCGTCCATGCTGTTGTTTGCATCTTTTTGATGCTGGTTATTCTGATGCAGTCCGGAAGAGGCGGGGGGCTGACAGAAGGGTTCGCCTCGGCCGAGTCCATCTTTGGGGCGCGGACCAATGTTTTTATGATAGAAACCACCACGGTCCTTGCCACGCTTTTTCTTGTTACCTGTTTGAGCCTGGCTGTCCTCTCGTCCCAGAAGGGCAAGTCTCTCATGGCCGGCCAGGCAGGGAAAAAAACTCCATCCGTCCCTGGGCAGCAACCAGTACGAGAATTACAGCCCCAGACCACTCAGCCGCCGACGCCGTCGGTAGAAAGTACCGCGTCAGCGGTATCAGCACCGCAAACGACCCAGGAAACGCCGCCGGCCCCAACTGTTGAAGAACCGGCACAGCCGGCGCCGGGCGGTTCAATCACAGAGGAAGAACAGAAACCGGGTTCTTAATCCTTTGAGAGGACAATCCGTTTCGCTCAAAATCGCCCTTTCTGTTTATCTCCTTGTTGTATTTCCATTCCTTACGGCACCGTCAGAAGCCGGTCAAGAGAGATACGGCGGACAACTGGTGCTTTCCACGACATCCGACCCGCGATCATTCAACGACATTATTGCCAAAGAGACCTCCACGACCCTCGTCACGGGGCATATCTTCGAAGGATTGACCACAACCAATGCCTTTACAACCAAGGTTGAACCTCATTTGGCTGAGCGTTGGGAAGTGAGTCCTGACGGCCTTGTCTGGACGTTTTATCTTAAGGAAGGCGTTGTTTGGAATGACGGCCGGCCATTGACCGCCGATGATGTGGTCTTTACGTTTAACGATCTTATCTATAACCCGGATATCCCCAGCTCCGCCAGGGACATTTTCACCATAGACGGCAAGATTTTTAAGGTGGAGAAGATGGATGACCATACCGTCCGGTTTACCCTCCCTGTGAAATTCGCGCCCTTCTTAAGGGGGATGAGCCAGCCGATCCTCCCCCAACATAAATTGAAAAAGGCCGTGGAGGATGGCCGTTTTAATTTCACCTGGGGGATTGATACTGCCCCTGAGAAAATCGTCGGGACAGGCCCTTTTAGGTTGACGCGCTATGATCCGGGCCAGCGGCTTATTTTTGAACGGAATCCGTTTTATTGGAAAAAATCCGAAGAGGGGGATTCCCTGCCTTACCTTGATCAAATCGTTTATCTCATTGTCCAGAATGCGGATGTGGAACTGCTTAAATTCATGGAAGGAACGCTCGACAGCTACAGCGTCAGGGGCATGGATTACCCCCTCTTGAAGCCCTTGGAGAAAGACGGGGATTTCACGGTTTATGATTTAGGCCCGGATATGGGAAGCCAGTTTATTTTCTTCAATCAAAATCCGGGGAAGAATCCCAACACGGGCAAGCCGTTTGTGGAGCCGCATAAACTGGCCTGGTTTAGGAATGCGGCATTTCGCCGGGCCGTGGCCCATGCCATTGACAAGGATAAGATTATCGAGATTGTGAATAATAACTTAGGGTATCCTCAGCATTCGCCGATGGGACCGGCCGCTGGTTTTTTCCATAACCCTCATGTCGTTCACTACGATTATGACCTTGAGAAGGCCCGCGAGATTTTAAGAGGGACTGGTTTCATGGACAAGGACAAAGACGGATTCCTTGAAGATGAGAAAGGCAACCTCCTCGAATTCAGTTTTTATACAAACGCCGGCAATACCGAGCGAATGGATATTGCCGCCATCATCCGTCAGGATCTTGAAGGATTGGGCATGAAGGTGAACTTTCGCGCCCTGGAATTCAATACACTGGTGAGCAGGCTTACCTCGACCTTTGAATGGGAGGCGGTGCTCTTGGGGCTGACAGGGGGGATAGAGCCGCATTTCGGCAAGAACGTCTGGATGTCTTCGGGCCAGCTTCACATGTGGTATCCCCGGCAGGAATCTCCGGCGACAGAGTGGGAGAAAAGAATCGACGAGATCTTTATTCAGGGGGTGCAGGAATTGGATGAAAAGAAACGCAAACAGTTATATGATGAATATCAGCTTATTGTCTCGGAGCAATTGCCGCTTATTTATACCATCCTGGGGGTCAAGATTTACGCGGTGCGCAACAAATTCGGCAATCTTAAACCCGCCCCTTACGGCGAGATATTTCATAACCTGGAAGAAATTTATATAAAAGAGGGGTATAAGTAATAAAGGGAAAGTTCCTGTAGGATTCCCCTCTCTCGATGGGAGGGGATAGGGGACCTCCCCCATCGAGGGGGAGGAGATAAATATCGGAGAATTTGCCAGACTCAAGTTAAGCGTATGCTTAAATACATCCTTAAAAGATTTCTGGTCGCTGTCCCGATGCTTTTGGGGATCGCCTTATTGACCTTTGTGCTCATACGGATGACCCCGGGCAATTATCTCGATACCGTCCGTCTGGATCCGCAATTCTCGCAGGAAACCATTGCCTACTATGAGAAATTGTACCAGTTTGATAAGCCCCTTCTGGTGCAGTATATCCAGTGGATCAAAAATTTATTAAGACTTGAGCTGGGGTATTCTTTTCATTACAACGTGCCGGTGTATCGGATTATAGGAAGCCGTTTGTGGAATACTTTTCTCCTTTCGTTGGCAGGGTTTCTCCTGACATGGGTGGTCGCGATTCCCCTCGGGATTTGGGCCGCCCTGCACAGAAACCAGTTTATTGACAGGTGCATTCAATTTTTTTCTTATGTCTGTTTCTCCCTGCCGAGTTTCTTTCTCGCCATGCTTTTTTTGTTTTGGGCAAGCCAGAGCGGCGCTCTACCGTTGGGCGGTATGTACAGCCCCGGCTTTGAGAGTCTTAAGCCTTGGGGGCAGTTGACGGATATTTTAAGACATCTGGTTATTCCGGCCATGGCGCTGTCCATAGGTTCTATCGCATGGCTGCAGAGGATTATGCGGGGGAATATGCTTGAGGTCTTGGGGCAGCAGTATATTTTAACGGCCAGGGCCAAGGGATTGCCGGAGAACAGGGTGATTTATCTTCACGCGCTTCGTAACGCGATCAATCCCCTTATTACCCTGCTGGGCTATGAGTTTTCCAGCCTCTTAAGCGGGGCGGCGCTCATTGAGATTATCTGCAGCTGGCCGGGACTGGGGTCTTTGATGCTGACCGCGGTGCGCTCCAAGGATATTTACCTTGTCATGGCGAGTATGCTGATGGGGGGGGTGATGTTTATTGTCGGAAACCTGCTGGCCGATATCGGACTGGCCAAGGCGGACCCCCGGATACGATATGAATAAACAATCTGGACATTTGAGCGAGTTTCAAATCGCCTTTCGCCATTTCAGGAGAAACCGGCTGGCGTGGACGGGTGTGATGATTTTGTCTCTGCTTTATGGGGGGGCTGTCCTCGCCGATTTTCTTTCCCCCTACTCTTTCAAAGATGAGAATAGAAACTATTCCTACGCCCCGCCGACATCGATTCATTTTTTCGATAACGGCAGGCTTGCCTGGCCTTATGTGAACGGCATGAAACTCAGCTTTGATGAATATAATAAAAGGGTGTATCAACGCGATCCCGCGAAACACTATCCTCTTCAATTCTTGGTCAAGGGAGAGGAATACCGTTTCCTCGGCCTATTCCCCTGCCGCCGTCATTTCTTCGGGGTTGAGGCGCCGGGGCGATGGTATCTCCTGGGCGCGGATGCACGCGGACGGGACATGTTTTCGCGGCTTTTGTATGGAGGCAGGGTCTCTTTGACCATAGGGTTGATGGGGGCGGTGATTGCGTTTTCCCTGGGGCTTATCATAGGCGGCATCTCCGGGTATTACGGCGGGAGGCTGGATAACTTTCTGATGCGCCTATGCGAGATGTTTATGATGGTGCCCGGTTTTTATTTACTGTTGGCCCTCCGGGCGGCCGTGCCGGATAATTTCAATTCCGTGCAGGTTTATTTCTCTATCGTGATTATTCTCTCCTTTATCGGATGGGCCGGGTTGGCGCGCATCGTCCGCGGCATGTGTCTTTCGCTGCGCGAAAGGGAATATGTCCTGGCGGCCAAAAGTCTGGGCCTTTCGGATATCCGGATCATCCTGCGCCATATCCTGCCGCATACGTTGTCTTATTCTATCTTTGCCGTGATGCTCTCCATCCCCGGATACATCTTAGGGGAATCAGCCTTGAGCCTCATTGGCCTAGGCATTCAGGACCCTTACGCCAGCTGGGGCAATATGCTGAGTGATGCCATGAGCATTGTCCGGATTAAGTTTGCGCCGTGGATTTTGTCGCCGGCATTCTTGATTTTTCTGACGGTTGTCTGCTTTAACGTTATCGGTGATGCCTTGAGGGATTGTTTGGATCCGATGTTGAAGGCAGAAGGACACAGGGACGGATGAATCCTCCGCTTTTAAGTTTAAAGAATCTAACCGTTACAGTTAGTGGCACTGGCCGGGAGAAAGTCCTGGTGGACCGCATCGCCCTGGACGTGCCGGCGTTCAGCATTACGGCCTTGGTCGGCGGTTCTGGAAGCGGCAAGACAACCGTTGGGCTTTCTATTTTGAGACTTTTGCCGCTGGGTCTGAGGGTCAAGGAGGGAGAGATTGTCTTTAACCAGGAACAGTTGTTCCATGTCCCGCCGGAGCGGATGCGTCAACTGCGCGGGAAAGAAATCAGTATGGTCTTTCAGGAGCCGCTGCAGGCCCTGAACCCTGTTTTCTGCGTCGGCTACCAGATAGAAGAGGTCCTGCGCTGTCACACAAGCCTGAATCGGCGGCAACGGCAGCAGAGAATTTTGGAGCTTATGGATCAGGTGGGACTGCCGGATCCTTCCCGCATTTCCCGCAGTTATCCCCATCAGTTAAGCGGGGGGATGCGCCAGCGGGTGATGATTGCCCAGGCCATTGCCGGGGGCCCCAGGCTTATCATCGCCGATGAGCCTACGAGCAGCCTGGATGTGACCTTGCAGGCGAGAATCATGGAGCTCTTCCTGAAATTAAAAGAAGAATTGCGGCTGTCGATTCTCCTCATCACGCATGATCTGGGGATGGTGGCCCGCATGGCTGATTCTGTTGCTGTTATGAGAGAGGGGAAGATTGTCGAGGCAGGCAAGACAAAGGATGTGCTGGAGGGGCCTCAGCACCCTTATACATGCCAGTTGAGGGAGGCGATGGAGGGGTAGACGTGCTTCTGGAATTGAAAAATATAAAAAAATTTTTTCCCATTAAACACGGTGGGACGGACAAGAGACAGCGCTTTGTGCGGGCTGTTGACGATGTGAGCCTGGATATCGCCTCCGGCGAGAATTTGAGCCTGGTGGGGGAATCCGGCTGCGGCAAGACCACGCTGGGGAGGATTGCGCTTCGATTGATTCCGGCGGATGGCGGTTCGATTGTCTTTAACGGCGAAGACATCTCCCGTATCCCCAACCGCTATCTGAAGGAGTACCGAAAGAACATGCAAATGGTTTTTCAGGACCCTTACAGCAGTCTGGATCCTCGGTTTACCGTGCGTCATATCTTAAGAGAGGCTATGACGCTCACCATGAACGCCTATCCGACAGAGGATGCCCAGAGGGATCGGATGGCGGAGCTTCTTGAGGCTGTGGGACTTCGCCAGCCCGATATTCTGAGCCGTTATCCGCATGAATTCAGCGGCGGGGAGCGCCAGCGCATCGCCATCGCCAGGGCCCTGGTGCTCAACCCTAGATTATTGATTCTGGACGAAGCGGTTTCCTCTTTGGATGTTATAATACAACAGCAGTTGATTAATCTTCTCGCGGATTTGCAGCAAAGATATCATTTGACGTACTTTTTTATTTCCCATAATTTGAGGGTGGTCAAGAAGATCAGCCGGAAGATCGCCGTGATGTATCAGGGCAAGATTGTGGAAGCGGCTCCCGCGGAAGAAATTTTCCGGAATCCCCTGCATCCTTATACGAAAGAGCTTCTGGCCGCGGCGATAGATTATAAAGCCATTCCACACGGGAGGGGAATTCAGATGGCGCCCAAGGCGCGCCTCGTTGACCAAGGCCAGGGGCATTTTGTTTTGGAAGGATAACCTTTAGAGTATCGGCTTATGAGCGAATGGTTTTGGAAAAGGCTGAGTTTTTTTGTTGGGGGGGCGGCCGTCTTTTCTTTGTTCTGGTCAATCCTTCTGGCCGCCAATGTTGAAATCAAGGACTTAGATCTATGGCTGCATCTGGCAGCCGGCAGATATATCGTTGAGCATCATCACATCCCCCTTGAAGACGTTTTTTCCTGCGCCCTTGCCCACAAGCCCTGGAGTAACCACGAGTGGCTTTTTCAGGTTATTGTCTATTTTTTCTACCGCCTGGCGGGTTTTGACGGTCTGATTGGCTTGCAGGCCGTGGTTGTGGCCGTCACGTTTGCCTTCCTTTTGATGTTGGGTTACAGCCGCAAGAGGCAGTTTGCCCCCCTCCTGATGCTGTTCCTCGTTCTTCTTATTTGCCAATTCCGATTTACGCTTCGGCCTGAGATATTTAGTTTGCTCTTCTTTGCTTTGTATCTCTATATCCTGGCCGTTCATCTTACAAGCAGGTGGGGGGTGTGGATTCTGTTTCTGGTTCAGGTGTTGTGGAGCAATATCCACGGATTTTTCATCCTGGGGCCCTTTATCATTGCGGTTAAGGTGTGCGGGGAGTGGATGAAGCGGCACGTTTCTCTTCCATCCCAGTGGAATCAGGCCGGCCGTCTGAGCCTTAAGGAATACGCTTGGTTAAGGGAGGTTTTTTTCGTTGTCCTATTGGCGTGTTTGTTTAACCCTTATTTTATTAAAGGGGCATGGTATCCTTTGGGCGTTTTCTTCTCCATGGGGGGGGAAAACAGGATATTTTTTGAGCATATCCAGGAACTGCAAAGTCCGATCACATGGGAGACGCTTTTTTCGTGGAGGTATTACCCCGATCTGAAATGGCTCATCCTGCTTTCCTTTCTTAGCTTTTTATGGAACTGGCGCAGAATGGATATCGGTGCGTTGATGTTTTGGATTGTTTTTCTTTTCTCGGCTCTTCATGCCGTCAGGAATATTACGTTCTTTGCCTTTGCGGCGTATTTTGTTTTTTGTGTCAATTCGCAGCACGTGCCGATGGCCAGGGTTTTACGTTTAAGATTTGCGCACAGGAATTATAAACATGGAGGGGCCGCGGCGCTGAAGGCCCTGCTGATCATTTGGATGGTTCAGTTTATTCATCAGAATTCTTTAAGGGCATATTATGATTTCGATAAAGAGAGCTGGAAGAGCGAATTCGGCGGAGTTTCCCTGCAGAATTATCCTCACAGGGCTGTTGATTTTTTGATTAAGAACAATATCAGAGGCCATTTTTTCAATGACTTCAACTCCGGCGCCTACCTGATTGGCCGGACATTTCCCCGTATCAAGGTCTTCATAGACGGCCGCACCGAGGTCTATGGGGCGGTATTTTTCAAGCGATATGACAAAATTTGGAATGGGGACAAGAGGCTTTTTGAGGAGGCGGTGCGGGATTATCATCTGACGGGGGCATTTTTAAATTCCGTGCAGGCGCCGGCGCCGGGGGAATTGATTTCTTATCTTTACGCGGATAAGGACTGGGTCTTAGTTTATTTTGATTATGATGCGGCGATTTTTCTGCGGGATATTCCGGAAAACAAGAAATGGATTGAGTCTCATAGAGTGGATTTATCCCAATGGCAGACTAAGAAAACGGAATTATTGGGATTAGGTCTCAATAAGATAACCCCTTCTCGTTATGTCAACAGGGCTTATGCCTTGTTCAACATGAAGCTTTATGATAAGGCCATTCAGGAGACTGAGGAAGGCATGAGAATTGAGCCTTACAACGCGAGGCTTTATATGCTTCTGGGGAAGCTCAATATCGAAAATAAGGATTACGCCAAGGCGTTTGAAAACTTAAGGAAAGCCAAGCTCCTTGACGCCGAGGATATATGGATACGTTATTATCTGGCATTCTCTCTTTATCATCTGGATGAGATGAGGGGCGCTAAAGAACAGTGTCGTTTTGTCTTGAAGAAAAGGCCGGAACATGCCAAGGCATTGTTTCTTTCTGCTCTTATTGCCGCGCGGGAACAGGATTATGATTTATATCAGCAGACTTTGGAAAAGGCGCATCGTCTTGCCCCTCAATCCGTGGAGGAGCTTCTCAGGATGGGCGATCTTCTGTCGCTGCAGAGAGAATATGGACGCGCCCAAGCGGTTTATGCAATGGCCATTGAGGCGGATCCGGACGATACGAAGATAAAAAAGGCGTTGGAAGATATCGGACTAAAGATGAGGAGGGCAATCCCGTGAGTGATAATTTTTGGAGAAAGGTGAGTTATGGGACGGGTTTATTGCCTCTGGGGGCTATATTCGGGCTTGTCTTTTGTATGGCCCAGGTTGAAATCAAGGACCTGGATTTGTGGCTGCATATTGGCGTTGGAAAATTTATCATGCTCCATCGATATGTGCCTCCCTACGACATCCTTTCCTTCACGATTGCGGGCACACCGTGGATTAATCATGAGTGGCTGTTTCAGGTCATCGTTTACAATATTTACAATATCTGGGGGCCGGACGGCCTTATCCAGATGCAGGTGGCCGTTGTCATGCTGACAATGCTGCTGCTTTTATTTTTAGGCTATAACAAGGACAAACAGCTGATCCTTGCCTATGTGTTGTATCTGGTGGGGATGGTTTACGCTCAGCGTTTTACCATCCGTCCGGATATTTACAGCCTGTTTTTCTTTGTCTTTTATATCTTTGTTCTTGCCTTGCATATTGATAAAAAATGGGCTACCCCGGCCCTTGTGATCATTCAGGTGTTGTGGACGAATATCCACGGATTTTTCTTTTTTGGTCCTTTATTTGTCCTGATTGGTCTTTTGTCGGAATGGATTAAGCGGTATGTCAAGCTTCCTTATGAGTGGAACACATCAGGGCGCTTGACGAATGAGGAGTTTCGCCGGCTTAAGTTTATTTTTCTTTTGGTGGTTTTGGCGTGCCTCATAAACCCGTATACATTAAAAGGGGCGTGGTATCCCATCAGTGTTTTTTTCTCGCTTTCGGGCGAGAATAAGATATTTTTCAAATATATTCAGGAATTACAAAAGCCTATCACCCTGCAAACGCTGTGGGATACGGCACAGTTCGCCACCTATAAACTGCTTATTATATTGTCCGTGGTGTCTTTTATCTTTAACCGCCGGCGCATTGATATCAGCGCTTTATTTTTTTGGCTGGTCTTTCTTATTTTTTCCCTGCAGGCCGTGCGCAATGCCGTCTTTTTTGCCTTTGCCGCGTATCTGGTTATCATTACGAACATCGTTAACGTTTCCTACAAGGATATTGTCCCTCTTCGATTTACAGGCAAGAAATTTTTATATTTAACCTCGGCGGTTGTGAAGCTGTTGTTTGTGATATGGATTTTCCAACTGGGGGAGGGGATCGCCGCCAACGGCTACTATGATTTTGATAAATATGAGCGTAAAAGCGAATTCGGCGGCATTTCCAAGAGGGGGTATCCCTCTAAGGCCGTCGATTTTCTTGTCCAGAACAATATCCAAGGCAATTTTTTCAATGATTTTAATTCCGGGGCTTATCTTGTGGGCCACGCTTTTCCTTCTATACGGGTTTTTATCGACGGTCGGACCGAGGTCTACGGAGGGAAATTCTTTGAACAGTATCAGAAGATATGGGAACAGGGCGATACCGAGCTATTCGAGCAGATGGTAAAAAAGCACAATATCACAGGCGCCTTTCTCAATTCCGTCAATCAGCATATCCCTGAAAGAATCTTAAATTATCTGTATGCGCATAAAGACTGGAAGCCGGTGTATTTCGACCATGATGGGGTGGTGTTTTTGCGTAATGTGCCGCAGAATAAGATTCCGATTGACCGTTGGGCCATTGATTTAAGCAAGTGGCAGCCGCTTAAGCTGGACTTGCTGAAGATAGGATCCAGTCCCGTCAATCCTTATCAGCCCTATTACCGCGCCTTCACCCTTGAAGCTTTAGGACTGCATGAGCCTGCCCTTGCCGAGGCCATGGAGGCCATTAAGATCGCCCCCGGATACACGGATGTCTATGATTTGATCGGCAAGATTTATACGGAGCGCAAAGAGTACGAAAAGGCCTTTGAGCATTTCCGCGTGGCGGCTATCGGAGAACCCCGCAATCAGAAGGTGCGGCATAATTTGGCGCTTTGTTACTTCGATATGGGGGCCTACGAAGGCGCCATCAAGCAGTATCTGCGGATCATCGAGATGTGGCCGAATGAGCCGAAGGCGTATTTCCTCTTGGCCAAAGTTTATGCCAAAGATAAACAATACGAAAAGACAATGGAATTTTTAAAGAAGGCCCATAAATTAAGTCCGCAGGATACGAAAGACGTTTTGGGCATCGGCGATATCCTTTACGAGCAGGGCAGCTATGAAAAGGCAGAGGAGGTTTGTCGGTTGGTCATAAAGACGAATAGGGATCTGGCCCTCGCGCATAAGAAATTAGGGTTTGTGTATAAGGCCATGGGAGATCCGCAGAAGGCTGCTGAGGAATTCAGGCAGTCCTTAGCCTTGGATTCTTCTGATGAAGAAGTTAAAAAAGAAATTGGACAATTCGTCTCTCCTATTGAAAAATAAGAAAAGGGAACATATAATACAGCGAAACAGGCCAAGCCCTATGGATACAAACGGACTGACAACGCGCGAGATTTTAACATTTATTTTAGCCGGCGGAAGAGGCGAGAGGCTTGATCCTCTTACGAGGGACCGGACAAAACCGGCCGTGCCTTTCGGCGGGATCTACCGCATTATCGATTTTACGCTCAGCAACTGCGTCAATTCGGGCCTGCGCCGGATCTATGTCTTGACTCAGTATAAATCGTTTTCTCTGCAGAAGCACCTTCTGGCCGGCTGGAATGTCCTCTCCAACCAACTGGGGGAATTTATTGATATTATTCCTGCCCAGCAGCGTATCAGCGCCGATTGGTATAAAGGAACAGCAGATGCGATTTATCAGAATCTCTATGCCATTTATGACTGCGAGCCGAAGCTCGTCCTTATCCTGGCAGGTGATCATATCTATAAAATGGATTATCAGGATATGATCAGATATCATAAGAAGAAAAAGGCCGATATGACGGTGGCCTGTATCCCGGTTTTGAAGGAGCATTCCGCGCAGTTTGGTGTCGTGGAGGTTGACGAGGAAAATCATATCCGCGGGTTTCAGGAGAAACCGCAGCAGCCCAAGACGATCCCCGGCAATTCCAATGAGATCTTCGCCTCGATGGGCATTTATCTTTTTGAGCGGGATGTCCTCGAGAGCGAGCTGGAATCGGATGCCCGGTGTGCGTCGGAGCACGACTTCGGGAAGAACGTGATCCCGCAGATGCTCCGCAACGGCAAGAAGATTTATGTGTACAATTTCGTTGACGAGCATAAGTGCCCGCGGTACTGGCGGGATATCGGGACGCGCGATGCCTATTATCAGGCCAATATGGATTTGCTGAAGGCCGACAGCAAGATTGATATCTATGACCGTTCCTGGCCCATCAGGACGTTCCATGAGCAGTACCCGCCGACCCATATGATGAGTATAAAATCCGGGACAGGAACGATTGTTGATTCGATGATCTCGGGCGGATGCCTTATCGCGGGAGGTCATGTGGAAACGTCTATCGTGTCTCCCGATGTCCAAATAGGCGATAATGCCAGCGTCAAGAATTCCATTATTATGGAGGGCGTCATTGTGGGCGCGGGGGCGAAGATACAAAATGCGATTATTGACAAAGAAGTGAAAATCCCGCCCCGCGCCCAGATAGGCTATAACTTGGAATTAGATGCGAAGCGGTTTGTCCTAACCACCTCAGGCATTGTGATCGTTGCGAAAAAGATGATGGTTCCTCCATAGGCCATCCCGCTAACTTGTGAGGAGTGAATATGATTATAGAGCCGAGAATCCGGGGATTTATCTGCACGACAGCCCATCCGGTAGGTTGCGCCAAGTATATTCAGGACCAGATAGATTATGTCCGAAATCGTGGATTGATGAAAAACGGACCCCAAAAGGTTTTGGTGATAGGGGCATCCACCGGTTATGGCCTGGCCTCACGCGTTGTGACGGCTTTCGGATGCCAGGCCGCCACCATAGGTGTCTTCCTGGAAAAGGAGGCAGAAAACAATCGGACCGCCTCTGCCGGGTGGTATAATTCGGTTGCCTTTGAACAAAAGGCCCAAAAAACCGGCCTCTATGCCAAGAGTCTCAATATCGATGCCTTCTCCGACGAGGCAAAGGCAGCGGTTATAGGGTTTATCAAAAAGGATTTAGGAAAGGTGGATTTGGTTGTTTACAGCGTGGCAGCCCCCCGGCGTCAGCACCCGAAGACAGGGCAGGTCGCTAAAGCTGTCCTTAAACCCATTGGGGCCTCTTATACCAGCATGTCTTTGGATGTCACGACCAGCACGCTTGAGACCGTTACGCTGCCAGCGGCCGCGCAGGAGGAGATTGATCAGACCATTTCCGTGATGGGTGGCGAGGATTGGGAATATTGGATGGACGCCCTCGAAAGAGAAAAACTTTTGGAGGAGGGTGTTGTCACGGTTGCCTATTCTTATATAGGGCCGGAGATCACGAAAAGTATTTACCGTAATGGCACAATCGGCAGGGCCAAGGATCATCTGGAAGCCACGGCGCATGAATTGGATAAACGGATGAAAAAAATAAGAGGGAGGGCATTGGTCTCGGTCAATAAGGCCCTTGTCACCCAATCGAGTTCAGCGATACCGGTTATTCCGCTTTATTTTGTTTTGCTGAATAAGGTTATGAAGGAAAAAGGCGTATACGAGGACTGCATTGCCCAGGTTTACCGCCTCTTTTCGACTCGTCTCTATGCTGGAGGGCCCATCCCGGTCGATGAAAAGGGGCTTATCCGCATGGATGACTGGGAAGTGCGCAAGGATGTCCAATCCCAGGTTCGTGCCAATTGGGAAAAACTTAACGATAAGAATTTAGCTCAATTTGCCGATATGGAAGGGTATCACAAAGAATTCCTGAAGCTCTTTGGCTTTGGGTTTGAAGGGGTCGATTATGCTGCGGATGTCGACTACGAACAGAGGCTCATCTCAGCCGCTTAAGGATTTTGCATTCCTCCCGGTATCAATGCCACGGCCGTACTTTCCTGCACACCTTTTCCAACCCGTGATGTTATAATATGTAAGTTTAATGTATCATCTGTAAATATATAGCATTGGTTGACTATATTTCAGGTCATTTTGCTATAAATATGTAGATTCTTGCCTTTTAATGACAATATAATGATATTATTGAACTTAAATGAATTGTTTTGACAAAGATAGAAGATTTTATGATTAATATATAAAAAAATTGATAAAATTGTTGACACATGAAAAGTCGTGTAATAAAGTGAATAAGCTTGTTGTTGATTGCTAATTGCGATTGATGTATCTCGCAGATTCCCAATACATTATTAGAGAAGAGATTTTATGCTGCATTTTCAGGAATTGATGACAATTGATGAGGTGGCCAGATATCTTCGCGTGAAGAGGAGGACTATCTATGAATGGCTTAAGAAGGGGAAGATTCCTGCCATTAAAACGGTAGGGCAATGGCGGTTTAAGAAAGAAAAGATTGACACATGGCTCGACGGTAAACAACAAGAAACCACCTAAAAACGAGGAGCTGATTATGCATTTTAAAAAGTTGGAGATCTTTGGGTTCAAGTCGTTCGCGGATAAGACCATCCTTAATTTCGAGCCGGGCATAACAGCCATCGTTGGTCCTAACGGATGCGGGAAAAGCAATGTCTTTGACGCCATTCGATGGGTACTGGGGGAACAGAGCACCAAGGATCTGCGCGGGAGCTCCATGGAAGATGTCATTTTCAATGGAACAGCTCAGAAGGCCTCTTTGGGATTTGCTGAGGTCAGCCTGACTTTTGCCAATGATGCGCGCATGCTTCCTATCGAATACGATGAGGTTACGATGACGAGGCGATTGTTTCGCTCCGGTGAAAGCGAGTATCTTCTCAATAAGACGGTTGTGCGCTTAAGGGATATCCAGGAGTTGTTGATGGGAACGGGCATCGGGGCCGAGGCTTATTCTTTGGTTCAGCAGGGAAAGGTTGATTTGGTCGTGAGCGCCAGGCCGGAAGACCGGCGTATGATTTTTGATGAGGCCTCAGGGATCACCAAATATAAAGTCAAGAAGAAAGAGGCGTTAAACAAGCTTAAGGACACAGAGAACAACCTTTTGCGCATCAACGATATTATTGTCGAGGTCAAGCGGCAGATTGCCTCCATCGAGCGTCAGGCCGATAAGGCCAGAAAATACAAAGAGGAGTTTGAAAAGTTGGAGAAGCTGGAAGTTCAATGGACCCAACACCAGTTGAATGCGCTGGGGCATGAACGGGCAACCGTCGGCGCCAGGATGGAGGAGCTTAAAGGAGAGGAACAGGAAATAAGCCGGCAGCTAGAGGAGCATGCGGATCAATTAACCGGCAGGACTGATCTTTGGGAAGAACTGGAAGGCAAGATCAATGGTTTGCATGCCGAAGAGATCAGGCTGGAGGGACAGATCGATTTGAACAACCGTCATATCGGATTTAATGAAGAGCGCATCGCCGGCATTGACGGGCATAACCAAAAATTTAAAGAGCAAAAAGAACATCTGATCACGCGCTGCCGTACCCAGCAGGAAAAGATCGAAGAGTTAAAAGAGGGGGTGGCCCTCGTTCAGGAAACCTTGCAGTCCCGCCAGCAGAATTTGAAAGAAAAGCGGGTTCTTTTATCCCGGATGGAAGGGTCAGTCCAAGAGGCCAAGGATAAGATTGTCGAGAATGAGGAGAGAATATTGCCCCTCACTTCCCAGCAGGTGAGTGTCCGCAACGAGCTGACGGATGTCATGAAAGAAATTCAAGGGGCGCTTGCCAGGAAGCGCCGCCTGGAGATTGAGCGGGGGAAGGTCGGTGTCGAAGTGGACGGCTTAAAACACAAATTGCAGAATTTGGACGCAGAGATCCACCGTCTAGAGGGGATTATCCGCGGCTTGGAAGGGGACAGGGAAAATCAGGGTGCCCTGTTAGACCGACTAAGGGGTGAGATGGCCGGTTTAAGCCAGAGAATTGATGAGTTGGAAAAAAAGGGTTTGTTT
Organism: Omnitrophica WOR_2 bacterium RIFCSPHIGHO2_02_FULL_50_17; assembly: GCA_001805645.1. Taxonomy (GTDB): domain Bacteria; phylum Omnitrophota; class Gorgyraeia; order Zapsychrales; family Zapsychraceae; genus O2-FULL-52-10. Next base: position 25,062 of record MHGQ01000032.1, on the reverse strand, counting down.
TATAAATCCCAGAAAGATTTTATCGAGAAACTCAATGTTCAATACCAAGATATCCCTGACCCGGTTGTGGAGGGGCGTCTCATTACGCAGACGCAGCCTCTGAATCATCACACCGGCATCATCGGCAAGGTCAAGGAGGTTCATGCAACGGGCAACGGGAAGTTTGAATTTTTAAAGAATATCCTGGCGAAGAATGACGTTCAGCAATTGTATGAGATCGTCTGTGAGACCAAGTTTATCGAGCTTGATCCTCAGCAGATCTCCAGAAGAATAGAAGAGATTAATCTGGAGATTGATCAATTGAGCACAGAAAAAGACGCGTATATCGCCAAGATCGAAGACGAGGCTAAACTTTACAAGGATATTCAGCAGAATATTCATGGCCAAGAAAAGGTCTTCTCGGTCTTTAATGCCCAGCATAACGATCTCTTGGAGAAGTCGCATCAACTGCAGGAAGAGTTGGAGCTCATCGCCTCAGAATTAGGTGAGGTGGAAGCTGTTTTATCGGCGGTTAAGAAACGTGAGGAAGAGCTGACTTACCAGCTGGATACCGTCAATCAGGATATTGAGTGGTGCCAGAATGATATTAAGAATAAGCAGGCGTGGATCGCCGCGAAGTCCCAGGAGAAAGAAGAGATCACGGTTGCCATTGCCCAGATGGAGGCTGAACGGGAATCTCAAAAGGACAAGTTGGAGACCTCCTGCGAACATTTGGAGATGTTTTCGAAGGATCTCGACAGTTGGCTTGAAGAAATCAAAAAGATTGATGACGAGATAGCGTCCAGCGAGGGGCGCAAGGCCCAGGCGGCATTGGAAAATCAGGCCTTGATGGAGAAGATCGAGAATGTCCGGCGCGGTCAGGAATCCCTCAAGGGGACGTTGGCCGATTACGAATGCCAGAAACAGGATTTGGTTCAGTGCATAGGCAGCCTGCGTTCTGGCATTGCCGGTCTTGAGGAGGGAAGGAATCGTGTCCAACAGCTTCTTCATGATCAGGAATTGAAAGGGCAGGAGTTAAGTTTCAAGGAAAAGGGCATCAAGGATCGCCTTCAGCAAACGTATAGAATCAATCTTGACGATGTGGTTGGCCCGCCGCCTTCGCAAGGTGGGGCAGTCGCCGGGGGGCAGGAGACGCCAGAGGCATTGAACGAAGAGGAAATTGTCAGGGAGATTGAGCGTCTGAGGAGGCGATGCGATTCTTTCGGCAGCGTGAATCTGGTGGCGATTGAGGAATGTGAAGAGTTGAAAGGACGCTTTGAATTCCTCACCAAACAGCAGAGCGATTTGCTGGAGGCCAAGTCGCAGTTGATGACTACCATCAGCAAAATTAACCGCTCGACGCACCAGATATTCATGGATACCTTCACGAAGGTAGGAGAGGAGTTTCGTGTTTATTTCCGTATGCTTTTTGGCGGAGGCGAGGCACAGTTAGTTTTGCTTGATCCCGAGAATGTCCTGGAGTCCGGCATTGACATCATTGCCCGGCCGCCGGGGAAAAAGCTGCAGAATATCAGCTTGCTCTCGGGAGGGGAGAAGACTTTAACAGCTATCGCCCTTATCTTCGGTGTCTTTAGGGTCAAGCCGAGTCCGTTTTGCGTGCTGGATGAGATCGATGCCGCCCTTGATGATTCCAATGTCGCACGGTTTAGTTATCTCCTGAAGGAGTTCGCGAAGATCGCCCAGTTTATTGTGATTACGCACAATAAGAAAACTATCGCCAGTGCCGATATCATGTATGGGATCACGATGCCGGAGACGGGTGTCTCGCGGATTGTGTCGGTGAAGTTCTCCGATGAAAAGAAAAAGGAAGAAGAGGCGGCCCTAGTGGCGGCCTAAAGGAGCGGCGGCTTGGGGAGCTTAAATCGGACAGGTTTGATTCTTACCGCTGAATTTGGCGATATACATGGCCTTGTCGGCCTTGGTGATTAATTCTTCTTTTGTCTGAGCGTCATCGGGGAAAACAGCCAGTCCAATGCTGACGGTTACCTTAAGCGGCTGTTCGGCACAGGATATCCGGAAAGGATGGCCGGCGATTCTCTGACGGAGCCGCTCGGCAATGGTCATCCCCTGTTCTTTATGGGTCTGCGTGAGGATGATGGAGAATTCCTCCCCGCCGTAGCGGCAGACATAATCATTCTCCCTCGATGAATCTTTGAGGAGATAGGCTATCTCTTTCAAGATACAATCTCCGTTTTGGTGTCCGTGGGTGTCGTTGAGCTTCTTAAAGTCATCCATATCGAGAATCATAAGGCTTAAGGGATGATGTGTCAGTTGGGACATATCGATTTCTTTTGTCAGTTGGTCCTGAAAGAAACCGTGATTCCATAAATGCGTGAGGGCATCGGTGCGGCTCTTCTGGCGGACCATTTCGTACAAATGGGAGTTTTCGATGGCCAGTCCCGCCTGGTTGGCCAGCATTACAAACATCCGTAGATCATCCTGGGTGACGGGTTTCTGGGTGTAGAGGTTGTCGGCGATAATGAGGCCGTTGACCTTGTCTTTTGCCTTAAGAGGCATGATGACCAGCTCGTTGGTCTTGAATGTCTGCAATAATACGTCGTCGCTGTAGCGGTTGATTTCCTGCGGGGTGATGTGGACAGGGGCACCCTCATGGAAGGCTTTTGCCAACAGGCTCGGACTGTTGATTTCTAAAGGGATTCTTAACTTTTTAACCGATTGCAGCAGGGAGGACTGAGTCATGTCCGGGGAGATATTTTCTTCTTTGATCAGATCCTCCAGGTGCGGTTTTGTGAGGGAAATATATTGCCAGATTTTCTGGGCATGCTCTCCTGATTCGGGGCAGATGGCCATCTGCGGCTCCAGACAGCGCTCTTTGGAATTGACGAGAAACAAGATGGCCCTGTTGAATCCAAGGCCGGTATGGGCGGTGACACAGGTGAGAATGATATAAAGGATATGGTTCAGGTCGAGGGTGGTGCGCATAGCGTTGCTGATCTCATAGAGTACCGCCAGTTCTCTGTTGGCCCGGCTCAGTTTCTCTTGCAGGCTTTGTATATGGATAAGATGCTTTTCTTCCATAGTTAAATGCATGGACATCTCTTTTTCTTGCGTATCTGCTGTGGAGCGTATATTCATTAATGAAAGATAGCATCTTCAAGGGGGAATGTCAAGGCCATTCCAGAATAGGCTTGGACAAAAGATTTAGAACTTATTGAAAACAAACAGGTTATGTTCTATTTGAGTGTGGTAGCGCTTCCTTGACAGTCCTGTGTCTGTATGTTATACTTCTACCCATTCTGTCTGGTCAGGAAATCGCTCGTCTTTAGGGGTACAACGCACATTTATTTTTTAGCCAACATTTTCCCGCAGGAATATATCCGTGACGTTGAATTTTAATCTTGTCGATATATTGATGTTGGGTGCGGTGGTCAGGAGTTTTTATGTTGGCGCGAAAACCGGTTTTATGGCGGAGTTGTTTCGGCTTATAGGGATTGTTTGTGCGACATTTGTCATATTGCATTATTATCTTTCTTTCGCGGGGTTTTTGACAAAGAAATTATTTATCCCTGAGAAGACTCAGGAATCCCTCAGCTTCACGATTTTGATGATAGCGGCCATTCTTTTTTCCTTTCTTATTAGGGAAGGATGGCTGATCATCTTTAAGGTCGAGGTAAAATCGGCGCTCAATAAATGGGCAGGCGCCCTGTGTTCTTTGTTAACGAGTTATCTGGCTTGCGGTTTGTTTTTGTTGGCGCTTATCCTTTGGAATAACAGCTATATAAATCAGCATATTCAAAGTTCCCTCAGTCAGCCTGTTTTGCAAAATGTTTCTGCACGCGTGTATGAGGCCGCTTATACGGCGGTTATTCGTCCTTTTTTCCCAGAGGAACCGGTGAATACCAAGGTTCTCCGGCTGACAGGAGGAATCAAGCCATAATGGCGCTTATCCCTGAAGAGATCATTTCTCAGGTTGTTGACCGATGCGATATCGTTGAGGCGGTATCCTCGTATATTCCGCTTAAACGGGTGGGGCGTAATTTTAAGGCATGCTGCCCTTTTCATAACGAGAAGACGCCTTCATTTATCGTCAATCCGGACAAACAGATATTTCATTGCTTTGGCTGCGGGGCCGGCGGCAACGTTGTGAGCTTCATCATGAAGCAGGAGCATATGGAGTTTCCCGAGGCGGTCCGTTTTCTTGCCCAGAGGGTCAATGTCCTTATTCCCAGCGCCGATACCTCCGAGCCCCATACGGCGAATGTCCGCCAGGCCATACTGCGGGTTAATGCCTTAGCGGTTATTTTTTTTCATAAGATCCTGCTCTCTGATCAGTCACCAACGACAAAAAAAGCCCTCGACTATTTACGCCGGAGGGAAGTCGGGCAGGAGACAATTCATAAATTTCAGATGGGGTTGGCGCCTGACCGCTGGGATGCCCTGTTGGCTTACTTGAAAAACGAAGGGATCCCTTTAAGTCTCATGGAAAAAGCCGGGCTCATTATCCCGCGGGAGGGCGGGCGGGGTTATTACGATCGTTTCCGCAACCGTATCATGTTCCCGATCTTTGATACACGGGCGCATTGCCGTGCCTTTGGGGCGCGCGCCGTGGAAGACTCTGGCGCCGAGGGACAAGGGGCAAAATACCTTAATTCACCGGAGACGATTATTTACACCAAGGGGCATCATCTCTACGGGTTTCATCTCTCCCGGCAGGCTATTGCCGAAGGGGATTCTGTGGTTATTGTCGAGGGGTATATGGATTGCCTTATTCCCTATCAGGCCGGTGTTGATAATGTGGTGGCCTCGCTGGGGACCGCCTTGACCGTCGAGCAAATCCGTTTGCTGCGTCGTTATACTCATAACGTGGTGATGCTTTTTGATATGGACCCCGCCGGGGAGGCCGCGATGATGCGCAGTCTCGACATCCTTTTGGAGGAAGGGATGGAGGTGAAGGTCGCTACTCTTGAGGCAGGGGAAGATCCCGATTCCTTTGTATGCCGGTATGGCGCGAAGGCTTTCCGGGAAAGGATTGCCAATGCCCAGAAGTTTTTTGATTATAAATTGACTATTCTTTCTAAGCGTTTTGATAAAGAGAGCGCCGAGGGTAAGGCCAAGATTGCCGGGGAGATGCTGCCGTCGGTCTATCATTATAAGAACGAGTTGATCAAGGCGGAATACATTAAAAGGCTTGCCCAGATCCTGGATGTGCCCGAACAGATTCTTATTCAGGAGTATAACAAGGTCGGCCAGACGCTCTCTCAGAGGATCTCTGCTCGAATCCGTGGGCAGGCTGCTGGCAATCAGGCGCGGGCACGGACGGTGGAGCGCAGCCTTCTCAAATTGATTCTTGAGAAAGAAGATGTTATCCCGAAGGCCAGGGTAGAGGTAACTCTTTCGGATTTTCGGGACGCACAGATCCGTTCTGTCCTTACAAAGATATTTGCACTATTTGAGCAGGGCCGCAAAATCGATGCCGGAAGCTTGATCAGTAGTTTTGAGGATCTCGATATCCAACAGATGCTGTCGGGACTTGTTGCCGAAGAGGAGATACGCGGTAATTGGGAGAAGATGTATGATGATTGCATCGGCCGGATCAAACATGACCGGCTCAAATGGCAGAGGCAGCAGCTCCTGCAGCAGATTCAAGAGGCCGAGACAGCCGGCGATGCCGGACGCGTGGATGCCTTGACACGGCAATTTAACCAATGTATCAGGAAATGAGGGTTCATCGAACATGAAACAGCCCATAGTTCAGAACATTATGAAGCAGGATATTGATAAATTAGTGGAGATGGGCAAGAAAAAAGGGTTTCTTACCTATACGGATGTCAACGAAATCCTGTCGGAGGACGTGCATTCCTCTGAGGATATTGATAAGGTTTTTGACATCCTCGACGGTCAGGATATCAAGATTGTTGAGGAAGAGGAAGAGGATTTAGATATTACAGAAAAACTCGAAGAGGAATCCCGGGAGCAGGAGGTGCGGCGTCTGCGCGAGGAGAGCAAAGAAGAAGACGTTTATTCGGAGAAATTTATCCCCTTGGACGATCCCGTCAAGATGTATCTTAAGCAGATGGGATCGATTCCTTTGCTCTCCAGGGAAAACGAAATCAATCTGGCCAAGCGTATTGAGGAGGCTGAGATTAAATTCGCCCAGGCGCTGTATAAAACCGTTTATGCCCGTAAGGCGGCTCTGGATATCATTCATCATGTCCTCAATGAGGAAATAAATGTCGAGGACGTGATTAAAGACGAGTTGGAGCGGCGTCCGAAGCTGGTGCGCGAACTTGAGCGGATCAAGAAGGAGGTCACTCGCACAAAGGTTGGTTCGGAGAAGTCTGCCGTCATCCTTTCTCAATTCAAACTGGTCGCTTCCTTTAATGAAAGAATCGTCTCCGAGATCAAAGAGATGATGGACCGGGCGGAGAAGATTGAAAGGATTTTGAAAGGGAAAAAGAAAGTGCTGAATGTGAAAGAGCTCCGCAGCAAGAAAATGATGCTTCTGAAGGAGTTGGGGCAGCCTCGGCGGGATCTGCGGGAAGATCTTCGGATTATTAAGTTGCGGCAGGCCAAGTTCAATAAGGCCAAAAAACTTCTGGTTGAAGCCAATTTGAGATTGGTTGTCAGTATCGCTAAAAAATACATTAATCGCGGCCTTTCGTTCCTGGATTTGATCCAGGAAGGAAATATGGGGCTTATCCGTGCGGTCGAAAAGTTTGAATACAAAAGAGGTTATAAATTTTCCACCTATGCGACGTGGTGGATTCGTCAAGCCATCACCCGCTCGATTGCCGATCAGGCACGAACGATCCGAATTCCTGTTCATATGACCGAGACGATTAATAAAATCATCCGTGTCTCGCGTTTTTTTGTGCAGGAATATGGCCGTGAGCCAAGCGCGCCGGAAATCGCCAAGCAAATGCGGATCCCTGTCAGCAAGGTCAAGGAGATCCTGAAAATTTCCCAGGTGCCGATTTCCCTTCAGACGCCCATCGGCGATGAGGGGGATACCCATTTCGGGGATTTCATCGAGGATAAAAAGGCCATCTCACCGGCGAATGCGACTCTGCAGTCGATGCTCAAAGATGAGATCGCGGGTGTTCTCAATACCCTGGATGAACGGGAACGCCGGATCCTGGAACTGCGTTTTGGCATTCACGACGGGACAACCCGCACCCTGGAGGAAGTGGGGAGTGAATTTAACGTCACCCGCGAGCGCGTGCGCCAGATTGAGTCCAAGGCGTTGCGCAAATTGCGTCATCCGACACGTTCCCGGCGCATTAAACAGTTTCTTGATATGGCCGCTAAAGAGGATCAGCTTACTTGATACGTTCGACGGCGCCAACCCCCGTTAAGGGCGGGTTAAGGGCGCCGCTCAGTATCACCCTGAGCAAACCCCTGCCTTTAGGCCTGGGAGCGTCGAAGGGTTGACGCAAAGCCGCAAGGAAGTTTTTTAAAGTGTTGATAAAGGCCTGCTGGACTCCAGCAGGCCTTTGCTCTGAAGGCTATGATAAAAAAACATCCTTTGATCTCTTTCGTGGCATTAACGGTTTTAATGACCTGGGGCGGCCTATTTGTCAATATAATGGGAATATTTCCTGCCTTCGGTCAATGGTTTCTTTATGGCGAAGGGCACGTCGTTGCTATCTTGAGAACAAGACAGACGTTATTGAACTGGACTCCCAACATTGCTGCAGTGATTGTTTTAGGTGTTAGCGGCGGTTGGCCAAGGGTGAGAGAATTATTAGGCCGGTTTTTGAAGTGGCGGGTAGGTATGCGTTTATGGCTTTGGGCCGTGCTTATCCCTTTCATGAGCGCTTTAGGGGCCGTAGGCTTGTATGGGATGGGGGGAGGGAGGATCGAGGGGAATCAGATGGGATTTATTCCACTCGTCTTGTGTCAACGCTTTATTTTTTCTTTATCAACCGAGAGTATCGGAGGGGAGGCGGGCTGGCGTGGTTTTGTCCTTGTTTATCTGCAGCAGAGATTTTCTCCTTTTATATCCACCCTTATAGTCGGGCTGATCTGGGGGTTGGTGCACTTTCCCATTCTAACGGTTAGAGGATTCGTGTTGCAGGAATTTTTCTTTTTTGGGGTAACTATTCTTTGTTTATCCGTCGTGTTGACATGGTTTTATAACAGAACGCGAGGGAGTTTGTTGGTGGCGGCTTTTGTCCATGCCGTCTTTAACGCGATAGATGCCACGATCTCACGAAGTTTTGTTGCTCTCATGCCCAGGGGAGATTATATGTTTGTGTTGATGATGGCTATGATGGCGACGGCCACGGTCTTAATTGTTCGCACCAAGGGTCGTCTTGGATTGGCCTGATGAAACAGGAGATGCTCATGGATATGAAAGTTCGGGGCAAGAAGTTTAGTTTTGCCGTTGTGCGTAAGACACTCCCTAATGGTTTAAGAGTCGAGGTTGACAGGATTGAACATCCCGGAGCTGTTTTAATCATCCCGTTTTTAACCAAAGATAAGGTTGTCTTTCTGGATCAGTACCGCCCCGTCCTAGGCCGTTATTTACTCGAACTTCCCGCCGGCACGCTGGATAAAAACGAACGGCCGCTCCTCTGTGCCCGGCGCGAACTGATTGAAGAAACGAATTATAAGGCAGGCAGGTTACAGCGGTTGGGCAGGATTTATCCCGTTCCCGGTTATTCCACTGAGATTATTTATATCTACAAAGCTGAAGGATTAACCCGGGAGAAGGGGACCAAGGATAAGGATGAGATCATTCGCCCCAGAATTTTAACGAAGATGGAGGCAAAAAAGATTTTTCGAAAGGGGTGTATCCACGATGCCAAGACTATCTGCGGCCTCGTTCTCTGCGGATGGTTGTAAACAAAAAAAACGAGAGGCGTTCACAGTATCCCCTCATGGGAGGGCTTGGGCGCCCCGAACGAGTCAAGGGATGGATATGGCCGTAGAAAGAGACTGGGCGAGGGGAATGGAGGGAAAGTCATTTACCCCAAGTGCATGATTATCAGACACTTATTTTCGGAATAATTGTTAAGGGGAAGCCGCTTAGGATGAGCCCAAAAACAATTTCTCCTTCAAGAAAACCTATTGAAAATAAAGGGGCATTGTGATATGCTTAATTAAATTTTGTCGATATTTTTCGATGTTGGGAACGCCAGGATGAAAAATGCTTGCCGGGCCCATAGCTCAGCCGGTTAGAGCATCTGACTCATAATCAGGTGGTCCCAGGTTCAAGTCCTGGTGGGCCCAGGATTTTATCAATATTGAAATAGGGACTCATAGCTCAGTTGGTTAGAGCGTCGCCCTCACATGGCGAAGGCCGTAGGTTCAAGTCCTACTGAGTCCACATAGTTTCCAAAATTGGTTGAAGGGCTCAGATGGCGCCGACGCTTTCGACGGGCTGTGGGAGAAGATAGGGTTTTTGAAAATGTGGATAAAAGGAAATCGAGGACGTGGCGCAAATTTCCATTAGAGATCAAATCAGAAGATTGATTGATCTTCAGAAAATCGACTCGGATATCTACGGCTTAAAAGAGGAATTGACCCGCAAGCCCATCCTTATCGGGGAATTGAAAGAAAAATTTGAAAAAAATAAGGCGCATCTCAACGAACTGGAGGAGAAGTTAAAGAAAATTTTGCTCGGGCGCAAGAGCCTGGAATTGGAATTAAAGGGCAAGGAAGACGAGCATCTCAAGGCCAATACGCAGCTTTCCCAGATCAAAACCAATAAGGAATATCAGGCGAAAATTGCCGAGATGGAACATATTAGGGCGGATCAGTCGATTCTTGAGGAAAAAATTCTTATCGCCTATGATGAGGCGGATGCGGTCGGAAGGGAAATAGAAAAAGAGAGAGGTGTTGTCGCACAGGAAGAAAAGCGTTATCTGGCCCAAAAAAATGAGATGGAGGATCAGATGACGCTGGCCCAGGACAGGATTAAGGTTCTTGAGTCGCAGAGAAAACAGATTCTTCCCGATATCGACCCCCATTGTCTAAACCGTTATGAACGGGTTTTAATGCACAAAAGCGGCCTCGCCATCGCCCGCTTACAGGGCAATTCGTGCGGCGGGTGTTTTATGAATGTAACACAGCAGCAAATCAATACCATCCGGATGCATGATCAGCTTGTGGAATGCGAGATGTGTCAACGGATTTTGTATATTGAGGATGATCTTTGAAAGACGCTTGGGATATATTTATTGATGGGGCCTGCCGGGGGAATCCGGGGCCTGGGGCTATCGGCGTTGTCATTACCCGGGATGATAAAACGATCGCAGAAATTTCCAGGACAATCGGCGAGGTGACGAATAACATAGCCGAATACCTCGCGTTGATTTATGCCCTGCAGGAGGCCTTAGTCCTCAAGGCCAAAGAGGTCAGGATTTTTACGGACAGTGAGCTTGTCTACCGTCAGCTTACAGGCGTTTATCGGATAAAAAACGAACACCTGAAAGTTTACTTTGACCAGGTGCTTCATCTTAAACGGGGATTCGAGCGTCTGGAAATAAGGCATGTCTCCCGGGAACAAAACAAGGCGGCGGATAAATTAGCCAACAACGCTTTGGAGAATTTTAGGAAGAAGCAAGCCAAGATGGTTGCCCCGGCGTTTTCCGACATCGTCTCGGAATAATTACGGCGGGGAGGAAAGTCCGAGCTCCAGAGGATCATGCATCCTGTTAATTCAGGACACTCCCGGCGCTTTGTTTTGCAAAGGGGCGGGGGGAGGATCAGAGCCACAGAGACGAGTCGTTCCCCATAGGAGGGTGTAATCTCGCTACCTCTAAAAATTTGGAGAGGTGATGATTCCACGAGTCCCACCTATGGTGGGGCGGGTGAAACGCGGCAATCTCTGCATGGAGCAAGACCGAATAGGGGAAGATACCTGTAAAATTCGAAGCATGTCCGCCTCAGGCGGACGATATTCAGATTTCGGATTTTAAAGGTAACGAGGTGATCCGCTTCGTCATTATTCCCGGGTAGGTTGCAAGAGTCCGGTTCCCCTTCAATATCACGCAAGAAGATGAGGGAGGGAATTCCCGCGCGCCTAGCCTGCCTGCCCTGTCTGCCGACAGGCAGGCGGCAGGCAGGCGTGAGGGAAAGAGTGATCTCCGGAGTCAGTGGAATAACCATCACCCTTTATGGGATAACAGAACTCGGCTTACTTGGTTTGCTTGAATGAGCGCATGGTTTATGTGCGCACTTAGTGCGCACATAAACCATTTGCGCGAATTCAACCCTTGACATTTTACCGTATGGAATCAGCGTATTATTTCTACATTTTGGCGTGCCATGATGGCTCAAGGTATTATGGGCACACAAATAATCTGTCGGAGCGTTTTAAAAGACATTGCCAGGGGGACGTTGCCTCTACTAAGAATAAAAGACCACTAGAATTGGTTTATTTTGAAGAATTGAATTCTCGTTCGGAAGTATTTAGACGGGAACAACAGTTCAAAAATGGAAAAACGAGGAAAACAACAATAGAGAAAATGATAAGTTCCTTTGATAAAAGCAAAATGTCAAGGGTTCAATTCGCACAGTAATTTATGTTCACTTCGTTCCATAAATTACGTGCTCATTGAAGGAGGTTTTCAAATGTCAGGTCACTCAAAATGGGCGAGTATTAAACATAAAAAGGCTGCGGCAGATGCCAAGAGAGGGGCGGCCTTTACGAAAATGATCCGGGAAATTACGGCGGCTGCCCGGGAAGGCGGCGGCAATACGGACACGAATGCGCGTCTGCGGGCGGCCATCGAACGGGCCAAGGGCATCAACATGCCCTCGACGAATGTTGAGAGCGCAATCAAAAAAGGGACAGGCGAGCTTCCCGGTGTCACTTATGAGAATGTCACTTTTGATGCGTATGGCCCGGGAGGGGTGGCGATGCTTATTGAGGGATTGACGGATAATAAAAACCGCACCACGGCCGAGATTCGCAATCTTCTTTCTAAGAAAAACGGCACTTTGGCCGGGCCCGGAGCCACCTCTTATTTATTTTCTAAAAAGGGATTTGTCTCGATTGAGAAAGATAAAGTTGGTGAAGAGCAGCTGATGGAGATTGCCCTCGAGGCCGGAGCTGACGATATCAACTCCGAGGGGCGTTATCACGAAATCACGTGTGATCTCCCTCATCTTTCCAGGATTCAATCGGCCCTGGAGGCCAAACGCATCCCCGTCGTTACCGCCGAGATGACGATGCTGCCCAGTTCTTATGTGCGGGTTGTCGGCCAGGAGGCCAAGTCTCTTTTGGAATTGATGGAGGCCCTTGAGGAGCACGAGGATGTGCAGAACGTTCACGCGAATTTTGACATCCCCGATGAGGAAATGGATAAAATTGCGCAGGGCGTATGAAGATACTCGGGATTGATCCCGGTCTTAAGGCGACCGGTTACGGATGTATTGAGCACAATCATAACAAAATAAAATTGTTGGAGACGGGGACCATCATGCCTCGGCAGAGGGATCTTATTCAGAATCGCATTCACAAAGTTTACAGCCTTTTGAGCGAAATTATTGATCAGCATAAGCCGGATGTCCTTGTTTTAGAGAAATTGTACGCGCATTATAAACACCCGACCACAGCCAGTATCCTGGGACACGTGCGCGGGGTCATTTGTCTTTTGTGCGCGCAAAAAAATCTTGCCCTGGCCGAGCACAGCGTTAAGCGGATTCGTAAAGCCTTGACCGGAAACGGTAATGCCAGCAAGATTCAGACGCAGCGGGTGGTTGCCCAGGCGCTTGGAATTGATGAGCGTCAACTGACTTTGGATGCCAGTGACGCCCTGGCCCTGGCCCTGGGGTATATGCATATTCACAGACGCGGGATATGATTGCACGAATCACAGGAAAACTTGTCCAGAAACAAAACCAGTCGCTCATCCTTAACGTCAACGGCTTATGTTATGAGATTATGGTGCCGACCTCGGTCATGAACCGCATCGAAGAAACCACGGATGAGCAGGGCTGCGTGAATCTCGTGACCTACCATTATCTGCAAATAGGGCCCTCCAGCGGGATACCGGTTCTGATTGGTTTTATGAACGAAATAGAGCGGGATTTTTTTCAACAGTTTATCAAGGTCTCCGGTATCGGCCCGCGCGCAGCCATCAAGGCGCTCACTCAACCTATCTCGGAAATCACGCGGGCTATTCACGAGGGAGATATTCATTACCTCAAGACGCTTCCCGGGATCGGCATGCAAAAGGCCAGGGAGATTGTTGCGAAGCTGCAAGGCAAGATGGGCAAATTCGGGCTGATTCAGGACAAGGAAACGGCCCCCGCCGTCTTGGAGAAGGCGCCCGACTGGCAAGAGGAGGCCTTGGAGATTCTTCTTCAGCTCCAGTATAAAAAGGCGGAGGCCAGAGAAATGATCCGCAAGGCCATGGAGCGTTCCGGGGAAATCCGCACGACCGAGGCCCTGTTAAACGAGATCTATAATCAGAAAATCCGTTCTGTTGCCGGATGAGGGAAAAACAGCGGACGGAGGCTAAGTTAAAATATGACGCAACAACTATCCGATAAAACAGATGACCAACTCATGTATGTCCGGGGTGTGGTCGAGGCCTTGTTATTTGTCAATGAGAAGCCCGTGGCCTTGGATCAGATGAAAAAGGTCATGGAAACGGTCACGCTGGGGGAAATTAAGAAGGTGATCTCAATCCTGAAGGAAGACTACGAACAGAGACAAAGCGGCATGAAGATTGTGGAAATCGCCGGCGGCTATCAGATGCTCAGCAATCCCCATTATGCGGATTACATCCGCAGTTTTTATAAAACAAAGCACAAAGAGAAACTGTCCCGTCCGGCCCTGGAGACACTGGCCATCGTTGCCTATAAACAGCCGGTCACGCGGGGAGATATTGAGCTTATCCGCGGGGTAAACTCCGACGGCGTGGTGGCACATCTTTTAAGCAAGGAATTGATCAAGGGTGTCGGACGCAGAGAGGTGCCCGGCAGGCCGTTTCTTTACGGGACAACAAAACAATTTTTGGAGTATTTTGGGTTGAAATCTTTGGAGGATATGCCCCGGCTGGAGGAATTTCCAACCCTTGTCCCTGCGCAGTTGCAGGAAGGCGGGCCGCCTTTGGCGAGCCTCCCGCCGAATGGCCCGCCTCGGCCGATGGCCTCATCGAGGCCGGGCGAGGCTCGCCCAAAGGGCGGCTCCTCTGGCGGGCGGGAATTGGGGGAAGCAGCCCCACAGGCCGCGGAAAGAAGTGTTGAGGCAAAACTGGATCAGTCAACAGAGGATGAGCCCGGGAGTGTTTCTCAAGACGCAGTGCCAACCCTTCCTGCGGCGCAAGAGACACAAAGATCAGAAAATGAGTCTTAAAAATCTGCGAAGACAGGTTGATACGCTTGACGGTCAGATTGTCGGATTGCTCAATAAACGGGCCAAACTGAGTCTGGCTATCGGCCAAGAAAAGTTGAAGACCCAAAAGGGCATTTACTCGCCGCATCGGGAGAAGGAAGTCCTCCAGCGTGTGAGGGCCCTCAATCAGGGGCCGATGTCCGCTGAGGATTTTGAGGCCATTTATCGGGAGATTATGTCGAGTTCTCTGTCCATGGAAAAAGAACTGCGTATCGCCTATCTGGGTACGGAAGGGTCTTTTACGCATTTGGCCGCCAACAAGAAGTTCGGCTCGCGGGTGGAATATGTCTCGTGCGACAGCATCCTGGATGTGTTCCAGAGGGTTGAGCACGGCGACTGCGATTACGGCGTTGTCCCGGTTGAAAACTCCATTGAAGGGGCGGTGACCCATACCTTCGACCTTTTGGTCGATTCGGAATTGAAGATCTGCGCCCAGATTATGCTGAAGATTTCGCATAACCTTCTGTCTCACGCCCGCAGCGTAACGGATATTAAACGGATTTATTCCAACCAGCAGGTATTCGGCCAATGCCGGAACTGGCTGCTGCAGAATTTGCCAGGGTTAGGGCAGATTTGGGTCGCCTCAACGACGGAGGCGGCTCAGTGCGCCGCTAAAGACAAGAAGGCCGCCGCTATCGCCTCAAGTTTCGCGGCTAAGGTGTATGGGCTGCCGACTCTCAGAAGCAATATTCAGGATATGGCGCACAATACGACGCGTTTTCTGGTCCTGGCCACCCAGGATGTGCCGCAGACAGGGAAAGACCGCACGACGATTTTGTTTTCGATCAAAGACCGGGTGGGGGCATTGCATGCGATGCTGACGCCCTTTGTAAAGAACAACATCAATTTGACCAAAATCGAATCACGGCCGGCCAAAAAAAAGGCATGGGACTATTACTTTTTCGTGGATTTTGAAGGCCATCGGCTGGACAAGAATGTCAAAAGGGCCCTCGACCAGCTGGAGGGGATGTGTAAATATCTCAAGGTGGTCGGATCGTATCCGATTATCGATTAGAAAAGCGATTGAGATGTGTTAAGTAACACTTAACACTGAACACTTACGATGAGACGCCTTGCTAAGAAAACGATTTTTAATATCCGGCCGTATGTACCGGGCAAGCCCATTGAGGAAGTTAAACGGGAGCTGGGATTAACACGCGTTATCAAGTTAGCCTCTAATGAAAATCCTTTCGGCCCCTCTCCTCAAGCGCTCAGGGCCGTTGTTAAAGCGCTCAAACAGGTCAATCGTTACCCCGACAGCGGTTGTTACCATCTGCGCCGGATGCTTTCCCACCGGCTGCGGGTCGCGCCGCAGCAGCTGGTCTTCGGCAACGGTTCCGACGAGATTATTGTCCTTGCGGTCCGGGCCTTTGTCCGGGAGGGCGATGAGGTGGTTGTAGCCAAACCGTCGTTTCTGATTTATGAAATCGCCTCAAGGATCGCGGGGGCCAGGGTCAAGGCCGTTGCCCTGAAAGATTTTTGTTATGACCTTCAGGCGATGAAGAGGGCCGTTACCCCGAGAACCAGGATCGTTTTTCTGGGGAACCCCGATAATCCGTCCGGGAAGTACCTTACGCAGAGACAGGTGGAGGATTTCCTGAAAGGATTGCATAAAAACGTGCTGGTCTTTATGGATGAGGCTTATTACGAATACGTCAGGGCGCGTGATTACGTGGATTCGGTTCAACTTCTCAAGGCGTATAAAAACATAATCATCGCACGCACTTTTTCAAAGATGTACGGCCTGGCGGGCCTGCGTATCGGTTATGGAATTGCGGATGAGGAGGTTATCGACTGCCTCAACCGTCTGCGTGAACCGTTTAATGTCAACAGCCTCGCCCAGACAGCGGCCGTCGCCTGCCTGAATGACCAGTCCTATTACAGGAATGTGGGGCTTAAGGTTGACCGGCAGCGCAGATGGCTTTATGATAACCTTAGGAATTTAGGCCTAAAATATGTTGAAAGTTATACGAATTTTGTTTTAATTGATATGCAAACGGATGCCTCCAGAGTTGCCCGGCGTTTGTTGAAAAAGGGTGTCATCGTGCGCGATATGCGTCCTTGGGGATTAAAGAATTATATCCGTGTGACGATCGGTACGGAACCGGAGAACAGAAAATTTCTTAAAGCGTTAAAGGAGATATGATTCTATGATTATCGTCTTAAAAGCGGATGCCACCGAACAACAAATCAGCCATATTATCGAGAAGGCGGAAAAGCTTGGCCTCAAGGCGCACATCTCCCGGGGGACAGAAAGGACGATTGTCGGTCTGATCGGGCCGGAGGATGTGCTGCGGGTGACGCCGTTGGAAGTATTCCCCGGCGTTGAGCGCGTCATTCCTGTGCTTGCCCCTTACAGGCTCGTCTCCAGGGAATTCAAGAAGGAAAATTCAATTGTTAAAATCAATGACCGCGTTGAATTCGGCGGCAGGCGGATTCCTGTGATGGCCGGGCCCTGTTCGATAGAGAGCGCCAAGGGCATCCGTTCCATCGCCCAAAAGGTGAAGAAATCCGGGGCAACTATCTTGCGCGGAGGGGCCTTCAAGCCGCGGACATCCCCTTATGATTTTCAAGGGTTGGGGGAGGAGGGTTTAAAATATCTGGCAGAGGCGGGAAGAGAGTTTGGACTCGCCACCATCACAGAGGTCATGGATCCGCGCGATCTGGAACTCATCAGTAAGTATGCGGATATCCTGCAGATCGGCGCCCGCAATATGCAAAATTTTTCTCTCCTGAAGGATATCGGTAAGCTCAATAAGCCGGTCATGTTAAAAAGAGGCATCAGCGCCACGGTCAAGGAGTGGCTGATGTCCGCGGAGTATATCCTCTCCAACGGAAATTTTAACGTCTTATTGTGCGAACGGGGGATCCGCACCTTTGAAACGGCCACACGCAACACGCTGGATATCAATGCCATTCCTTTGGTGAAGAGATTGTCCCATTTGCCGGTTGTGGTGGACCCCAGCCACGCCACCGGCACATGGGAGCTTGTGGGAAGCGGCGCCAAGGCGGGGGTGGCCGCAGGTTGTGACGGGCTTATTATCGAGGTGCATGAGAATCCGGAAGAGGCTTTTTCCGACGGTCAGCAGTCTCTGATTCCGGAAAAATTTGATGCGCTTATGAACGATTTAAGAAAAATTGCCTCTGCCGTTTCCAGAGAGATTTGATACACCATGATGCTCTTAAGGTCTCATTTTTTTAGAAGAGTGGCGATTGTGGGTGTGGGTTTGATGGGCGGGTCATTGGGGATGGCCTTAAAGAAATATCAACTCGCCCGCGAGGTGGTGGGCGTCTCCACCCATTCCCAAACCCTGGACCAGGCGATTCAAAAAGGGGCCATCGATATGGGGTTTATGGATATCCCCCAGGGAGTGGCCAATGCCGATCTGGTTGTTCTCGCCACACCCGTACAGACTATCCTGCAGCTTCTTCCCACTATTAGTGCGTCTTTACGGCGCGGCTGTCTCATCACGGATTTAGGCAGCGCCAAGCTGGAGATTGTCGAAAAGGCGGAAAGCACCCTTTCCTTGCCCGGACTTTTCGTCGGGTCCCATCCCCTCACGGGTTCGGAGAAAAAGGGGGTGGAATACGCCCGCGCCGAATTGTTTGAAAACACCCGCTGTATCATGACGCCGACCTCTAAAACCAGTCCTGTGGCGAAAGAGAAGATAAAGCATCTATGGACCAAGCTGGGCGCTAAGGTCGAGTTTTTGTCTCCCGAAGAACACGACCGGATTTTAGCCCAGGTCAGCCACTTGCCGCATCTTTTGGCTTATGTCTTGATGGAGTCTATCCCTCAGGAATCTCTTCCCTACGCCCCGCAAGGGCTCAAGGATTCCACGCGGATTGCCGCCTCGTCCCCCCAGATGTGGAATGATATCTGTATGGCGAATTCCAAGAACATTTTGCACGCCCTGGATGAAGTGGTCAAACATCTTTCGTCGATTCGAAAAGCCGTCATCAACCGCGATCAGAAGACCTTGATGAATCATTTCACCAGGGCTAAAGAAAAAAGAGATACGCTTCAGTAGGAGCGGATCGTCCCTGCTTACAGGAAAAATTTTTTATGCCCGAGAGGATGCGTGTGATTACCATTGACGGGCCGGCCGGGGCCGGGAAAAGCACGGTGGCCAGGGAAATCGCCCAGCGGCTCGGGATTTTTTTTCTGGATACGGGGGCGATGTACAGGGCATTGACATTGAAGGTCCTGCGCCAAGGCGTTGATTTGGAAGACGAAGGGCAGCTGGTGGAGGCGGTGCAGGAGACAAAAATCGACTTTGGCCGTTATCCGGACGGAAAAGTCAAGGTTCTCTTGGACGCACAAGACGTCACGGAGGAGATCCGCACAATGGAGGTAACCAATAAGACTTTTTATATTGCCCGTGCCCCGCGTGTGCGGGCGATTGTGGTTAAGTGGCAGAGGGATATCGGCTCCAAGAGAAGCGTTGTTGCCGAAGGCCGCGATGTGGGGACGGTTGTATTTCCGAAGGCCACCCATAAGTTTTATTTGGATGCGGATCCCGAGGAGCGCTCCCGCCGGCGCATTAAAGAATTGAGGGAAAAAGGCCAGGCCGTCGATGCCGGCAATCTCAAAAAAGAATTGGAAGAAAGGGATCATAAAGATTTGACCCGCCGTGTCGGCCCGTTAAAAAGGGCTGAGGACGCCGTCGTCATTGACTCAACGCATCTCTGTGCCGATGAGGTCGTGGAGGCAATGCTGAGACACATTAAATATGGATAAATCTCTCATCCGCAATTTTTCGATTATCGCGCACATCGATCACGGCAAGTCGACCCTGGCCGACCGGCTGCTCTTGCAGACGGGGGCCATTGACGAGCGCAAGTTCCGCCATCAGATGCTGGATGACATGGACTTAGAGCGCGAGCGCGGCATCACGATTAAGGCCTCGGCGGTCAAAATTACCTACAAGGCCGATAACGGCAAGGAGTATATTTTCAACCTCATCGATACGCCGGGGCATGTCGATTTTTCGTATGAAGTGGAAAAGTCTTTGCGTGCCTGCGAGGGGGCGCTGTTGGTGGTGGATGCCTCTCAAGGGGTCGAATCCCAGACGGTTGCCAATTTTTATCTGGCTGTTGACAATAACCTGGAAATCCTGCCCGTCATCAACAAGATTGATATCGTCAATATCGATGTGGACCATGCCAAGCTCCAGCTCATGGAAATTTTTAATTTTAAGGAAGAGGATATCCAGATGGTCTCGGCCAAGGAGGGAATAGGCATTAAGGAACTCTTTGAGAAGATTGTCTCTTTTATGCCGCCGCCGGAGGGAGACAACACAGCGCCCTTGCAGGCCCTTATCTTTGATATGAAATATGATATCTATAAAGGGATCATCATTTATGTGCGGGTCGTCAACGGCGTTTTAACGGGGCATATGCGCATTAAGATGATGCATATGGGCAAAGAATATACGCTGGAGGAAATCGGCATCTTTAAGCCCGAGGCTTTTGCCGTCAAGGAATTAACAAGCGGCGACGTCGGCTATATCACCTGCAACATCCACGAGCCCCGCGAGGTCAGGGTCGGGGATACGGTTACAGAGGCCGGCCGGCCGGCTTCGGAGCCTTTGAAGGGATACCGGCAGTTAAATCCGCTGGTATTTTGCGGCGTTTATCCGGTGAATTCAAAGGACTTTATGGCGCTCAGAGAGGCCATTGAAAAACTGCGCCTGAGCGATCCGAGTTTTGTCTATGAACTGGAGACGTCCCAATCCTTCGGCAACGGCTTTCGCTGCGGTTTTCTGGGGCTCCTTCACATGGATATCGTCCAGCAGCGCCTCCAGCGGGAGTATGACCTGAACTTGATTTTGACAACGCCCAATGTCCAGTACCGGGTGCAGACCAAAGACGGCGCAACCGTCACGCTGGAATGCCCGTCGCAATTGCCGGATCAGTCGCAGATTACCAAGATCGAGGAGCCTTTCCTGGTTGTGACCATCTTAACGCCGGTTGTCTATATGGACAGCCTCATGGAAAGCGCGAAACGCAAACGGGGTGTCTTTGTCGGCAGCGAATATGTCTCGGACAGGATGAAGATTGTTTTTGATATTCCCCTCTCGGAGGTGATTGTCGATTTCAGCGATATGATTAAATCCATTACGCAAGGGTATGGCTCTATTGATTATCAGTTTAAGGGTTACGCAGACGCGAAAATTTCCAAGCTGGATATTCTGATTAACGATAAAATCTGCGATGCCTTTTCCTGCCTGGTCCATAAGGAGACCGCCTATGACAAGGGGCTGGCCTTGGTGACGAAACTCAAAGAGCTTATTCCGCGGCAGTTGTTTGAGGTGCGCATTCAGGCTTCCTGCGACGGGCGGATTGTCTCCAGCGCCCGGGTTCAGCCGATGGGCAAAAATGTCACCGCCAAATGTTACGGCGGGGATATCACGCGCAAGAAGAAACTCTGGGAGAAACAGAAAGAGGGCAAGAAACGCATGAAACAGGTGGGGAATGTCGAGATCCCCCAGGAGGCGTTTCTGGCCGCCTTAAAACTGTGATGACCGCAAAATTAAATCCCAAGAGAATCCAAAAATCCGCTGCCCGCGAATGGGTGGAATCCATTGTCATCGCCTTTGTCCTGGCGATGTTTATCCGGACATTTTTTATCCAGGCCTTTAAGATCCCCAGCGGCTCGATGATCCCCACCCTTGTGATTGGCGACAGGCTGATGGTCAATAAGCTCCGTTACGGGCCTAAACTAACGGTTCGTTACGGCGGCAAAATCCTTTTTACCATGAAGCGCCTGCCGGGGTTTTCCAAACCGCAAAGAGGGGACATTATTGTTTTTGTCTATCCCGAAGACCCTAAGAGGGATTTTATCAAACGTCTCATTGCCTTCGGCGGCGAGAGCGTTGAGATACGAGAGGGCGATATTTATATTAACGGCCGGCGCATCGATGAGCCGGAGGTGAAAAAGAATTATTACTACAACCGCGGCAATTACGGCATGGAGGGACAGATAGTCAAGGTGCCCGAAGGGTATGTCTACGTCTTGGGGGACAACAGCGCCTCCAGTCATGACAGCCGGTTTTGGGGTTTTGTCCCACAGGAGAATATTATCGGCCGGGCGGAATTTATCTATTGGCCGTTTGACCGCCTGCGGTTTTTGGAATGAAAAACGCGATGCCAGCAGTCCTCTATCGTCTTTTTTGCGTGATGATACTTCTGTCTTGTGTGACAGGCTGTCAGACGATGTCCCGCCGCAGACACAGCCTGGAAACCGGAGGAGATGGCCGCCGGGCATTGGTTTCCATGACAGAGGCTCTAGCCGGCCGGGCGTTAAGCGAAGAAGAGATACGTCAGTTGGAGCAGCAGATAAAGACAGACAAAGAGGCCCAGACCGCCATTCAAAGTATCGCGGATGCCGTGGGCGGTCAACAGGCGCGGGCCAAATACTGCCCCGCGGGAGGAGAGCATTACGCCCCCCATTTAGCCGTTTGCCCCCTCCATAAGGTGCCCTTAAAGACCATGGAGACCTCTCAGCCGTGAACGGGTTTCGAGGTTCTTAAAAATTTTTCAAAATTTTAAGAAGGAATGAAGAGGGAATACGATGGCCTTGACTTTTGCCAATAAGATTACGGTCTGCCGCATTTTGGCCGTGCCGTTTTTTATCGCGACTATCCTTTACTATACGCCGGCGAAGGATCACCTGCGTTTTGTGGCTTTGGGGATATTCCTCTTTGCCGTTGTCTCGGATGTCATTGACGGCTATATCGCCAGACGCCATCACCAGAAGACAAAGGCAGGGGCCATCTTGGACCCTTTGGCGGACAAGCTGCTTCTTATCAGCGCCTTTATTTCTCTCTATAAGATCGGCGTCTCTTTTGAGGTCATTCGGTTTCCCATTTGGCTGGTGGTGGCCGTCATCAGCCGGGATGTTATCCTGCTTTCCGGGTCGGTGATTATCCGCCTTTTTGATTATGAGGGAACGATTGAGGTAACCCTCTGGGGAAAGGCCACGGCGTTTTTCCAGATTCTGACCATTATGGGTGTTCTCCTCCAATGGCCGTTTTCGTCCGTCTTTTGGTATCCGACGGTTGTCTTAACCGGCATCTCCGGCGTGGATTATATCCGTAAAGGGATCCGGATTATCAATAACGGAGGGGTTGCGTGAGGATTCTTTTAGGCATGATCATCAGTTATCTCATCGGGGCCATCCCCACGGCCTATATCTACGGAAAACTTTCCAAGCGCATCGACATACGCCGCCATGGCTCGGGTAATGTGGGGGCGACCAACGTCTTTCGTGTCTTGGGGAAAGGCGCCGGCGCAACCGTTCTCATCTGTGATATCCTGAAAGGTGTCTTGGCCGTTGCGGTCGTCCCTGATTTCTTGAGGGTCACAGAGGTGATCCACCGCGTCATCCTGGCGCTCGTTGTTGTCAGCGGCCACAATTGGACGGTCTTTTTGAACTTCAAAGGAGGCAAGGGTATCGCCACCAGCCTCGGCGCGCTCATAGGGCTTACGATAAAAATTGCCGTCATCCGTCCCGTGCTTTTAGGAACGGTTTGCGTATGGCTCGTGTGTTTTCTTTCTACGGGTTATGTCTCTCTATCTTCCATCGTGGCCAGCGTCCTTCTTCCTCTTATGATGGCAGGGACGAATCAGCCCATTGAGATCATCTGCTTGGGCGTGATTTTCTGCCTTTTTGTCGTCCTGCGGCACCGCCCCAACATTAAGCGCCTCCTCTCCGGCCAAGAGCCGCGTGTTTCTCTCTTCCGAAAGAAAAAGTGAGTTCTAAAAAAAATTATTTTACACCGCATTCCCCCTTTTTTCCTTAATTCTCGGCGGATAAATTTCAGGAAAACGTTTTCTCCAAACAGGCCAAACCCTCTTGTGGGAAGCCTTTGGGATGTTATACTTTCTTTGGTTATGTGAGGCAGGTTGTAGCGACGGGATGGAGGAATCGATGAAGGAATTGCTCCACAAAAAGCGAAGCGATCTTCACAAGGGGCTGAAGCTCATCACCATCAGCGCGCACACGGAGGACCCAGACAGCAGGACGCGTGTGAGAAAGAGCTTCCTCTATAATGTCTCTCGCACGGAGACGGTGGACATCCCTGTTGCCCCGCCGCAGATTTATATCCGCAAACATTTTGACACGGAACACAAAATCGAGAAATTCACCTTTCAGGTCAAGGGGATTTTTTATACGGCTAACGGTGAATGGATGGCCAAGGTGTATTTTCACCATTGTTTGAACGTCCAGATCTCCTGGAAGAAATCTTTTCTCCCCCAACAAGTCAGCGGTTCTGACTAGCGGGGCTTGCTGCGCCACAGCAGACCCCAAGGGCGGAGGGATGAAAATCCCTCCGCCCTTTTTTAATCCCCCTCTGCATTGCCCCGTATAAATTCCCTGCATATCCCACCCAGAAGGATGCCTGCGCTGGACAATTGCGTTAGAAAATGTTATAAAGCGTGAGTTAGCTTCGAACCTTCAACAGGAGGACACGCCCTTGAAAAATTTTAAAGCGCTCACCGTTGACCCCGCCGCGTACGCGCGCCTTTTGAAAGCGATTCGCGCCGAGATCGCCGCCGGCAAAAAGCTGATGCAGCAGGCCGAGGCGGTCACGAACTGGAAAGTCGGAAAATATATATCAGAATTTATCCTGCAGGGCAAAGATCGCGCCGGCTACGGCGAGCGCGTCTACGAAAAACTTGCCGAAGATTTGAATATTGATAAGCGAACGCTTCGTCACAGTGTTGAGTTTTCCCGCAAATTTCCAATTGTGAGCGCGCGCTCACAATTGACCTGGACCCATTACCGCACCCTGCTGGGTCTGCCTGACCCGTCGGCAAGGCGCGAACTGGCAGGAAAGTCGCTGCGCGAAAACCTTAATACCCGCCAGCTGCGAAGGGAAGTTGCCCGGTACAAAGTCGACCACAAAATTCCTGCCGTCCATCAGCCGATTCCAAAACTGACCGCCGAGCGCGGAAAATTGTTCACCTACAGAAGCGTTCCGGCGAAAAAGCCCGCTTCTCCGAAGGACAAATGCCCGGTGAAGAAGGTGAAGATTGACTGCGGTTTCAACGTCTGGCGCACGATCGCGTTACTCCGGCGCTCGACTAAAGCCTCGGTCGGAGTCCCGACCGACATCGAAGATGGCGCGTCGGGAGAGACTCCACAGAAAGTCAGCCCCGACACGATTTATACCTCCATTAAAATTGACGACGAAAATCACCGCCTGCGGCCGGCGCCGAACAACGATCCCAAAGAACTTTTTACCTACAAGGCGGAAGTGGAACGCGTCGTGGACGCGGACACCCTGTGGGTCGTGATCGATTGCGGTTTTGACACCGAGGCGCGCAAGAAAGTGCGCCTGCGCGGCATTAACGCGCCGGAACTCGATACGCGCCTGGGGCGTAGAGCCAAACGCTTTGTGGAAAAACTGCTCAAGCCGTGTTCTTTTATCGTCGTTAAAACCTACAAAGACCAAAGCGACAAATACGAGCGGTATTTGGTGGATATTTATTTCAAGCAAGGCGAACCCGACCCTGCCGCCGTGGCCGCCGCCGGCGAATATCTGAACCAGAGGTTGCTGGACGAAGGGTTGGCACAGGCGTATAAGGAGTAAAGCCAATTGTAGCCAACATTTGACTTTGTAGTACTAAATATTATTTGACTTACTTATTGTTGTATGGTATTCTTTTCGTAGAAAAGGAGGAAATGTTATGACAACCACTACTGTGACCGCCAAAGGCCAGATCGTGATTCCTTCACG
>MHGQ01000031.1 GCA_001805645.1 Omnitrophica WOR_2 bacterium RIFCSPHIGHO2_02_FULL_50_17 | reverse complement strand
TTCGCCGGTTAAAAGGGTACGCGAGCTGGGTTTAGAACGTCGTGAGACAGTTCGGTCTCTATCTGGTGTGGGCGTTCGATACTTGAAGGGGAAATCTCCCCAGTACGAGAGGACCGGGAGATACGGACCTCTGGTGTTCCAGTTATCCTGCCAAGGGTAATGGCTGGGTAGCCATGTCCGGAAAGGATAAGCGCTGAATGCATCTAAGCGCGAAGCCAACCTTAAGATTAGGTATCGTTCCTTGGACCGCAAGGTTCGGGGGAGAGGCTCCTCGTAGACTACGAGGTTGATAGGCTGCATGTGTAAGACCAGTAATGGTTTTAGCTAAGCAGTACTAATAAGCCAAAGGCTTGACCATTATTTTTTCCGCTACAACTCTATTTTACATAATTGTCTGATATTTTGAAATTTTCCGGTAACTATACTGGAGGGGAAACACCCGTTCCCATTCCGAATACGGCAGTTAAGCCCTCCGAGGTCGATGGTACTATGGTCGCAAGGCTATGGGAGAGTAGAACGTTACCGGATTTTATTTTGTTCATATACCCCGTCCGCCTTAGGCGGACGGGGATTTTTATTTTTTCCAAGAATGTGGTAAGATATCTGCCATGAGTTACACACATTTCGACAAGCATCACAATCGGTCTTTTCAATTTCACCCCTTTGAAGTAGCCTTTTGCGGATATTCGCATTCGGGCAAGACGACCCTCATCACAAGGCTTATCAGGGAATTGGCAAAGGATTATAGAATCGGCTACATTAAGCACGACATCCACTCCTTTATGATGGATCATGAGGGGAAAGACACGTTCCGGGTAAAGTCGAGCGGTGCGCAGACGGCCTTTATCAGTGATGCGCAGCATTGGGCCTGTGTCCAGTCCGGCCATTATGATTTTGTAGCCTACGGGCAGTTATTTCTGGAAAATGATTTTGTCTTTGTCGAAGGGTACAAGCGTTCGGATATCCCAAAGTTGGTTCTCGTGGACGAGAAGGCGGAAATCCTGAAAAGCGAAAAAGACAAGCCTCTGACCCATGTGCTGGGTTATATTGCCGATAAAGACAGTCAAAAGAAACTTCCACAGGGGAAGGCTTGTTTTGACCGTGACGACATCCAGGGTATTCGACAATTCGTCCTTTCTCATTTTTATGAGAGTGCAAAAAGAATTCCGCTCTACGGGCTCGTGCTAGCTGGCGGGAAAAGCACGCGTATGAAAAAAGACAAGTCATTATTGGATTACCACGGGAAGAAACAGGTCGTGCATTGCTTTGACCTTCTTTCTAAAATTTGTGGCCAGGTTTTTCTCTCCAACCGAGAGGGGCAGGCGCAGTTAGCGGGGCATAAGATATTACCTCAAATTCACGATACGTTTCTAGAAATCGGGCCCTTGGGCGGGATTTTAACGGCCATGACGAGATCTCCAGAGGCTGCGTGGCTGGTTTTGGCCTGTGATCTGCCCTTTGTGAATGACAAGGTCTTGAAGACCTTGGTTGAGCGCCGCAACCCTTTTAAAATGGCGACGGCTTATCAGAGCGTTGAGGAACATCGCCTCCCCGAACCTTTGTGCGCTATTTATGAACCGAAGGCCATATCTCGGATCATTCAATTCTTAAGTATGGGGATCATCTGTCCGCGGACAATTTTGGCTCATTGCGATATCCAATTACTTGCGCAAGACGAATCCTTCTTGCGGAATATCAACACACCCCGCGAATATACCGAGGCCGTCCAATGGCTGCGGAAGGATCAGCGGAAGGATCATCGGTAAGTAAGAAACGGGGAAACTCCTTCCAATCCATCCTTGACAAGAAAATGGGCGTGTAGTAGTGTAGGAGCAGTTTCCTTTATCCACCGTTAACTGACCTTTAAACAAAAGGGAGTGAACATGTTCAAATGCCGTATTATTCTCTGTGGTTTTTTGATTTGGGTTATTTCTCTGGGTCTTACGTCTGCGGCTCCGGCCGCCTCCATCACTGGCGTTGTGCGTTATGAGGGGGAGGCGCCGAAATTTAAGGAAATCAAGATGGATGCGGACCCTATATGCCTGGCCAAGCACGCCGAGGCCGTTTATCCCCAGACCCTGGTCTTGGGAGCTGACAAGACCATGGGCAATGTGTTCGTGCATGTTATAAGCGGGTTTTCGAAGAAAGATTATCCTGTGCCGGCGGAACCGGTTGTTATTG
Source organism: Omnitrophica WOR_2 bacterium RIFCSPHIGHO2_02_FULL_50_17 (assembly GCA_001805645.1). GTDB lineage: Bacteria > Omnitrophota > Gorgyraeia > Zapsychrales > Zapsychraceae > O2-FULL-52-10. The sequence goes on along the minus strand of MHGQ01000031.1, from coordinate 5,890 downwards.
ACCAGCACGGATGCATGTATAATCCGCACATCTTTGGAGTGATGGTCGGCCAGCCTGTAAAAATCATGAATCCTGACGGCACTCTGCACAACGTTCATGCCTTGTGTAAAAATAATCAGGAGTTTAATCTGGCCATGCCGCAATTCCGTAAAGAGACCACCAAGGTCTTTGACAAGGAAGAATTTATGTTCGCCATCAAGTGCGATGTCCATCCCTGGATGCTTGCGTGGGCGGCGGTGATGAGCCATCCCTATTTTTCAGCGACTAAAGAGGATGGCAAGTTTGCCATCCATGACCTTCCCGCCGGTACATATGAGGTCGAGGCCTGGCATGAAAAACTCGGCACCCAAAAGGCATCTATGACACTCGCTGAAGGGGAAACCCAAGAGATTCAATTCACCTTTTCTCGTCCAGCGGCAGAATAAAAAATTGTCATGATACTGCAGGGGCGAAGTTTCCTGAGAAGGTGTATCTTTTCCACAGACCACAAGGTGGTCGGCATCCAATACGGCATCACCGCCTTGTTTTTTCTCCTGTTCGGGTTTTGTCTGATGTTGTTGATGCGCTGGCAGTTGGCTTATCCGGGGACGCCGATCCCTTGGATAGGTCAATGGTTGGGCGAGAACAGGGCCCCCGGCGGCGTGGTGCTCCCGGAGTTCTATAATGAATTAGGCGCCATGCACGGGACGATCATGGTTTTTCTGGGCGTGGTCCCGTTATTGGTCGGCGCGTTCGGAAACTATCTTATTCCCCTGCAAATCGGCGCGCCGGATATGGCCTTCCCTAAGTTGAATATGGCCAGTTACTGGACGTATCTTCTGGGGGGCCTGACCATGCTGGTCAGTTTTTTCGTCCCCGGCGGTGCGGCCAATTCCGGCTGTACCGCGTATCCCCCTTTAGCGGATATTGCCACGGCCGGCCAGACCGTGTGGCTTTTAGGCATGGTCTGCATTATCACCTCATCGCTTTTAGGCTCCATCAATTTTATCACGACTATTTTTCAACTGCGTGCCGAAGGGCTGACCTTCATGCGTCTGCCTTTTTTTGTGTGGGCACAGCTAATCACGTCTTTTCTTCTTCTTTTGGCGTTTCCCCCTTTGGAGGCGGCCGGTATCCTCCAGCTTTTTGACCGCGTGGCCGCAACGAGCTTCTTTCTGCCCAGCGGGTTGGTCGTTAGCGGCGAGCCCTTAAAGGTCAGCGGCGGCGGGAGCGCCCTTTTGTGGCAGCATCTATTTTGGTTTTTGGGCCACCCTGAGGTTTACGTGATCTTATTGCCCTCGATGGGGATTGTGACCGAGATCATTGTCAATAATATCCGAAGGCCCCTGTACGGCTACCGCACCATGGTGTATTCCGTGATTTTTCTTGGGCTTATGTCTTTTATCGTCTGGGCACATCATATGTACTTAACGGGGATGGGGACCGCCTTAAGCGCGTTTTTTCAGACAACGACCATGATTATCTCGATTCCCTCCGTGGTCATCTTATCCTGCCTTTTTCTGTCGTTGTGGGGCGGCTCCATCCGCTTTAATACGCCGATGCTCTTCGCGTTGTCCTTTCTTCCGATGTTCGGCATCGGGGGACTGACGGGATTGCCCTTAGGGGTAGCGACAGTCGATATCCATCTGCATGATACCTATTATGTGATCGGCCATTTCCATTATATCGTGGCGCCGGGAACGATCTTCGCGATTTTTGCCGGTATTTATTACTGGTTTCCCAAAGTCACGGGGAAGAGGATGAATGAAAATCTCGGCCAATTGCACTTCTGGCCTTCTCTTTTTCTGATGAACGGTATTTTTATGCCGATGTTTATCCAAGGACTGGCCGGTGTCTCGCGGCGGTTATATGATGGAGGTGCCCAGTACGCGCATGCCCAAGGGGTGCTGCACCTTAACGTTGGGATATCGATGTGCGCGTGGCTGCTGGCGCTGTTTCAAATCCCATTTATTGTCAACCTTATCTGGAGTATGGCCAAAAAAGAAAAGGCCGCCTTGGATAACCCTTGGGAGGCAACAACGCTGGAGTGGGCCGCGCCGACACCACCGCCGCATGGAAACTTCAGGGAGATTCCCAAAGTCTACCGCGGGCCCTATGAATACAGCGTGCCAGGCGCGGCCAAAGATTTTACGCCGCAAAGCGAGGCGTAAGGAAAAGAGATGAGCGTAATGAACACGGCGATACCGTATACCGTCGAAGCAAGACCCGAGACAGGATTATATAATGCTAAACTTGGGATGTGGCTGTTTTTGGCATCCGAGGTCATGCTGTTCGGGGGGCTTTTCTCGGCCTATGTGTTCTTACGGATGGCCGCCGCGCATTGGCCCGCGGGTTCTTCGATTTTAAGCATCCCGCTGGGGGCTGTGAACACGGTGGTCTTAATAACTTCCAGCATAACCATGTCGCTGGCGTCGGCAGCGGTTAAGGAAAGGAAATTTGACCAATTCAAGGTCAACCTGGGGCTCACGATCTTGCTGGCCTTGGTGTTTCTGTCCGTCAAGTCTTTTGAATATGGGATGAAATTCTCACACCATATGTATCCTAAAACGAATACGTTCTTGGCAATTTATTTTGCCTTGACGGGCGTTCATGTCCTGCATGTCCTGGGGGGGCTTGTCGTTAACGCCTACTTCTGGGGGCCGGGAAGCAGGATGGGACAGGCCGATCCGCAGCGGTTTGCAAACCGCATCGAGATAGCAGGACTTTATTGGAATTTCGTTGATGTGGTTTGGATTTTGTTGTTTGTAACCTTATATCTGTTATAGCGGGGACGGCCGGGATGAGTGTTGTCTTTTTATGGTTTTTTATGGCGTGGGCGATGATCTGCTGTCCCGCGGTGCGGGCGTGCAGTGTTTGTTTTTTTGGGGCTTCCAATGATTCGTCGAGCGCCGCCATCCGGATGGCGGTTGTTTGTCTGTTGTTAGCTCTTCTAGCGGTTCTTGTCTTCTTCGGGAAGTTTTTCCTTGATATACGGAAACGCCAGCAATTGATTCCAAAGAAAATGTAGGGAGAGTCAATATGGATTTTGCCAAATTGTTCCCGCTGCCTGTGGTGGCCTCAGCCCACGGCCATAAAATTGACATGGAGATTTATCTGGTGCATCTTCTGATGTTCCTCCTTTTCGCGGCGTGGGCGCTGTTTTTTGTTATCGTGTTATTTAAGTTTCGAAAGAAACGAAATCCCCAAGCCGATTATTCCGGCGTTAAATTCCCTGTCGCCATCTTCTTTGCCGTCGCTGTCGCTTTATTCGAGGCCGTCCTTTTGATGGGTTTTTCCATTCCCTTTCTGGCCGAACAGGTCAACGCCTTGCCGAATCGTCCGGATACGATCGAGGTCCGCGTGGTCGCTGAGCAGTTCGCCTGGAACATCCACTATCCCGGACTCGACGGGGTTTTCGGAAAAACAGACGTCCGATTCCTCGACAAACAATCGAATCCCGTGGGATTGGATCCCCATGATCCTAAGGCCAAGGATGATATCGTCACCATCAATCAACTGCATCTGCCCATCGGCCGTCCTGCCCTGATTCACTTAAGAGCGAAGGATGTCATGCACAGTTTTTCGATTCCCGTGATGCGCGTGAAACAGGATATCATCCCCGGTATGAGCGTCGCGACGTGGTTTACGCCCACCCAGACCGGTCAGTTCGAGATCGCCTGCGCGCAGTTATGCGGCCTCGGCCATTATCGGATGAAGGGTTTTCTGACCGTTCATAGCCGGGAAGATTTTGACAAGTGGCTGGACGAACAGGCCGCCGCGGTTAAAGAAGCCCCCGCCGATGACTTTTGGCAATAATAATCCTTAAGCAGTAAGGATGCTGTCTCATGGAAGGATTGCGGCGATTTTCTAAACTGACCTGCTTTTCCACCCTGTTTCTTATTTTCGTCGGCGGGATGGTAACCAGCACCGGCTCAGGCCTGGCGGTTCCTGATTGGCCGCTATCCTACGGGATGCTTTTCCCGCCGATGGTGGGCGGTATTTTTTACGAACACAGCCACCGGATGGCGGCGGCGACGGTGGGACTGCTGACAGTCGGTCTGGTCGTTGGATTGGGCATTAGGGAGAAACGGCGATGGGTGCGCCTTCTGGGGATTTGGGCTTTGGCGGCGGTTGTCGCTCAGGGGCTATTGGGAGGACTTACGGTTTTATTCCTCTTGCCCAAGCCTATTTCGATATCCCACGGCATCCTGGCCCAGACATTTTTTGTTTTAACCATTATCATTGCCTACAGCCTCTCGGCGGAGCGGGAAATCCGTGAATTCGGCGAAGAGGGGCGTCGTGATCCCCGTTTTATTAAAATGGCGCTGCTCTTTACCATCATAGTCTATGTTCAACTGATCCTTGGGGCTATTATGCGCCATACAGGCTCAGGCCTGGCGATTCCCGACTTTCCGAAGATGGGCGGCTATTGGATCCCGCCGTTTCATGAGGGCATGCTTTCCCGTATCAATGATTGGCGCTTCGGTCATAATCTGGATCCTGTCCGGATGGGGCAGGTTGTCACTCATTTTATTCATAGGGTCGGGGCTTTGGGAATTGCCGTTGTCCTGTGTTTTCTTAATACCTTTGGGTTTAAATACGGCATTTTTAACAAGAAAATTTTTAAGACGTTACTGCTGTTGGACAGCCTGGTTATTGTACAGTTGGCTTTAGGGGCTCTGACCGTGCTGACGTATAAATCGTCGCTTATTACAAGTTTTCATGTGGTAACTGGTGCCGCCGTTTTAGGCGTCTGTGTCCTCTTGTTTTTAAGGACAGCGCCGTTATCCATGAATAGTTTAAAACAGGAGTTGCGTTTAAGATGAAAAGACAAGCGCTTATTCCTGCGTATATAGAATTGACAAAGCCGCGTATTTTAGGGCTGGTTCTGGTAACGACGACGCTCGGATATTATCTTGGAGGCCAGGGGATAAAGGCGTGGGGAGGTTTCCTTTATTTATTGCTGGGGACGGCTTGCGTCTGTGCCGGCTCAGGGGCGCTCAATCAATATCTGGAGCGGGAGTTTGATGCCAGGATGCTGCGAACGAGAAATCGGCCTATTCCGGCAGGCGTTATTGCCCCTTGGCATGCCTTGAATTTCGGCATCTTTCTGGCTTTGTTCGGGATAGGAATCCTCTATGTGAAAGCCAATATCCTCACGGCTTTTTTAAGTCTTTTAAGCGCATTTTTATATATCATGATTTATACCCCGATGAAGCGGGTGAGCTGGCTGAATACAACTATGGGCGCCTTCGCCGGGGCCATGCCTCCCCTGGGCGGGTGGGCCGCCGCGACGGGGACGCTTAATTTCTCGGCAGGGATTCTGTTTCTAATCTTGTTTTTATGGCAGCATCCGCATGCCTATGCCATTTCCTGGATATGGAAGGACGATTACAAACGGGCGGGTTTTCAGATGCTTTCAGTGATGTGCCCGGATGGTCAACGCCTGTTTGAGCAGATCGCATCTTTCTCTCTTATGCTTGTTGCAGTCTCGCTTCTGCCGGCGATTGCCGGGATATCGGGAGGCTTTTATTCTTTTGGTGCTTTTATGATCGGCATGGCGCTTTGGATGATCGGAAAAAAATTCGCCTGCACGCAGTCTATGGAAGATGCCAGGAACCTCCTGAAGGCAACGGTCGTTTACCTTCCTTTACTGCTCGTTTTTATTGTGATGGATAGGATCCTTTAGATTGATTCGTGTCCTCCCTGCCTTGAATGCGTGTTTGAATTTAGCGGCGGCGGTTTGTCTTTTTCTAGGATGGCGGGCCATCCAAGGGAAGCGCCCCAAGAGGCATCGCCGATTTATGACGGCGGCGCTTCTTTTCTCATTTTTATTTCTTTGCAGCTACCTTTTTTCACTACTGTCCCAACGTTTTTAAATTAGTTTTTGTAACTGATTGATATTTATATG
>MHGQ01000030.1 GCA_001805645.1 Omnitrophica WOR_2 bacterium RIFCSPHIGHO2_02_FULL_50_17 | reverse complement strand
ATTTATTCCCACTCAATCGTGGAGGGCGGCTTTGAGCTTATATCATAAACCACACGGTTAACGCCTTTGACCTCGTTGACGATCCGGTTGGCGATGACTCCCAGAAGTTCAGGCGGCAGCTTAACCCAGTCCGCGGTCATGCCGTCGACGCTGCTCACGCAGCGGATGGCAACGACATTCTCGTAAGTCCTCTGGTCCCCCATCACACCGACGGTCTTAATAGGGAGCAAAATGGCGAAAGACTGCCAGACCTCATGATAAAGGCCCGCCTTCTTGACCTCCTCCAGGACACGCTCATCCGCCTCCCGCAGAATTTCGAGGCGGTCATCCGTGACTTCGCCGATAACACGAATGGCAAGCCCGGGCCCCGGAAACGGCTGACGCTTGAGTATGGTATCGGGCAATCCCAGATACTTGCCGATCGTGCGCACCTCGTCCTTGAAGAGTTCACGGAACGGCTCAATGAGCTCAAGTTTGAGATTTTTGGGCAAACCGCCGACGTTATGATGGGTCTTAATGACATCCGAGGGTCCGCCCGTGGGCGATTGAGATTCGATAACGTCGGGATAGAGCGTCCCTTGGGCCAGGAAGGCCGCATCTTTAATCTTTTTGGACTTATCGACAAAGACCTTGGCAAATTCGTCGCCGATAATCTTGCGTTTCTCCTCGGGATCAGTGACTCCCTTCAAACGGCCGAGAAAATTCTTCTGGGCATGGACGACCGCCAAATTCATATGGAAATGCCCCTGAAAGGTCTTTTGGACAGAGGCCGCTTCATTCTTGCGCAGCAGTCCGTTATCCACGAAGATGCAATGCAGTTTTTGGCCGATGGCCTTGTGGATCAGCATCGCCGCAACCGAGGAGTCCACCCCGCCGCTTAATCCGAGGATCACCTTCTTCTGACCGACCCTCTCTTTGATTTGCTTAACGGTTGTATCGACAAATTTATCCATTGTCCAGCGCGGCAGGCACCCGCAAATCTGAAAAATAAAATTGCTCAGGATCTGCGTGCCGCGCTGCGTGTGAACGACCTCCGGATGGAATTGCACGCCGTAAATCTTCCTGGCCCGGTTGGCAAAGGCCGCAATCGAGGCGTTCAGGGTATGGGCAATACGCACAAACCCGGCGGGGAGTTTTTTAATCTCATCGCTATGGCTCATCCAACAGGTGATATTGGCCGGCAGATTGACAAAAAGATCCTTGTTGTTGTCCACAAACAGCTCCACCCGTCCGAACTCGCGCTCTTTGCTGGCCTCCACCTTGCCGGCGCACTGGGCGCAAATCAGCTGCATCCCGTAACAGACTCCTAAGATGGGAATGCCTAATTTGAAAATTTCTTTATCGAGCATCGGCGCCCCGCGGTCGTAAACGCTTAAGGGCCCTCCGGACAAGATGAGCCCCTTAGGTTTAATCTCCCGGATTTCCTCCACCGTTATCTTGTAAGGCACGATTTTACTGTAGACCTTGCTTTCGCGGATACGGCGGGCAATAAGCTGCGTATACTGCGAGCCGAAATCCAGGACGAGAATCACTTCTTTAGGGTGTGTTTTATGCACCTTCACGGAAGAGGTCAGGCGCATGCGCATCTTCTTAAAGGGAGCGCCCCCGCCGCTGCGGATGCCCTTCCCAAATGTTCTTCCCGCTCTTTTAAACGGCATCTTTTCCTTTTTGCCTCCCATAGTCACGCTCCCTGCTTTTTATCACTTCCCCATCCCCACCCGCTGGCCGACCTGGAAGACCTTTCCTTCCGTCTGAATGGAAGGAGCGATGATGATCTCCACGTCATGCATCTCTTTCATGCTGGAGGCGCCTAAAGAACCCATGGACGTCCGCAAGGCTCCGACGAGGTTCTGCGATCCGTCATCCACCTGGGCGGGACCGAAGAGGATCTCCTTTAAAGTGCCGGTCGTCTTCACATGGACACGGGTGCCCCGCGGCAGATTGGCATGCGAGGTGGCCATGCCCCAGTGAAAACCCCTCCCCGGGGCCTCCTTGGCGCGCGCAAAGGCCGAGCCGACCATGACGGCGTCCGCGCCGGCGGCAAAGGCCTTGCAGATCTCCCCGCCTATACGCATCCCGCCGTCGGTGATGATGGGGATATATTCCCCTCTGCGTTTGAAATAATAATCGCGGGCGGCTGCGGCATCGACGGTGGCCGTCATCTGGGGCACGCCGATACCCAAGACCCCGCGGGTGGTGCAGGCCGCGCCGGGCCCCACCCCCACCAAAAGACCCGCGCCTCCGGCCTCCATCAATTCCAAAGCGACGTCATAGGTCACACAGTTGCCGATAATAATAGGTATTTTAGACGCTTTACAGAATTTCTGCAGGTCAAGGACTTTATATTCGGTGGAAATATGACGGACGGTAGCCACCGTCGACTGAACGACAAAGATATCGCAGCCGGCCTCCTGGGCAATGGTGGAAAACTTCTTGGCATTCTGGGGGATACAACTTACAACGGCCGGCACGCGGTGCGCCTTAATCTCCTCAATGCGTTTCGCGATGAGTTTCTCCTTGACCGGCGTGAGATAAACGCCTTGGACCAGCTTTGTGGCCTCTTCGGGGCTTGCCTGGGCAATCTGGTCAAGGACATCGGAGGGATTGTCATAGCGGGTTTGAACACCGTCGAGATTAAGAACGGCAATGCCTCCTAACTTTCCCATCTCGACCGCAAACCGGACATCGACCACCCCGTCCATCGCGGCGGCTAAAATGGGAACCTTGAATGTCCTGCCGGCAATCGACCAGCTTGCATCGACCTCATTGGGATTTACGGTCGATGAGCCGGGAACCAAGGCGACCTCATCAAATCCATAACAACGCCGTGCGCGACGGCCTATACCAATCCACTCGGCCATATCCCTGCTCCTTCTATATGTTTGGAAAATACGGATTTAGAACATTTGCGGGGCATAACGGAATCCTGATTAAATGAATAATATAGTCACTTTACTATTAAATGTCAACAACTAAAAAAGGCAAGGAGACGAATTCCTTGCCTTTTTTAGCGCTTGAGTCAGGAACGGGAATGGACTACATCATCCCTCCCATACCACCCATGCCTGCCGGCATTCCGCCCGGTGCGGCATGACTATGATTTTCTTTCTCTGGGACATCGGTTACTAAGGATTCTGTCGTCAAAAGAAGCGCCGCAATGCTGGCCGCATTCTGCAGAGCTGTCCTGGTGACCTTAGCCGGATCGATAACACCGGATTTGAGCATGTCCACATACTCGTCCTGGTTGATGTCATAGCCGATATTATTGCTCTCTTTTTTCAGGCGATCGACGATAACAGACCCTTCCAGTCCGGCGTTATTGGCCAGCTGACGCACCGGGGACTCCAGGGCGCTACGGATAATCTCGGCCCCTGTCTTCTCATCGCCGGTGAGCTTGAGGGTGTCAATCTCTTTAATGGTTCTTAAAAGGGCCACACCGCCGCCGGGGACAATCCCCTCTTCGACGGCTGCGCGTGTCGCATTCAGGGCATCCTCAACGCGGGCCTTCTTTTCCTTCATCTCCGTCTCGGTCGCGGCTCCCACGTTGATGATGGCGACACCGCCGGATAACTTAGCCAGTCTCTCCTGAAGCTTTTCCTTGTCATAGGAGGAATCGGTCGTCTCGATCTGGCTGCGGATTTGGCTGATGCGTCCTTTGATATCCGCGGTTTTACCAGCTCCTTCGACGATAGTCGTATCTTCCTTGTCGACCTTAATCTTCTTGGCCCGTCCCAGATCGCGCAGATCCAGATTCTCGAGCTTGATGCCGAGATCCTCGGAAATAGCGCGACCGCCTGTCAAAATGGCGATATCCTCCAGCAGGGCCTTCCTTCGGTCACCGTAGCCGGGGGCCTTCACGGCGACACAGGACAGCGTCTTTCTCATGTTATTGACAACCAGCGTGGCCAGGGCATCCCCCTCCACATCCTCGGCAATAATCAGAAGCGGTTTGCCGGATTTGGCCACCTTTTCAAGAAGCGGCAGGATTTCCTTAATATTGCCGATCTTTTTTTCATACAGCAGAATGTAAGGCTCCTCCAGGACGCATTCCATTTTCTCCATATCGGTGGAGAAATACGGAGACAAATACCCTTGATCGAATTGCATACCCTCGACGATCTTGAGCTCGGTCTCGATGGTCTTGGATTCCTCGACCGTGATGACGCCGTCTTTACCAACGGCCTCAAAGGCCTCGGCAATTTTCTTGCCGATGACGGAATCATTGTTGGCGGCGATGGTGGCGACTTGCTCGACCTCTTTGTTATTCTTGAGGTCGATTTTTTTGGAAAGCGAGGAAATTTTAGCGACGACCGCCTCCACGGCCTTTTCGATGCCTCTTTTGAGAGACATCGGATTGGCCCCGGCAGTCACATTTTTAAGGCCTTCCCGATAAATGGCCTCGGCCAGGACGGTCGCAGTCGTTGTCCCGTCGCCGGCTGTATCGGATGTCTTCTCCGCCACTTCCTTGACCATCTGAGCGCCCATATTCTCGAATGGATCCTCCAGATCGATCTCCTTGGCAACCGTCACACCGTCCTTGGTCACGGTTGGTGAGCCGAATTTTTTATCCAAAACAACGTTGCGGCCCTTAGGCCCCAGCGTCACCTTGACGGCCTGGGCAAGTTTCTCCACACCCCTTAAAATGGCGCGTCTTGCCTCGTCACTGAAAATTAACTGTTTTGCCATTGGATACTCCCTCCATTATTGTCCCCCTGGCCACTTCCCGCAAAACGGTTTAGGCCGACGGGCGGGTTTAATATTGCATCAGGCATTACTTGATAATCGCAAAGACATCGTCCTCGCGCATAATCAAAAGCTCGTCGCCTTGTTTGGTTGCGACCTCTGTGCCGCTGTATTTGCCGTAGAGGATGCGATCCCCGGTCTTGACTTCCAGGGAATGGACCTTGCCATCGTCGGTAATCTTGCCCTTCCCAACCGCCAGCACTGTCCCTTCCTGAGGCTTTTCCTTGGCCGTATCCGGAAGGACAATCCCTCCTCTTGTGACTTCTTCCGCGTCCAAAGGCTTTACCAAAATTCTGTCTGCTAAAGGTTTGATTTCCACTGCCACACCTCCTTAAAAAATTAGTTTAAGGTTAATAAATTTTCATGAAACCTTTGCTGGCACTGCGTGTGATAGAGTGCTAATTTAACAAAAAAAAAAAATTTGTCAAGATTTTTTTTTGATACAACTTGTTTGTAGCAGCAGCATCCCCTTCAACACAAGGTCGCTATCCATGTGGTCGATTTTCTTCGCGATAAATTTTTTCATCAGCTGCGTATAGCCTCCGGTGACAATCACTTGAGGCCGGCTGTGAATCTCTGCGGCAATCAAATCGATTAAGCCGCGGCACATCGCCCCGTAGCCGTTGAAAATTCCGCTTAAGATGCTCTCCTGGGTCTCTCGGCCAATCAAGGCGCGGGGAATCTTTATTTCCTCGATGCGGGGGAGCAATGCGGTTTTCTGAAAAAGCGCCTCGGTGGAGAGGCGCAGACCGGGGAGGATAATCCCCCCCTCGTAGGCACCCTTGCGCGAGACCACATCAAAGGTGATGGCGGTCCCGAAATCAATCACAAGGCACGGACAGCCGTAAAGACACTTGGCCGCATACGCACCGACCAGCCGGTCATGGCCGACCTGCCGCGGATTCTTATAATTATTCTGGATGGGCACCTCGATATCCCGTCCGACGACAAGCGGCTTTACGCACAACTGTCTTCGGACCATAGGCTCGACAATTTTCAGAACCTCCGGCACAACACTGCAGATGATGACGCTCTCCAAAGACGGGTATTGATGCCGGATCTTCTGAAACAGCCGCTGCAGATGCAAATGCCTCTCTCGCTGCGTGCCCGCTGTGGGCGCGGCATACCTTCTTGTGACCATCCCTTTTTTCAGAACGCCCAGAGAAATGGCGGTATTGCCGATATCAATGGCGAGCAGCATAAGATTTTCCTTGCCTGCGCTGCGTCGCGGCAGGCAAGCCTTTGATGCCTTTAAGTTCCTTGATCTTATCCCGAATCTGGGCGGCCTTCTCGAATTGAAGGTTGCGCGCAGCCAGATCCATTTCACATTCTAACTGCGAGACCATATGCGCTAAAGTATATTCCTCTTCGCTTTGTCCCGCAACATTTAAAACCAATGCCTGCGCCTGTTTCTGCGCCAGTTCTTCAATGCCGCAGCGCACGGCCTTGCGGATCGTCTGTGGCGTGATCTTGTGTTTCTTGTTAAATGCTGTCTGAATCTTCCGGCGCCGCTCGCATTCGTGGATGGTCGCCTTCATGGCCGCGCTCACACTGTCGGCATACATGATGACCACGCCATTGATATTGCGGGCGGCCCGGCCCGCGGTCTGAATCAGGGAGGTCTGCGAACGCAAAAACCCTTCCTTGTCCGCATCGAGTATCGCCACAAGGGAAACCTCCGGCAAATCCAGGCCCTCGCGCAGGAGATTGACACCGACGAGGCAGTCGAATTTCTTTAAACGCAGGTCTTTGAGTATCTGCGTGCGGTCAATGGTCTCGATATCCGAATGCAGATATTTAACCTTAAGCCCCTCTTCCTCCAAATAATGGGCGAGGTCTTCCGACATCCTCTTGGTGAGGGTCGTCACCAGCACCCGCTCGTTTTTCTTAACACGCTTTCGGACCTCCCGGATGAGGTCGTCCACCTGCCCCCGGGTGGATCTTACCTCGATGGGCGGATCCACGATCCCTGTCGGACGGATGATCTGCTCGACGATCCTTCCGCCGCTGTCTTTGCGCTCGAAACTCCCCGGTGTGGCCGAGACGTAGATTCGCTGTTGGACAAGGCTTAAAAATTCGGTAAACTTCAACGGCCGGTTATCCAGACAGGACGGCAGGCGAAACCCATACTCAACAAGCGTCTCCTTGCGGGATTTGTCCCCCTCACACATGCCGCTCAACTGAGGGACAGTCACATGCGATTCATCAATAAGCGCAAGAAAATCCTCAGGGAAATAATCCAACAGACAAAAGGGCCGGCTCCCCGGCGGCCTTCCCGAAAGGGCGCGCGAATAATTCTCGATGCCGTGGCAGTAACCCGTCTCTTTTAACATCTCCATGTCATAACGGGTGCGCGACTCAAGGCGCTGGGCCTCCAGATATTTACCGGTCTTGTTCAGTTGACGGAGCCGCTCTTGCAATTCTTGCTCAATAACGGCGCAGGCCCCCTCAATATGCGGCTGCGAGATAATGAAATGCTTGGCCGGATAGATGGCCGCCTTCTCCAACTCCTGGATTTCCTTGCCCGAGACGGGATCGATTTGAAGAATCTTTTCCACCTGGTCCCCGTCAAACCGGATCCGCAGGGCATCCTGCCTGTAGGCAGGGTAGACCTCGAGGGTATCGCCTCTTACCCTTATCTTGCCGCGCGTAAACTCATAGTCGTTGCGTTCATACTGGATATCCACGAGTTTCATCAATGCCCCATCGCGGTCGATGCGCTCTCCCTTTTCCAAATATAATAAAAATTCCTTATACTCCTGCGGCGAACCGAGGTTATAAATACAGGAAACGCTCGCCACAATCAGGACGTCTCTTCGCGACATCAAAGACGTCGTCGAGGAAAGGCGCAGGCGGTCCAAAGAATCATTAATGGAGGCGTCTTTTTCGATGTACATATCGGTCGGAGGGATATAGGCCTCAGGCTGGTAATAATCATAATAGCTCACGAAATATTCCACCGCGTTGGAGGGGAAGAATTCTTTAAATTCGCTGTAAAGCTGGGCCGCAAGGGTCTTATTGGGAGAGATAACCAGGGTCGGACGGTTGATGCGGGCAATCACATTAGCCAGGGTAAAGGTCTTCCCGCTTCCCGTGACACCCAGGAGTGTCTGGGAGCGCTCTTTGTCTTGAATCCCTTGGACTAATTTATCCACCGCATCGATTTGTTCTGTAACGGGCTTGAACTTGCTCTTGAGGAGGAATGTATCCATGCGCCGCAGGCGACGACCTATTGTCCCGAAAGGACTTCCAGACGCGTCAGTAATTTCTGAACGAAACGGTCGTTTCTGTAATTGTAAAAACTCTTAAAAGGCACGGAGGTAACGGTAAGATACCGCACCTCGACATCCGTCGTCTTGTCGGGGCCCGCGGAGAGATAAATATTCATGCGGGCATAGCGGCTGCCTAAGAAGAGAGAGGTCTGACGAATCTCCGTGAAAAGAAGGGCGCCTCTCTCCTGCGGGTCTAGGGGTGTTTTGTTCCGTTCAAAGATGGCCGGATCAGTTGTCTTGGCCACCTGCCAGCCCGACTCCTTCAAGGCCTGCTGTGTAGCCTCCAAAACCTTGTCGAAATCCGCATACAACTTCTTGCTGTAGGGGTGCTCCTCGTGAATATAATTGGGGATCATCACGCTGGCGCATCCCAAGCAAAAAAGAAGAGGTGTTCCTAATAAAAATTTTTTCATCCCTGCCCTCATCCCTTCCCCTCCCTAAAAAAGCCCCTTTAGCAGATCTTCCCGTGTTTATAGGGGCGGTTTTTATTCTTCAGAGACTTCTTGTAAATTTCTTCCTCGATATTAATACTTAAGCCGCCGCATAAATCCAAGAGACGGATAAAACTATCCGCAATCTCCTCTCGAAAATTTTCCTCATCCTTGAGCCTGTAGGCCTCCATGGCCTCGGCGAGTTCGGTAACAATCAGCATCAAGGCCTCGCCTCTATTGCGCTCACCCTCCCAGAATCCCTTCTCCACCGCAATCTTATGGCATAACTGGGACAATTCATTGAGGGACCTTCCCTTAATTTCCGTTTCGTGCAATGAACACCTCCATGTCGTCGGGCAAATCCGCTGTCACATGAATTCTTTTATGAGAAACAGGCTGCGTCCACTCGAGGGCACAAGCATGCAGGGCAGCCCGCCGGAACTTTAAGGCATAATCCCTGCCGCGGGCATATTTGCGCTCTCCGACAAGCGGATGGCCGATCTCGCTGAATTGAATCCGGATTTGGTTGGTCCGTCCCGTCAAGGGCTGAACCTCCACGATGCCAAACACCCTTTTCTGCTGCAGCATCCTGTAACGCGTTATCGCCCACTGCCCTGCCGAACCCTTGCGATATTTCTTCTGGTCAAAATCAAGGACACGGCTGCGCAGTTCGCCTGCGGCCTTAGAGAGCCGCCCCTGTACCAGGGCGATATACTTCTTGATAACTGTCCTTTTCTGGAAAACGCCCATCATCAGCTTCTGGCACTGTTTACCCTTGGCAAAGAGAATCGCCCCTGAGGTTTCGCGATCCAGCCGATGACAGGGATGAAGTCTCCAGCCTTGCGAAGGGGCATATTGATGATTGACGATATTCACCAGCGTGTTTTTCTCGCATTGGGGTGTCGGAATCACCAAAAGTCCTGCCGGCTTGTCAAAAACGATATAACTCTCATCCTCGTATAATACAGGGATGGGTTTCCTCAGAAACAACGGCTCATTCTGCATAAGAGAGCCACGGCCGTCAGCTTTATCTGGAAAAAGGGCGCCTCAAAAGAAATACCGCCGACTACGTGGATTCCTTATTCGGATACAACTGATCTTGGATGAGATCGGTTAAATAATTAATCTTGCGAATCAAAATAATGGGAAAGACAACGATCCAAATCTGGAATGCCAGTGAAAGAAGCACCTGAAGCGGCGTTAGGTTAACCGTAATTGAATTCTCCATGAGAAAACCCGGCTCCTTTAAAATCCTATCTTTAAGACAACCTACTCTTCCTTCCCCAGACAAGAATTGACGTAATCGCTTATGAATTCGGCATCCCTGCGCGCAATCTCATTAAAAAATATCGCGATATTATACCAGCCTGCCTCGATCAAAGGCTCTACGCGAACAATCACCCCTTCGCAATGGATGGTCTTGGTAACACTTTTATCGTCTTTACGGGCCGGCAAAAGAAGCTGAACCTTCAGCTTCGTCATAAGATGCAGGCGCTTGCTGATGCGACAATAGACCCCCGAGCGGCTTAAATTGAGCGACTCTGTAACAATATCCCCCTCTTCCTGCGCAATCTTGAGAGGGATTTGCGTGACGGCGCGCGGATGCCTTCTTCTCTCTTGACCCCCATATTGTCCGAAACTCATCCCATCCTCCTTAGGTTGACGGGATTATGGAGCGGCGGGCGCGGCCGCTACTTTCTTTTTATAACAATTCCGATTGCAATAATACGCGCCATTACGGTAATACCGCTTCTGTCTTTTCATCGGTTTATTGCAGCCGGCACAATTTTTTCCACCCTGCGGTGATGCCTTTTCCTCAGCCATAATATCTGAACTCCTTTAAAAAAAATTAAGATTGAATGACCTGAAGGATAGCCTTCCTGGTTTCCCAAAAAGAATCGCCTCGTTCAAACTCCAGACCGATCTGATAACGGTCCATAAAGGGGAGTTTTGTGACCCAAACGACACACCCCCTACACTCCGCAACCCTTTCTCCCTCCAACTGAATCCGCAGGGTCAACTCGGTCCCCAGCGGCACAAAATCATTAAAATTGACCCGAACCCCTCCGGCACTGATATCCTGAGACAAACATCCCCCGAAGCAAGAAGGATCCTTAAACTGAAATCGGACGGGGCGATCGAAACGGATTCGCTTGAAGTTCCTTCGCTCGGCGGCCTGAGGTATTTCTTCCATCGTCTGCGGGGAATTCATTAGGTGGCATTATAACACAATACGGTTTTGTGACAATTATTTTTTCAAACTATATTTACCAAGGGCGGACAAAATGCTATAATGACAGCCAATGTATAAGGAATTTTATAACCTTCGGGAAAGCCCCTTCAACGTCACCGCGGATCCCGATTTCTTCTTCTCCAGCGCCCACCATATCGAGGCCTTCTCCCATCTTCTCTACGGCATCCACCAGCGCAAAGGCATCATCGTCATTACCGGCGAGATCGGGACGGGCAAGACAACCATCTGCCGCAGGCTCTTAAACAAGCTGGATAAAAACGTCAAGACAGCCCTGATCTTGAATCCCAATTTCTCGGCCATTCAGCTTCTTCAGATCATCCTCAGGGATCTCGGCATCGAAGGCAATTTCAAAAATAAATTCGCCCTCATCAATACCCTCAACGAATTCCTCCTGGAACAGACAATCCAGGGACATAATGTGGCGATTATTGTCGACGAGGCCCAAAACTTGGGGATCAAACAACTGGAGCAGATACGGCTTCTTTCCAACCTGGAAACCGAAAAGGAGAAGCTCCTTCAAATCGTCTTGGTCGGACAACCGGAGCTCTGCGAAAAGCTGAAACTCTCTTCTCTGCGGCAGCTGAATCAGAGGGTGACGGTGCGCTACCACATCATGCCTCTTAACCGCAGTGAACTGGAGGAATACATCCAGCACCGGTTAAAAATAGCCCAGCGTGCCGACAACTCTAAACCCAATGTCCATTTTACGAGCGGGGCTATGGACCTGATTTATCAAAAATCCAACGGCACCCCCCGCATGGTCAATATCCTTTGCGACCGGGCCCTCTTGGCGGGATACATCGCCGAAAGATGTATCATTGACGAAGACATTATCCAGCGCTCTGTAGAGGAGGTGGTCTGCGCATGAGTATCATTAATGATGCCTTAAAAAAAGCCCAGGCGAGTCTGCTTAAAAAAAACGGATCGGTAGAAACCCTTCCCAATACCCCGGAGGACCAGACGCCGGCCAAGGATGCCACAACGCTCCCTGCGCCGGCGCCTGTGCCATCCGCGCCTGCGGCTGCGACGGACAAGAAAAGATGGGATACCGTCATTCTTTTGGAGGTCTTAGCCTTGTGTCTGATCATTGGCATCCTCTTCGTCTTTCAGCCTCAGATATTCCGTTCCCTTTACCGGCCCAAACCGATAAGATCAGGCCATGTCTCTTTGCATCCATCCCCGCAGCGTCCCTCACCCCTTTCGGCCGCCCCTTCCGTAATTACGAAAACCCTTGAAACCGTCCCTTCTTCCCTTTCCGCCCGCCCCGCCGCGCCCAAAACGGTTTTAACGGAGGAACCCGCCGCCGAGCCCCTTGTTCTCAATGGAATCATGCTGATCGAAAAAGACAAGACCGTCGCGCTTATTAACGACGAGATCTACCACGCGGGGGATTCCGTCCAGGGGAAAAAGATAACAAATATCACCCTGGAAAAGGTTGAATTAAGCGACGGGCAGGAGACCATCACCCTTCAAGTCCGGCCGAAAAGAGGCACCCCATAAAACAAATCGGCTGGAGCGGAATAAACGGCTTTACAGATACTTCTGAAGAGACGTTCGAATAACCGGCCAGGGGACATCCTCGACCACTTGGACGTGGCCGATGTCGGGGATAAGGACAAAGCGGTTGCGGCCGGTTATAAATTTTTTGTCATGTTTCATCATCCGTAAAATATCCGCCATACGCAGCTTGGCAATTTTTGAGGGTAATCCGATATCGGAAAGGACATCGTTAAGGGCACGCGCCTGTTGGGGGCGCAGCATCCCTAATTGGCAGGAGATCTCTGCCGCCACACGCATCCCTAAGGCGATCGCCTCCCCGTGATGGTACGTCGTGTAGTTGCCGGCGGCCTCGATGGCATGGCCCACCGTATGACCAAAATTAAGTATTGTCCGGATTCCCTTAGTCTCTTTTTCGTCTTGAGTGACGATTTGAGATTTGATCCGGCTGCACCGTAAGACCACTTTGCTAAGCGCCTCGGGCTCAAGGCCGAGAAGTTTATTGGAATGCCTGGCGATGTACGTAAAAAGCTCCTTGTCCTTGATCGCGCCGTATTTAACAGCCTCGGCCAGCCCGTTACGTATCTGCCGTTTGCTTAAGGTAGACAAGACAGTCACGTCGCTCCAGACGATTTGGGGCTGATAAAAAGCCCCTATCAAATTTTTGCCGACGGGGAGATCAATCGCCACCTTGCCGCCTATGGCCGAGTCGATCTGGGCCAGGAGGGTCGTCGGCACCTGGACGTAAGGGACGCCTCTTTTATAAACGGCGGCTACATAACCGGCCAGGTCGCCGATCACCCCGCCGCCGAAGGCCACGATAAAAATCTTCTTGAAACAGTCATATCGGGCGATTTTTTCCGCCACGGCAAAGGCCGCCTTGACCGACTTGGCAACCTCGCCCTCAGGCACCTCAAAGACCTTCACGCTGAAGCCGCTTTTCTTCAACCCTTCCGTCAGCTTAGCGCCGTGGCATCTTTGAATCACAGGGTTTGTGATAACAACGGCATCCCGGCCCATCTGAAAAGTCTTAAGTTTTGCGCCGAGATGAGGAAGGATGTCGCGGCCGATGACAATATCATAGGCGTTTTGTTTCAAGGGGACAGAAACGATCTTCATGAAAAATGGACTCCTAATAATTTCCCGATAAATTCTACGATGGGCAGGACAGCCGCCTCAAACAGGCCTAGATATATTAATACAATCACAACCAGAATGCCATAACGTTCTAACTGCCCGTAAAAGAGCGCCATCTCCCGCGGCAGCAACCCCATCACCAGCCGCGATCCGTCCAAAGGCGGAATAGGCATCATATTGAAAACAGCCAGCAATAAATTGATGAAAACGGCCGTCTCGACAAGTTGATAAACAAAAACAGGCATCTTAAGATTTAAACAGGAACTCAACAGGACGGCTAAGAGGATATTAACGGCAGGCCCTGCCAGACCCACCCATATCATATCCCTCTTCGGGTGGCGAAGCCTTAAAAAGTTAACCGGCACAGGCTTGGCCCAGCCAAAGATAAATGTGGGCATCCCCAGCAAGCGCATACCGACCAGCATCCCCGGGATAAGAACTGTCCCGACGGGATCAACATGCTTGAGGGGATTCAAGGTCAACCGGCCGGCCCATTTCGCGGTCGGGTCGCCCAATTTATACGCCGTCCATCCGTGGGCACATTCATGCAGGACAATGGAAGGGAATAAAATTAAAAATATGGTAATAATTTCGGTCAGCACTTCACAACACCATCCCGCGGGGCCGGCCTAAAGCACCCGTTGGATTTTAGAAACGACAATGACGAGATTTAAGGAGCGCCCCGGAATGTCTATAGGAACCGTCCCTTCAATGGTAACCGTCGCATACGCAAACTCATCCAAGATATGTTTAACTCCCTGAACATAATAGGCAGGATAATTGTCAATGACAAGCTCGTAGGGGGCGACCGCCGTTTTTTCAGAATCCTGGCACGGCCTCAAATACCCTGTCACCGAGACAAATTTCTTATCGACCGGGACAACCTGCGCAGGCTCCACGACCCCTTCCTTTTCCTCCAAAGAAGGCTGTGGGGGAAGCGAAACGGTCACTTTCTCCTCGCGCTTGACATCGTGCGACTTAAAAGCCAAGAATTGATCCGCGACCCAGCCATGGATGGAGCGGGGAGGCTCGATTCTGTACCACCCCTCCTGTTTTTCCAAGATGTGGACCCTCGCCCCCCTATCCAATTGCCCCAGAATCGTAGACTGAATACTTGTCCCCGCGCGGACATTCACGCCTTCGGCATTGATCTCCCCTTCCATGCTGTTTAGCAAAATCACATATTTGTCGCTGATAAAAATTCTGGCATGAAAAGGCAATTGAATTTCATGCCACTTGTAGCTTCTGCCCACCACAACAACATCTTCCCCTCTAGGCAATTGACAGATGGATTCAAAATTCGCGCTCTGGCCGGCACGGACATTCACGCTGTCCGTGGTCACTTCAGCCAGAAATGGAAAAATTTCATGCTGCGCATAGACAGATATCGGGAATAAACAGACAAAGGCCAATAGGATGATAATACGTGGCGTCATTCTTTTTCGGGAAAGACAAAACCGAGGGATTAACTCTTGGGGGCCTTTTTCGCCTCTCCTGCTGCCGGCGCCGTAGCTGCTGTCGCTGCTTCTTCTTTCTTCTTGGACTTGCCCGTCTTAATCCTGACGATCTTGGTCTTAGGCAAGGCTGTGACAGGACGGTCCTCCCCCCAAAGCCCCTTTTTCATCAGATCCTTGATTCTCTCGATGCGTGTCAGGACCGTTCTTTGCTGGGTTACGGCAGAATCAACTCTTAAAGAAGGATGTAATGACATTTCTATAATCTCCTTACTAAACAATCGTTATACCGGTTTTTGAGTTTATTCGAAAACGCCTTTGCCTCGTTCTGCTGACCGAATTTTCCAACACAGACAATCGAATGTTTCCCTTTAGGAAGAACGAAAATGTCATAACCTTTTTGCTTCAAAAGCATCGCCTCTTTCTGGGCGCTCTGCGGCGAGTTGAAAGAGGCCACTTGTATCGTAAAGATATCTTCCTGCGCATCTTTCTTCTGCGGCTGCGCCTCCATTTTAGGGGAGGCCTCCGGGGGCTCTAAACCGCCCTTGGGGGAACGCAGCGTCTCTTCCTCCGCCTGGGGCGAAATGGTCACAGCAGGTGCCGCTTGGGCTTCTCCCCGCCCAGCCAAAAGACGGGAGGACGCAACGCCGCGGGTCTCTGGGGAACCGGCCTCAACTGTCCTCAAAATCCCGGCCGCCTCTAAAATCGATACCCTAACCATACGCTTGCCCTTCTCAACCCCAAAAGAGAAAAACAAGACCGTGACCATGACAAAGACAATAGTTGAAACAATAATATGTTCGACCGAAAGTGTCAAGTCTTTTAATAAATAGCGCCGCTGCCGCAGCTCCGATGCCTTGACGGCTGCATTCGGAAAAAGTTCGAATTGGGTGTAAGGGGAATTGATCATATATGTGCAGGTCATTATAAAGTTATTTCTTGGCCAAACTCAAGTAATTTCTGAATTTTTTATGCCGGGTGCATCGGATGAACGCCTCAACGATCCGAGGATCAAATTGCGTGCCGCTATTTTCCTTCAATTCTTCTATCGCCTCGTGAATCGACAAGCGCCTCTTATAAGGACGCTTACCCGTCATCGCCTCGAAGGCATCGACAACGGCCATCAGGCGGGCGCCGATGGGGATTTGCTCGCGCTTCAGGCCGGAGGGATAGCCTGTCCCGTCGTAATTTTCATGGTGATATAAAATAATCGGCAGCACGGGCTTCAAAAACTCGACCGGCCTGATGAGCTCGACGCTTCTGGCGGGATGCTCGCGGATCACTTTAAATTCCTGAGGGCTCAGACGGCTCGTCTTGGCCAGAATATCATAAGGGACATCGATGGCCCCGGCATCGCGCAGGACGCTGGCGTAATACAAATTGCCGATCTCTTCCTGACTGACCTTCAATGCCTCGGCGAGGGATTTGACGATCTTAAAATAAACAGGCGTGTGGGAGGCTGTCGCGGCACGGCCCTTATGCTTTAATAATTTCCCGATAAACTCAATGCTCCCGAGGATGACCTTTTGCTGTTCTTGATAAAACTGTAAATTTTTGATGGCGGTCACAGACTGTTCCGCCACAACCGACAGCATCTCCCTGTCGAATTCGCTGAAAGGCGTCTCATCTTTCTCCCGCCGCACGAAGACGGCCCCCAGGTTGTCGTCGGCAACCAAAGGGAGGCCGATCACATATTTTTCAAAAATGGCGTAACCTTCCGTGACTCTTTTCTCCCGGGCGGAGATTCTCTCCAAATCTTTTCCCTTATTAAGGAGGATATTGATCTGATTGTTAAACATCGCAACCAGAATAATCCTCCTTTTGCCGGGATCCAGGATGTAAATGCTGGAGGAACTGGCCTTGATGAATTGACACAACAGACGCGTCAGGCGCAGGGTCAGTTCTTCCACATTATAAGTCGAGTTGACCAGCCGATAGATCATATGGACGGCCGACAACGTCAGTTTATACCTTTTGGTAAGGATCGAAGAGTTTCTTGTGCTCATCAAGGGCAAACCTGTCCGTCATGGAAGCAATATAATTACAGACGATTTCGTATTTTTCAATTCTATTGTACTGCCGGTCTCTTTGATAAACGGAATAGGGAAGCTGTGTCGGACTGTCTTTATAGACATCAAAAAGGTCGTTGATGATCCGTTTGGCCTTATCGGTCATGCGCACCACGCGGTAATGATGATAGAGTTTTTCATTCAACAAATCTTGAAGATGATCCCGCTGCGACTTCATCAAAGGGCTGAAATCAACAATCGAGGCCTTGGGATTTTTGAGGGTATAGGCCTTGACCTCGCCCGAGGAGCGGAAATCAAGATCCTTCAGCCTTTGGGCAGAGACCGTCAAAAGGTCTTTAATCTGCAGGTCAATCAAGGCCTTCACAATCTGATATTTAAACATCTCCCTATTCTTGTCTTCGAGTCTGGGGGTGATCTGCCCATAGACCTTGACCCAAAGCTCGCTGCCGCACAAATCATCCTCACTGATGCATCCCGAGGTAATGCCGTCATCGATGTCATGCGACAAATACGCGAGCGAATCGGCGATATCCACAGCGAGGGCCTCTAAAGTCTGGCCCTTGCGGGCGTAGACGGTTGCCCCTCCTGGCTTGTCATAGGCCGTGTGGTGTTTCAAAATCCCCACCAGGACCTCTTCCGTCAGGTTGAGGCCGTCAAAGTCCGGATACCGCTTTTCATATTTCGTGACGATTTCAAAGCTGCGCACATTATGGTTAAACCCCGAGATATCGGCCGCCCGCATGATGTCGTTGAGGGCCTCCTCCCCGGCGTGGCCGAAGGGCGGGTGACCTAAATCGTGCGCGAGGGCAATCGCCTCAATAAGATCCTCATTGAGCTGTAAGGCGCGGCCAATCGTCCTGGCGATCTGGGCGACTTCGATGGTGTGTGTCAGGCGCGTCCTATAATAATCCCCTTCGGAGATGACAAAGACCTGTGTTTTATATTCCAGCTTACGGAAGGCCTCGCAATGGACGATGCGGTCCCGGTCTCTCTGGTAACATGTCCGCACCTCGTGCGGCGGCTCGCTGTAGAACCGCCCGGCCGAATCCTTCGCTCTCATGGCATAAGGGCCCAGGATTTGCTCTTCAATGGCCTCAATGTCTTTTCTTGTTCGCATGGCTTAATTGCCGGTAGAGGGCGTTTAAAGACTGCGCGATCACCTTCGTGTGCGCCGTCACAGGCATAAAATTAATATCCCCCTTCCAGCGCGGGACAAGGTGAATGTGCAAGTGCCCCGGGAAACCCGCGCCGGCAACCCTCCCTAAATTGATGCCGATATTATATCCTGCCGGTTTAAGCGTCCGGTGCAAAAGCGAACGGACCGCCTCCAGCAGATCCAAAAGATCTTCACGCTCTTCCTTCCTTAATTTCCGCAGACTATCGACATGGCGGTTCGCGACAATGAGTATATGGCCGTTATTATACGGGTAGATATTTAATACCGCATACGCATGCGCCGTCCGCTTAATGACATAATTCTTCTTATCCTTTTTCTCATTAAGAATCCGGCAAAAGACACACCCCTGCTTTTTTCCGATAATCTTTGTGATATACGTCACCCGCCACGGCGCCCATAATTTATCCATGTTTCAACCCTTCAGCTTGACGATTTTTCCGCTAATCTTGCCGGAGTGAATCTCCAGAATCCCATACGAACGGTAAGGGGCAAATGCCCTGTCACCGGCACTCCCGGGGTTAAAATATAAAACCTTATTAATAACCTGATTAAACGGCTGATGCGAATGCCCGAAGACAACGGCATTGACCTTATCGTTTTTGAATTCCGCCTGGACGATATCCAAAAGCCCCTCGGGGGCCCCTGCCCCGTGAACGACACCAATTGCTACACCCTCGGCCTCAAAAACCTGGCGCCGGGGAAGTATCCGGCGAAGCTCTGCGCCATCCATATTCCCGTAGACCGCCTGGACCTCGGCAATACGGCGAAACATCTTAAGCTCTTCCAGGGTACAGAAATCCCCGGCATGGATAATAAGATCAGCGCCCTCCAAATCATTCAATAACTGTTCGGAAATCTCTAAAGAATGTGTATCCGCGACAACGCCTATTTTCATCAAATAATATAAGGCTTGTTAAAAAGCGTTAACAGCGTATTGATCTCTTTCTCGCTCCATATCCAGAAGCGCTCCTGCAAAGCCTTCAGCCGCATGTTTTCATCCAAATCCTTGAGGGAAATAATCAGACACCGCTCGGGCTTGTGTCCCGTTTTTCTCGTCTCGGCCAGTACGGTATTGACCTCGGCCTCCCCAAAGTTTTCGTCTTTCAGAACAATAAACCAGCTGTTATCGGCCGTCGAGGCCCGAATCACGTCGAAATAATTGCCTTGTTCATTCTTGAATTTAAGCGGCACAATCTCCCGGAAAATCGGCAGTTTATACCGCCGTCCGTTAAGATTAAAGGCTTCGTTGTCAAAACAGTTCAACAGCTCCACAATCCGGGAAGATACGTCTTTCCGGGAACTGACCTTGAAGCTTTCCACTAGACGATTGAATTCTTCCTTGAATTGTCTTCCTTGACTGCCGGGGTCAATCTCTAGGCTCCTCAGACGCTGCTGAAAGACATACTTGATCCAATACCTAAAAAGCTTGTCCTTGAAATAATGGTAATTGCCGTTTTTGAGAATGATTCCCTCTTCAACAAGGCGGTTAAGCTTCGGCGTCACATGATTCTTGGCAAGGCCGAGATCATCGCATATCTCGGCGATCCTGTATTTGTCATTGGCCAGAGAGATAAGAAGGGATTGCATGAGGCGGCGGCCCTTGGCCAGGGAGAGCTCGCTCACGATCAACTCAAAATGGCGGCCGATGACCCCCCAGGGATGAAAGAGGGTGTTTTCAACAGCCTGCGTCAGAACGGGGACAAAAATCTCGTCCTGTTTATGAACCGCGCTTAAGATCGCCAGTTCCTCGCAAAGCAGGCTCAGGTAAAGAGGATACCCCGCTGTAAAATCAATCAGAAAATGCCGGAGCGCCTCCCCCATCCTGATATTTCTTAGTTTGGCATGAATAAATTGACGGCTCATCTCGAGATCAAAGGCGTCCACATGCAAAATTTCAAAATTGCCGAATAAAAGGGACAACTTTTCCGAGAAGATTTCCTCGGCAGCCCGCGGATAAGAACTCGAGACGATATAAAGGCACTTTTTCTGCGTCATGATCTTCTTGCCCAGATGCTGAAAGGCGTTAGGGATGGCCAAGGCCTCAAGCCCCTGGAATTCATCCAAGACCAGGACACAGGCGTGCCCTGTTTCGTTGGTAAAAATTTCCGGCAAGGCGAGCAGTCCCAAAAAACATGTCGTTAATTTCCGGCTCTGAAAATTCTTGTAAATCTCGCCGATCACCTGAACGGTATGGGGGATGAGCTTCTTGGTAGTCTCAATAAGGAGGGGAACATCCTGGTGAAGGGGAAGCTGTTTATTCTTAGAATAGTTATAGAGGAGACTGCCGATGAACTTCCTTAAGATGAAGGGAAAATCTTTATTCTCCAGATCAAGATAAACGGGTGTGACATTTTCCTCGTCGAGATTGAAGAGAAAATGCCGCAAGATAGCGGTCTTTCCGACGTGGCGTCCTCCCAGAAGGGCCACGTTTTGACGGTAGCCGTCTTTCAAGTCCAGGACACGTTTTTTCAGCAAATCCAAAATGGCCCGACGGCCAGAAAAATCCGAATCCAGATTCATAGAAAAAAATAACGTTGCGCCAGGATCTCTTTTAAGGCAGATAATAGAGAGGGTTATCCTCGGCAGCATTCTTGCGTATCTCAAAGTGCAGATACGCCAAATCCTCCCTGCCCTGCCTGCCGGCAAGCAGGCGGCCGACCTGAGCGATCTCCTCTCCCTGGCGGACTAAATCGTTTAATTTGACTAAAAGCTTGGCGTTGCCGGCATAGACCGAATAAAGCGACTCGGCATGATCCAGAATCAGCGTATAGCCGTATCCGGCCAAATAATCCGCAAAGACCACGCGTCCCTGACGGGCGGCGCGGACAGATTCCCCTTCCTGGGCATGGATATCAATCCCCTTATTGAACTGCGTACTATTTCTTTCATGAAAATACCCCACAATTTTCCCTTGAACGGGCCAGATAAACCCATTCGAACCGCCCTCCTTATCGTGGGCGACATCCCTCACGGCAGGAGCGCCGGGGATAAAGATAAGCTGATTTTCTTCAATCTTAGCAACACTGGGAATACGGTTGGTTCGGATAATATCGTCTATCGGGACATCATAAGTTTTGGCAATGCGCCAAAGCGTCTCGCCTTTTCTCGCCTTATGGTAAATCCCCAGCCGGTCCGGCTCAGGGAGATCTGCGACTAAATAATCACGCTTGGCCCTCACCCCCGCACACCCGGCAGCGGTAAAGGCCACGGTAATGACGACAAACAAATATGTAATTTTCAACTTAATCCTCTGGAGCGAGGGACGGGAATCGAACCCGCGTTTCCAGCTTGGGAAGCTGACATTCTACCATTGAACTACCCTCGCTTATTCCTGAAACTCCCTGACTGCCTCTTCAATATTTCGGGCCTTACAAATCGCACGGCAGACCGCAAAACGTTCAACACCTAAAACTCTTAGATTGGAAATATGCGCCGGCGTGATCCCCCCGATGGCAAAGACAGGGATCCGAATGTCCCGAGCGGCCTTTCTCAGCAGCTGCAAATTCATAGGAGAACGGCCGGGTTTCGTTAATGTACTAAAGACCGAGCCGAAACCGATATAATCGGCACCGTCTCTTTCGGCCCGCCGGGCCTGCTCATAATTCTGGCACGAGACACCCATAATAGCCCTACTCCCCATCATCCGGCGCGCCTCTTTTAAGGGAAGATCCTCCTGCCCAAGATGAACCCCGTCAGCCCCCGCAGCTACCGCCAAATCCACACGGTCATTGACAATAAAAGGAAGACGTCCCCGGAGCATCTCCAAAATCTTCCGCGAGAAATTTAAGATATCCCGCGCACAGCCTTTTTTATCCCGCAGTTGAATCATGTCCACCCCGAAAGCGGATTGCCTGGCAATTTCCAAGAGCCGATCATAATCATTGACCTGCCGGTCCAGGATCAGATACAATTTAGCCCGCCGCAGCAACCCTTTTTTCAAGAGCATAAATACGATACCGGAGTTTCTTCAAATCTTTCGCCAGCGGCGCGTTTTTTAATTTCGCAAATTCCTCGAGGACTCGGATCGATTCCTTGACCCTCTGGGCATTGGCATAAAAAATATCCCCCGCGTCCCTGCGCCTGAGCTCGCCGTCCAAGGTTATCTTCCCGACATCCCCTTCAATATTACGGGATTCCAAGAGCTTGGGAATATCCAAGGACATGATAACCACGGTCAGCCGGTGGCGGATCTCCTTAAATCCCCGTGCCCCTTCCCTCTGATCCCAAACAAAACGGCAGATATCCTCGCAAACCCGCAGACCTTCCCGGGCGCGGTTTAAATTGGCATCGATGATGCGATACAATTTTCTGTCATCTAAGGGGCGCATGGGCCTGCCTGCCGGCGATAAATCGTCTGAATCATCCGCGTCGTTGAGAATCCCGGCACATAAGGGATGTATTCAACCCTTCCTCCATATCGCCGGACGATATCGCTTCCGGCGACCTCCTTGCCCTTCCAGTCCGCGCCTTTAATCAGGACATCGGGTTTTAAGACCCCAATCACTCCCACCGGTGTCTCTTCATCAAAAATCGTGACGTAATCCACACAGGCCAGCGCCGCCAGGACAGCCGCCCGCGCCTTTTCAGGAACAACGGGCCTCTGCGGGCCCTTAATCTTTCTAATGGATGAGTCGCTGTTTAACCCCACAATGAGAACCCGGCTGCCGTGGTGAGCCTGCTCAAGATATCGCACATGCCCCGCGTGAAGAATGTCGAAGCACCCGTTGGTGAACGCAATGATTTTGCCTTGTCTTCGCAACTCCACCATCTTCCGCTTAAGCGCCTCCAGCGTTATAATTTTTTTTCTTGTGTTCACACCGTCGTTCTCAAAGAGCCGCGGATATTATTCTCGACCAACTCACAGATCGCATGCGCCATGCAGATATGAGACTCCTGAATCCTTGCGGTATTTTGAGAGGGCACGATAAGGCTTATATCCGTCAGTCTGGCCAAGGCGCCCCCGCCGCAGCCGGTCAGAGAAACCGTCTTGAGGCCCATCTTTTTAGCCTGTCGGATGCCTTCAATCACGTTCTTGGAATTGCCGCTGGTGGAGATCCCAAAGGCCAAATCCTTGGGACCAGCCAGCCCCTCTATTTGTCGGGCAAAGAGGATATCAAATCCATAATCATTGCCGAGCGCCGTCAGAATCGAGGTATCCGTCGTCAGGGCAATAGCCGCAAGGGCCCTGCGTTCTTTCTTAAACCGGCCTATAAATTCAGCCGCGATATGCTGGCTGTCCGCCGCGGAGCCGCCGTTGCCGAAGAAAAGGATCTTCCCGCCCTCCTTAAGAACTTTTCTTATCTCCTCAACGACAGCGACCAGCTTGTCAACGTTAGATTTAAGCGCCTCTTCCTTGACGCGGATGGATTCCTGAAAAATCTTTTCGATATCGTTTTTCATCATGACGCAAAGGCCTGGGCAAGCTTAAAAAGTTCTTCGTCGATCTTTTTATGCTGGCGCACCGCCTCTTCGATCTTGACGGAACGCATCTTGTTGTCATGCAGGCTCACCATCTCCCCAAACCGCTTCTCCACGACCATCTCGACCGCCTTAAACCCGAAACGCGTGCCCGTAATCCTGTCATAAGCCGTGGGGGTCCCCCCGCGCTGGATATGCCCCAGGACGCTTACCCGCGTCTCATACCCCGTCTGCTCTTCGATAAGATTGGCGATAAGCTCCCCGACCTTCCCGACATGATGGCTGTTGCCCCGCTCCTCATCTTTTATAGATAACGTGTATCCTTCTATCTTCGCCCCCTCGGAGGTAACCACGATGCTGAATGTCTTGCCGCGCTTGTGGCGCGCCTTTAAGGCGCTGCAGATATCGTCAATCTTGGTGGGGAACTCCGGGACACAAATCACGTGGGCGCCGCCGGCGATTCCCGCCTCAAGGGCAATCCACCCCGTATAGCGGCCTATTACCTCAATGACCATAATCCTGTGATGGCTTTCCGCGGTTGTATGCAGGCGGTCAATACATTCCGTGGCGATATTGACGGCCGTATCGAATCCGAAGGCGTAATCGGTCCCCGAAAGGGCGTTATCAATCGATTTGGGAACCCCGATCACAGGAAGAGAATACTGCCGATACAAATCCAGCCCGATTTTCAGCGTGTTCTCTCCGCCCACGGCAATAAGCGCATCCAGGCCGTTTCTTTTAAGATTCTCGGCGATGAGATCCATCTTTGCGATATCCAGAGGCGGCACAAGACGGCTTGTCCCTAGAATGGTTCCTCCCCTGTCCAGGATCCCTGAGGTCAGCCTCAAGTCCACAACACGCATATCGTTTTCCACAAGCCCCATCCAGCCGTTTTTAACACCTGTGACGACATACCCCTCGATCATGGCCTTGCGGACAACCGCACGGATGACGGAGTTTAAACCCGGGCAATCCGCCCCTCCTGTCAAAATACCTATCTTCTGCATCGCTGCAATTCCTTAAGCCCGATATCCCTGGAAGGGAATCGTTGTCTCTGATTTCTCTTCAATCTCTTCCTTCTTGGAGGAACGCTTTTCTTTGACGCGATCCGGGAGAATCTTGCCGATATAAACGGTCACATTCACCGGCTCGTCCAGACCGATGATGTCCTGAATCTTCCTGCGGGAGAGTTCCTGGACTTTGGAGGTGATCTCCGGGATATTGACCTCGGCGCACAAGACCATCCGAATCTTGACATACAATCCCTTTTTCGATGCCCGGAGCGCGACCTTGGCCTCCTTGATCTCAGGGGATTTGGTGATCATGCGGCGCAGGAGTTCCTCCAGGGCATCCAAGGCCACACTCACCCGGCCCGAAGGATTGTCGAAGGCTATGACCCTCTCTCGGCGGGCATTGATGGAAAATAACCGGTAAAACAGAAAATTAAACAGGAGCATCCCCGCCGCTATGGACCCTGCGATTAACCGTAGACGATGATCAAAATAAGCCGCATAGAGGACATCGAAGACCTGTTTAAAATCAACCGCGTGAGAAACATACAAGAGGGTAAAACATCCCAAAAATAAGACAAGTATGACATACAACAAAACGGCGATACGGGTAAAAAATCTCATGACTCCCCCCTCTCTATCCCCTGGATACTGACATTGACCTCTTTCAGATTGATGTCAACGGTCCTGTCGAGGACTGATCTTACCACATCCTGGATCTGACTGGCAACATCGGAAATATTTAATCCGTAACGGGCGTAAATTTTGAGATCAAGGGTTACTTCATTGTTTTCATCAATGTGAATTTCGATTCCCGGGAATCTCCTCTGGCCAAAAATCTCCAGCAGGTCATCCGTAAAATTCTTAGGGATCAAGCGCACCCCCTCAATCCCCTCAACCGCTGAAGAGATAATATCCGCCATGGCATTTTTATGGACATGCACGGACCCGATATTGAGCTGATGGACGCGTCTCATTTGTGGACCTCCGTCTCTATCTTCGTCATCTTTTCCAAGAAATGGGTGGTCACCTCTCCTTTGAGGAATAAAGGATGCGCGATGATCTCGCGGTGCAGCCCGATCGTTGTCTTGATGGGGCCGATATAAAATTCTTCCAGGGCCCGGCCCATAATACGGGCGGCCTCTGTCCGGTCTCTTCCGTGGACGATTAACTTGGCAACCATGGAATCGTAATAGGGGCTGATCGTATAGCCGTGATAAATATGGGTATCGACCCTCACCCCCGGTCCGCCGGGCAAATTTAACTCTTCGATCCGCCCCGGACAGGGAAGGAAATTATTTTCGGGATCCTCCGCATTGATGCGGCATTCGATGGCGGCACCCCGTAAACGGACATCCTCCTGCTTGAATTTAAGTCTCTCGCCCGCGGCGATCTTGATCTGTTCCTTCACAAGGTCAATGCTGAAGACCATCTCGGTAACGGGGTGTTCCACCTGAATGCGCGTATTCATCTCCATAAAATAAAACTCCCCGTTTTTATCCAAGAGGAATTCAATCGTCCCCAGGCCCTTATAATCAACGACACGGGCGGCCTTGACGGCCATCTCACCCATGGCGTTACGCAGGTCATCACTT
Source organism: Omnitrophica WOR_2 bacterium RIFCSPHIGHO2_02_FULL_50_17 (assembly GCA_001805645.1). Taxonomy (GTDB): domain Bacteria; phylum Omnitrophota; class Gorgyraeia; order Zapsychrales; family Zapsychraceae; genus O2-FULL-52-10. The sequence continues at coordinate 3,542 of MHGQ01000030.1, read as the reverse complement.
AACGCGGGCGACGGCGCCTCCTCCACCAGTTTTTGATGCCGCCTCTGGATACTGCAGTCCCGTTCGCCTAAGTGAACGATATGGCCGTATCCATCCCCGATAATCTGAAACTCGACATGGCGCGGATCTTCGATATACTTTTCGATATAAACATCCGGACTTCCGAAATTGGCCTCGGCCTCGCTCTGGGCAACCGTAAAGGAGCTCACCAGCGTCACATCGTTGTGGCAGACCCGCATCCCCTTGCCGCCTCCGCCGGCTGCGGCCTTGATAATCACAGGATATTTGATCGTCTTGGCTATCTCGATAGCCTCCTCTTTGCTTTTGACGATACCCTTGGCCCCGGGGGTGAGGGGAACGCCGATTTTGCGCATAGTCTCGCGGGCTGCAGCCTTATCCCCCATGGCTCGGATGGACTGAGGGGAGGGCCCAATAAAGGTGATATTGCACGATTCGCAGATTTCGGCGAAATGGGCATTCTCGGAGAGGAAACCGTAGCCGGGATGAATCGCATCAACGTCGGTGATCTCGGCCGCAGAGATAACGGCTGGGATATTCAAATAACTTTCCGAGCTGGAGGCCGGCCCGATACAGACGGCCTCATCGGCAAACCGCACATGGAGGGAATCTCGGTCGGCTTCGGAATACACAGCCACCGTTGGTATATCCATCTCCCGGCACGCCCGTATAACCCGCAACGCGATTTCCCCGCGATTGGCAATCAATATCTTGGAGAACATATAAAAATTCTTTGCCTACACAGGCTCGACAGAAAAGAGAACCTGGCCAAACTCGACGGCTTGCGCATTTTCGACGTGGACCTCCGCAATCTTGCCCCTCACCTCGGATTTGATCTCGTTCATCAGCTTCATCGCCTCGACAATGCACACGACCTGTCCGACTTCAATGACCTGGCCAGCCTCGACAAAAGAAGGAGCCTCGGGGGAAGGCGCCCGGTAAAAAGTCCCGACCATCGGCGATTTGATCTCTTTGCGGTTGGAGGCGGCTGCGCCTTCGGTGGACTTGGGAACGGCCTGTGTCTCAATATGATACTCCGGGGGGAGGCGGCGCACGGATTCCATCACCTCGGCGGAGGTCTTCTTGATCTTGACCTTCGTCCCTTCCCGTTCAATCTCGATCTCGCAGAGATCGTGTTCATTCATGAGGTTAATGATGTCCCGAATCTCTTTAAGATTCATTTCTGCACCCTTTCGACATAGGCGCCGGTCCTCGTATCAATTTTGAGGTGATCCCCGATATTAATGAAAAGCGGCACCTGGACAATCGCCCCCGTGTCGATGGTGGCCGGCTTTGTCCCTGAGCGCGTCGAGTCCCCTTTAAAACCGGGTTCGGTATGAGTCACCTCTGCTGTGATAAAGGTAGGTAAAACGACCTTCAAAACCTCGTTATGATAAGAGATGCCGATCACCTCAAGATTCTCCTGCAGGAACCGTGCATCCTCCCCTATGGTCTCCAAGGGGACAACGACCTCCTCGTAGGTGGAATTGTCCATAAAATGGACATTATCCCCGCTTCTGTAAAGATTCTGCAGCCTCTTTTCATCAACGGGCACGTCGTCCAGCTTGTCCGAACTCCTGAATGTCCTCTCGATGACCTGGCCTGTCTTGATATTCTTGACCCTGACACGGGCAAAGGCCGCGCCTTTGCCGGGCTTGACGTGATGATATTCCAGAACTGCAAAGATATCGCCTCCCATGCGAAGACCGATCCCTGAGGCCAGCTGGTTAATGGATATTGTCACTTAAGACCTCGCATCCTTTCTTCGTGACGAGAACCATATCTTCTATACGAATACCGAATTTGTTGGGAATATAAACGGCTGGTTCTATCGTGATGATCATTCCCTCTTTCAGGGTTGAGGAGCTTTTCTGTGAAAGACGCGGGTTTTCATGAATCTCAAGGCCAACGCCGTGCCCGAGGGCGTGTGTGAAGTATCTCGCTAACTTTCTCTTGGCTAAATAGTTACGTGCGGCGCGATCCACATCCCTTCCGAGGACACCAGCTTTTATGACATCCATCGCCTTCTGCTGCGCAGCCCGCACGGATTCATAAACTTGTCCTTTAAGATGCGGTATTCTACCTAAAAAGAATATACGTGTCAAGTCAGACTTGTAGCCCTGAACATCGATTCCCATGTCGACGAGAACCAAGTCGTTGGGGCGGATTTTGCGCCCTGTCAGCCGCGCATGCGGATAAGAGGAATGGGGCCCGGAGGCGATAATCGGCTCAAAAGAAAACTTCACCCCTCGGGATTTAACAAACCGTTCCAGGCGCAGGAAGACCTCTTTCTCTGTAAGGCCGGCCCTAAGATTTTTTCTTAGGAATTGGTGCGCCTGGCGATGGACACAAAGCGCCTGACGGATCTTCTGAATCTCCCGCGGCTCCTTGACCTCCCGCAGGTTCTCCACAAGATGATCGGCCTGAATGAACCGCAGGGATCGAGGACACTTTCGTTTGAGCGATTTGTACTGAGAGAGCGTGATGTGCTCACTATCAAACCCTATCCGCCGGACACCCATCTCTTGGACAGTACTGGATAAGGTCTCAGCCATAGAGGCCGTATACCGCCGGACGGTTATCCCTTCTTTAAGATTTTTTTGTGCCTCGAGGATATAACGGGAGTCGGTAATATAAATCGTCTTGCGGGGGGAGACCAGAAGCCATGATTCGGATGCGGGGAACCGTGTCAAATAGGCAATATTGACATCCTTCGTAACCAGCAGGGCGTCGATCATGACGTGGGCAAAATTCGAGATGAGTTGTCGGATTCTTGGATTCACAATTCAAGGAAGGAACTTATGCGTTTCCTTGTTCTGCCCCATCGGCCAGCATAATAGGGATACCATTGCGGATGGGGTATCTACGCCCGCATTGAACGCAGACAATCCTGTCTTTTTCCTGCCGGACATCGCCCCGGCAGACAGGACAAGCCAATACATTCAGAAGATCTTTATCGACCTCTCGACTCTGTCCAGGATTCATCATACCACCCCTTCTTTAGAGGCGAGTTCGACGTATTTCATCTGCAACTCGTAGGCCGTCGCATTGAGCATGTCGCTTTCTTTCTTTGTGAGATTACCCTTGGTCTTTCCCCGAAGCATGACAAGCGTGTCAATAACGAACTTGGCCTGCTGGAGATTCTGTTCCGTTTCATTGGTCATCGGATTGGGAATCTCTCCTAAAAAGACCATGGCCTGAAAAGCCAGACTGGTCACATAATTCAAAAAATTTAGCTCAGAGGAACCTTCGGATTCAGGTGCCGGCTCTTCCTGTGCCCCTTCCGGCTCTGCCTTCCGGGAGATATCCGCCTCCTTGCTGCCGGCGTCGCCAGGGGGCCGGGAAGAGGGCTCGCCTTGCGGGACGGACTTTTGCCTGGATCCGCCCTGTATCATGCTCTCGAGATGATCCTTCTCCTTTTCAGCCGCTTCTTTCCACGATTCATCTATCGATTTCTTCCATTCCATATCCTCTCCCCGCCTTTTTGGCTTACGATAACATCTCCCCCCTGCCTTGTCAACCCT